>NZ_JBHYXC010000028.1:0-104378 GCF_042751495.1 Streptomyces sp. NPDC059373 | reverse complement strand
CCCCCGGGTTGTGGGAGAACGTTCCGCAAGGCGAGCGAAGCGAGATGGGGGCACCTCCCAGACAGAGTCTGGGGGAGGGCTGGCACAACCCGGCCACGGACGCGAGGCCGCCCACGCACCCCCGGCCACCCACCGTCGTGGTACGCGCCCGTCGCCGGGTGCGGCCGGGTTGGGCCAGCCCGTCCCGCCTTGGGGGCACCTCCCAGCGTCTAGCTGGGGGAGACGGCCTACCCCCAACCCGGCCATTTAGTTAGCGCAGCAGCCCCGCCGTCATTCCCTCCGATTCCGCGGGGACCGCGATGAGCCCCGGCTCGGCGGACGTGGCGAGCGCGGCGTGGGTCGGAAGGACACGGACGGTGTAGCCGAAGGGGCCGGTGCGGTCGAGGGTGAGGGGCCCCTCGTAGTGCCAGCGGCCGTCGAGGTCGGGGCGGCCCGTCGCCTTGAGGGAGACGACGGCAGGATCGGCGATGCGGTCGGACTCGTCGACGCGGCCGGAGACCGCCTGGACGTCGACGTCACCCGGATCGAGCTCGCCCAGGGCGACCTGGACCCGCAGCGTGAGCGTCGAGCCGAGCTCCGGGGAGCCGCCCACCGCCCCCGCCTCGACGTGGTCGACGGAGACCCGGGGCCACTGCTCCCGCAGGCGCCGCTTCCACTCGGCCAGTTCCCGCGCCGCGTCCCCGCCGACCGCCCGGTGGGCCCGGGCCGCCGGCGCGTACAGCCGGGAGACGTACTCCCGGACCATCCGCCCCGCCAGGACCTTGGGTCCGAGGGTGGTCAGCGTGTGGCGGACCATCTCGATCCACCGCTCGGGCAGACCGTGGCCGTTGTGGTCGTAGAAGCGCGGTGCGACCTGGCCCTCGATGAGGTCGTAGAGCGCGGTGGCCTCGATGTCGTCCCGCCGGTCCGGGTCGTCCTCGGCGCGGAAGCCGTCGGCGGTCGGGATGGCCCAGCCGTTGTTGCCGTCGAACCACTCGTCCCACCAGCCGTCCAGGACGGACAGATTGAGACAGCCGTTCAGCGCGGCCTTCATCCCGGAGGTCCCGCACGCCTCGAGCGGGCGCAGCGGGTTGTTGAGCCAGACGTCGCACCCGGGATAGAGATGCTGGGCCATGGCCATGTCGTAGTCCGGCAGGAAGACGATCCGGTGCCGCACCCTCGGGTCGTCGGCGAACCGTACGAGCTCCTGTACGAGCCGCTTGCCGCCGTCGTCGGCCGGGTGCGCCTTGCCCGCGACGACGATCTGGATCGGCCGCTCGGGGTGGAGCAGCATCTCCATCAGCCGGTCCTGGTCCCGGAGCATCAGTGTGAGCCGCTTGTACGAGGGGACGCGCCGCGCGAAGCCGATGGTCAGGACGTCCGGGTCGAGGACGTTGTCGACCCAGCCCAGTTCGGCCTGTCCGGCGCCGCGCTGGCGCCATGAGGCTCGCACGCGGCGCCGTACGTCCTCGACGAGTTGCTCGCGCAGCACGCGCCGCAGCTCCCAGATCGCGGTGTCGGGGATGTCGGCGACGGACTCCCAGCGGTCGGACCGGCCGATCATCATGGCGTCCTCGGCGCGCTGGGTGCCGATCTGGCGGGCGCCGAGCCGGAAGACCTCGGGGGCGATCCAGGTGGGCGCGTGCACACCGTTCGTGATGGAGGTGATCGGCACCTCCTCGGGGTCGAAGCCGGGCCAGAGCCCGGCGAACATCCGCCGGCTGACGGCACCGTGAAGGGTCGAGACGCCGTTGGCCCGCTGGGCGAGCCGCAGTCCCATCACGGCCATGTTGAAGACGTTCGGGTCGCCGCCGGAGTACGTCTCCATGCCGAGTTCCAGCACCCGCTGGACGTCGACGCCGCCCAGCTCACCGCCGTCGCCGAGATGCCGGGCGACCAGCTCGCGGTCGAAGCGGTCGATGCCGGCCGGGACCGGCGTGTGGGTGGTGAAGACGGTGCCGGCCCGGACCGCCTCGAGCGCGGAGTCGAAGTCGCCGAGCCCGTCGGGGGCGTCGGCCTCGCTCAGCTCCCTTATACGTTCCAGGCCGAGGAAGCCCGCATGCCCCTCGTTCGTGTGAAAGACCTCGGGCGCGGCGTGCCCGGTGAGCCGGCAGTACGTCCGCACGGCCCGCACGCCGCCGATGCCGAGCAGCATCTCCTGCAACAGCCGGTGTTCGCTGCCGCCGCCGTAGAGCCGGTCGGTGACGTCACGCTCGTTGGGATGGTTCTCCTCGACGTCCGAGTCCAGCAGCAGCAGCGGTACGCGCCCGACCTGGGCCTTCCAGATGTGGGCGCGCAGCGAGCGGCCGCCGGGCAGGGCCAGGACGACGGAGGCGAGGGTGCCGTCCTCCTCCCGCAGCAGGGCGAGCGGCAGCTCGTTCGGATCCAGGACCGGGTACTGCTCCTGCTGCCAGCCCTCGCGGGAGAGCGACTGCCGGAAATAGCCGTGGCGGTAGAGCAGGCCGACGCCGATCAGGGGTACGCCCAGATCACTGGCGGCCTTGAGGTGATCGCCGGCCAGGATGCCGAGCCCGCCGGAGTACTGCGGCAGGGCGGCGGTGATCCCGAACTCGGGCGAGAAATAGGCGATGGCGGACGGGAGTTCGTCGGGCTCTTCGGCAGCGCCCTGGTACCAGCGGGGATTGGTGAGGTAGTCGCTCAGGTCCTCCGCCGCGGCGGCGAGCCGGCGCAGGAAGCGGCGGTCCTTGGCGAGGGCGCTCAGTCGCTCCTTGGAGACGGTCCCCAGCAGCCTTACCGGATCACCGGAAGCGGCCGGCCAGCCCTCGGGGTCGACGGACTGGAACAGCTCACGGGTCTCGGGGTGCCAGGACCAGCGCAGATTCTGCGCCAGCTCCTGAAGCGGGCGTAGAGGTTCGGGCAGGACAGTTCGCACGGTGAATCGACGAATAGCCTTCACATCTCGAAGGTAGCGGCAACCCTCCGCTTGATGGTGGCGCAACCACGGTCCGGACACCGTTCTCATCAATGGGTGGGCGTGGGTGATTTGGCCGATTACACCACCGTGAGCCCCTTGTGCGTGAAGTGTCCCGCACGAAATCCTTTGCGTGACGTCTGAGGAGGGGACTTTCGTCATGCCATTCCCACGCATCAGCAGCAGAAGGGAGCGGCGGCTCGGGGCCTGCGTGGCCGCCGCCGCGGCGGCCGTCGCGCTGTCCGCCGTGACCCTGCCCGCCCATGCCGCGGTCGTCGAAGGGCGAATACTCGGCGCCGGGTCGCCCGGATCCGTGACCAGCAGCTACATCGTCACCCTGAAGCAGGGCTCCGGGATCAAGGCGCCGTCGGTGGCCGGCAAGCAGCTCGCCGGCAGATACGGGGGCACGGTCGAACACGCGTACAGCAAAGTGCTCAACGGCTACGCGCTGAGGATCGGTGAGAGCCAGGCCAAGCGGCTCGCCGCCGACCCGGCGGTGGCCTCCGTCGCGCAGGACACCGAAGTGTCCCTGGACCACACCCAGATCGATCCGCCCTCCTGGGGCCTGGACCGGATCGACCAGCCGGCCCTGCCGCTGGACACGTCCTACAGCTGGCCCGCGACGGCCGGCGCGGGCGTGAAGGTCTACGTCATCGACACCGGCGTACGCATCAGTCACCAGGAGTTCGGCGGCCGTGCCTCGTACGGCTACGACTTCGTCGACAACGACACCACGGCCGATGACGAGAACGGCCACGGCACCCACGTGAGCGGCACCATCGCCGGCGAGACCTACGGTGTCGCCAAGCAGGCGGACATCGTCGCCGTCCGGGTCCTCGACGCGCAGGGCTCCGGCACCACCGCCCAGGTGATCGCCGGCATCGACTGGGTCACCCAGCACGCCCAGAAGCCGGCCGTCGCCAACATGTCGCTCGGCGGCCTGGCCAACAGCCAGCTCGACGCCGCCGTGCGCGGGGCCATCGCCTCCGGCGTGACCTTCGCGGTCGCGGCGGGCAACGACAGCCTCCCGGCCTCGCTGTATTCACCCGCCCGGGTCAAGGAGGCCCTGACCGTCGCGGCGAGCGACGCCACCGACGCCCAGGCGAGCTTCTCCAACTGGGGGGCGCGCGTCGACCTCTACGCGCCGGGCGTGGACATCACCTCATCGGTCAACACCAGCGACTCCGCGAAGGACACCTACTCCGGTACGTCCATGGCCACCCCGCATGTCGCGGGAGCCGCCGCCCTCTATCTGGCCGATCATCCGGCGGCGGCCCCGGCGGAGGTCGCCCAGGCCCTCACGGACGCCGCCGCCAAGGGCGTCGTCACCGGCGCCGGTCTCGGTACCCCGAACCGCCTTCTGCAGGTCACCGGGTGAGTCGGCCCGTTCAGGAGTGCCCCGGAAGGCGTCGTCTTCCGGGGTATTCACAGGGCATTTAGAACTTACGGCCCGGTACCCCTTCCCTCCGGGTATTCAGCCGTCATCCAATGGGCAGGCTCCCCCTTGCGCAGTGCGGCGCACACCTCCCTGCACATCTCTCTCGTCCCAGCCAACTCGCATCGGTCCACCCGAGTGAACGCGGACAGGAGCGGCCATGCCCGCCAGCACCCACCACGACATACCAGGGAAAAAGCAAGTAAAAAGGACTGAGGCACATCACCCGCTTCCGCCCCCGGCACCGCCACCAGCTGCATCCACCGCCCAACTTCCAGCGCAACCAGGTGAGCCAATGATCGGCCGTATCCCCGTCCTGGACATCCGCCCGCTCGTGGACTGCGGGCGCCGGCCCGCGAAAGCGGTGGTCGGCGAGACCTTCGAGGTGACCGCCACGGTCTTCCGCGAGGGCCATGACGCGGTCGCCGCCAACGTCGTGCTGCGGGATCCGTCCGGACGCAGCGGTCCCTGGACGCCGATGAGGGAGCTGGCGCCCGGCACGGACCGATGGGGGGCCGAGGTGACCCCCACCTCCGAAGGGCGCTGGACGTACACCGTGGAGGCGTGGAGCGATCCGATCGCCACCTGGCGGCACACCGCGGGCATCAAGATCCCGGCCGGGATCGACACCGACCTGGTGCTCGCCGAAGGCGCCGAACTGTTCGAACGCGCCGTCACCGGGGTGCCGAAGAAGAAGAACCGGGCGGTGATCGCGGCCGCTGTCGAAGCCCTGCGGGACGAGACGCGCCCGCCCTCGGCGCGCCACGCCGCCGCCAACGACCCCGAGGTCACCGCCCTCCTGGACCGCTACCCGCTCCGTGAGCTGGTCAGCTCCGCCCGGTCGGTCGCCCTCCAGGTGGAGCGGCAGCGGGCCCTCTTCGGCTCCTGGTACGAGTTCTTCCCCCGCTCGGAAGGCGCGGAGGTCGACCCGCTCGGCATCAGGCCACCGAAGTCCGGGACCTTCCGCACCGCCGCCGACCGGCTTCCGGCCGTCGCCGCGATGGACTTCGACGTGGTCTATCTGCCGCCCGTTCACCCGATCGGATCAGCCTTTCGCAAAGGACCCAACAATTCGCTGACCCCCGGCCCGCATGACGTCGGCTCACCCTGGGCGATCGGCTCCCCGGAGGGCGGGCACGACGCCATCCATCCGGACCTGGGCACCATCGAGGACTTCGACTTCTTCGTGGAGAGTGCCCGCGAGCTCGGCATGGAGATCGCCCTCGACTTCGCCCTCCAGTGCTCACCGGACCACCCGTGGGTGGCGAAGCATCCGGAGTGGTTCACGCACCGTGCCGACGGCTCGATCGCGTACGCCGAGAACCCTCCGAAGAAGTACCAGGACATCTACCCCATCGCCTTCGAGGCCGACTTCGCCGGCCTGGTGGCCGAGACCGAGCGCGTCCTGCGGTACTGGATGGACCACGGGGTACGGATCTTCCGGGTCGACAATCCGCACACCAAGCCGGTGGTCTTCTGGGAAAAAGTCATCGGCGACATCAACCGAACCGACCCGGACGTCATCTTCCTTGCCGAGGCGTTCACCCGGCCCGCGATGATGCACACGCTGGGGCAGATCGGCTTCCAGCAGTCGTACACATACTTCACTTGGCGCAACACGAAGGATGAACTCACGGAGTACCTCACCGAGCTGTCCGGGGAGGCGGCCGGCTACATGCGGCCGAACTTCTTCGTCAACACCCCGGACATCCTGCATGCCTATCTGCAGCACGGCGGCCGCCCCGCCTTCGAAGTGCGGGCCGTTCTCGCCGCGACCCTCGTCCCCTCCTGGGGGGTGTACGCGGGATTCGAGCTCTGCGAGTCCGTTCCCGTGCGCGAGGGCAGCGAGGAGTACCTACACTCGGAGAAGTACGAGCTCAGGCCCCGTGACTGGGCCGCGGCGGAGGCCGCGGGCCGTTCGCTGAGCCCGCTCATCACGGCTCTGAACCGGCTGCGACGCCGACACCCCGCGCTTCAGCAGCTCCGGAACCTGCGCTTCCACCCCGTGGACAACGACGCGGTGCTCGCGTTTTCGAAACGTTCCGGCGACGACGTCGTACTGGTGGTCGTCAACCTCGACCCCCACCACACCCACGAGGCAACCGTGTCGTTGAACATGCCGGAACTCGGCCTCGCCTGGCACGAGTCCATCCCGGTGCGCGACGAGCTCACCGGCGAGACCTACCAATGGGGCAGGGACAACTATGTGCGCCTGGAACCGGGCCGAGGGCCCGCGCCCGCGCACATCCTCTCTCTGCGACCTACTCCCGCGACTGGAGGGTCACCCACTTGATCGTCAACGAACCCGTCCCTGACACCTTCGAGGACACCCCCGCCAAGGACCGCGATCCCGACTGGTTCAAGCGGGCGGTTTTCTACGAGGTCCTCGTCCGCTCGTTCCAGGACAGCAACGGCGACGGCGTCGGAGATCTGAAGGGCATCACCGCCAAGCTCGACTACCTGCAATGGCTCGGGGTCGACTGCCTCTGGCTGCCCCCGTTCTTCGCCTCTCCGCTGCGCGACGGAGGCTACGACGTCTCCGACTACACGGCGGTGCTCCCGGAATTCGGCGACCTCGCCGACTTCGTGGAGTTCGTGGACGCCGCGCACCAGCGCGGAATGCGGGTGGTCATCGACTTCGTCATGAACCACACGAGCGACCAGCACGAGTGGTTCCAGCAGTCCCGATCCGATCCCGACGGCCCGTACGGCGACTACTACGTATGGGCGGACGACGACAAGCGCTACCAGGACGCGCGGATCATCTTCGTCGACACCGAGACCTCCAACTGGACCTTCGACCCGGTGCGCAAGCAGTACTACTGGCACCGCTTCTTCTCCCACCAGCCGGACCTCAACTACGAGAACCCGCGCGTGCAGGAGGAGATCCTCGCGGCGCTGAGATTCTGGCTGGACCTCGGCATCGACGGCTTCCGGCTGGACGCGGTCCCGTACCTCTACCAGGAGGAAGGCACCAACTGCGAGAACCTGCCGCGCACCCACGGCTTCCTGAAGCGGGTCCGCAAGGAGATCGACACCCACTACCCGGACACGGTGCTGCTGGCCGAGGCCAACCAGTGGCCGGAGGACGTCGTCGACTACTTCGGCGACTTCCGCAAGGGCGGCGACGAATGCCATATGGCCTTCCACTTCCCGGTCATGCCGCGCATCTTCATGGCAGTACGGCGGGAGTCCCGCTACCCGGTCTCGGAAATCCTGGCGAAGACGCCCGCGATCCCGGACGGCTGCCAGTGGGGCATCTTCCTGCGTAACCACGACGAGCTCACGCTCGAGATGGTCACGGACGAAGAGCGCGACTACATGTACGCCGAGTACGCCAAGGACCCGCGGATGCGGGCCAACATCGGCATCCGGCGCCGGCTCGCCCCCCTGCTGGAGAACGACCGGAACCAGATCGAGCTGTTCACCGCTCTGCTGCTGTCCCTGCCCGGCTCGCCGATCCTCTACTACGGCGACGAGATCGGCATGGGCGACAACATCTGGCTCGGCGACCGCGACGCGGTCCGTACGCCGATGCAGTGGACCCCGGACCGCAATGCCGGCTTCTCGTCCTCGGACCCCGGGCGGCTGTTTCTGCCGACGATCATGGACCCGGTCTACGGCTACCAAGTCACCAATGTGGAAGCCCAGATGAGCAGCCCGTCGTCGCTGCTGCACTGGACCCGGCGCATGGTCGAGATCCGCAAGCAGAATCCGGCCTTCGGGCTCGGCTCCTACACCGAGCTGCCGTCCACCAACCCGGCGGTCCTGGCGTTCCTCCGGGAGGCCCCCTCAGTTGAGGGACAGGGGGACGACCTGGTGCTGTGCGTGAACAACTTCTCGCGCTTCGCCCAGCCGACCGAGCTCGACCTGCACGCCTTCAACGGCCGGCATCCGGTCGAGTTGATCGGCGGGGTACGCTTCCCCGCCATCGGGGAGTGGCCCTACCTGCTGACACTGGCGGGACACGGCTTCTACTGGTTCCGGCTGCGCCGCGACGCGGCGTAATCCTTATGGCTTCGGCGGCTCTGCGCGGTTTTGCGCAGAGCCGCAGGGGCAGGCTCCACCGTGCCGGGCCTTCGCAGGATCTTTGTACGCCAACTGCACCACCTGCGCGGATGGCTTTCGTCCGACACGTTCCCCCCGTCGGTCGTCCCCCATCCCTCGCCCCTTCACTGAGGGGATCCAGCAGGCCCGGCCCTCCCGGCTCCCCGGCCCCCGGCTTCCGAGGAAAGGACGTCATGTCGGACACCTCGTGGCTTCGCTCCTCCGCAATCCCGACCGAACCGTTCGGTGCCGCCGCGTCGCAGGTCCCGGGCCTGCTGGAGGCGCTCACCCCTCTCTTGCGGGAGTGGCTGCCCCGGCAGCGGTGGTTCGCCGGGAAGGGCCGACCGATCACCGGGTTCGGGCTGGTGTCCGCGACCGAGCTGCTGCCGGGTGACGGCCGGATCGGCGCCCCGGGAATGCTGCACCTGCTGCTCGACGTCCACCAGCCGGACCAGCGCCCCGAGTGCTATCAGCTCGTCCTCGGCACCCGCCCGCTGCTCCCGCCGCCGCTCGCCCCCGCGTTGATCGGCCACGCCGTCGGCGGCCCGCTGGACGGGCTCACGATCTACGAGGCGCTGTACGACCCCCGGCTGGCCGGGGTACTGCTGGAGCGGCTGCGGGCCCCGGGCAGGGCCGGGGAGCTGCGCTTCGGCTGCGAGGAAGGGATCGAGATCCCGGCCGCGCTCCCGCCCAGGCTGTCCACGGCCGAGCAGTCCAACACGTCCGTCGTCTATGGCGATACGTTCATCCTGAAGCTCTTCCGCCGGGTGGCCCCCGGTCCCAACCCCGACCTGGAGCTGTCGCTGGCGCTGGGCCGGGCGGGCTCGCGGCGGGTGGCGGCGCCGGCGGCGTGGTTCGAGGCGGTGGGGGTGTACGAGGAGCCCGCGACGCTGGGGGTGTTGCAGAGGTATCTGCCCGGGTCGAAGGACGCCTGGGAACTGGCGCTCCGGGCGGTGGACGAGGGGGCCGACTTCGCCGGTGAGGCGGCCGCCCTGGGGCGGGCCACAGCAGAGGTGCACCTGGCGCTGGCGCGGACCATGCCGAAGGCGGTGCTGCGGCGGCCGCAGATCGCCGTGCTGGCGGCGGCCATGGCGGAGAGGCTGGACGCGACCGCACTGGCGGTCCCCGCGCTGCGGCCCTTCCGTACGCAACTGCGCACCGCCTTCCACGACCTGGCCGAGCTGGGAGACCGGGGCGTCGTACTGGCGGCCCAGCGGATCCACGGCGACCTGCACCTGGGCCAGGCGCTGCGCACGCCGGCGCAGGGCTGGGTCCTCATCGACTTCGAGGGCGAACCGGCCCGGCCGCTGGCCGAGCGGCGGCGGCCCGCACCGCCGGTGCAGGACGTGGCGGGCATGCTGCGGTCCTTCGACTACGCTGCCCGGCACCGCGACCCGACGGCCGCGGGGGCCGCGGACTGGGCCGACCGCAACCGGGCCGCCTTCTGCGCGGGCTACGCCGAGACCGCGGGCACCGATCCACGTGACGAACCGGTCGTCATACGGGCCTTCGAGACCGACAAGGCCGTCTACGAAGTGCTCTACGAGGCCCGGCACCGCCCTGCCTGGCTCCCCATCCCCATGTCTGCCGTCCAACGGCTCGCGCAATCCCCTCCAGGGAGGACCTCATCGTGACCGATCGCCTGCAACCCGGCCCCGGATCCCAGCCGGAAGCCGTCGCGCGCGGCTACGACCCCGCCGGGTCCGAGCGCCCGCCCGCCTCGGGCACCGCCCCGCGACCGGCCACCACCACCCCCCTGCCGGTACGGTCCGCCACCCCGGCCCCGGTCCCGGCGCCCACCGCCGAGGCCCAGAACCGTGGCGTACGGCCGGCGCCGCAGCTCGACCCCGGCGAGCGGCAGCGCCTGCTGGAGGGCGGCCACCACAACCCGCACGGGGTGCTGGGCGCGCACCCGGTGCCGGGCGGCGTGGTCTTCCGGGCCCTGCGCCCGTACGCACGGGGTGTCGCGGTCGCCGCCCAGGGGCTGGGGCTGCGGGCCGAGCTGCTCGACGAGGGCGACGGCCTGTTCGGCGCGGTGCTCCCGCTGCGGGACATCCCCGCGGACTACCGGCTGCTCGTGACGTACGACGACGGCGAGCACGAGGTCCACGACCCGTACCGCTTCCTGCCCGCCCTGGGCGAACTCGACCTGCACCTCATCAACGAGGGCCGCCACGAACAGCTCTGGCAGGCCCTCGGCGCCGAGCCCATGAGCCACGGCGGCGTCACCGGCACCCGCTTCACCGTCTGGGCGCCGAACGCGCGCGGCGTCCGGGTCGTGGGCGACTTCAACTACTGGGACGGCACCGGCTTCCCGATGCGCTCGCTCGGCTCCTCGGGGATCTGGGAGCTGTTCCTCCCCGAGGTCAAGGAGGGCGACCGCTACAAGTTCGAGATCACGACTCCGGCCGGCGAGCGGCGGTTGAAGGCCGACCCGATGGCCCGCCGCACCGAGGTCCCGCCCGCCACCGCCTCGATCGTCGCCGCCTCGCACCACGTGTGGCGGGACGAGGAGTGGCTCACCCGGCGCGGCCGCGTCCCGATCCACCAGGCCCCGCTCTCCGTCTACGAGGTCCACCTCACGTCCTGGCGGCCCGGGCTCTCGTACCGCGAGCTGGCCGAGCAACTCCCGGCGTACGTCAGCGATCTGGGCTTCACCCACGTCGAGCTGATGCCCGTCGCCGAGCACCCCTTCGGCGGCTCCTGGGGCTACCAGGTCACGTCCTACTACGCCCCGACCTCGCGCCTGGGCAGCCCGGACGACTTCAAGTACCTGGTCGACGCCCTCCACCGGGCCGGTATCGGCGTCATCATGGACTGGGTGCCCGCCCACTTCCCCAAGGACGACTGGGCGCTGGCCAACTTCGACGGCGCCCACTGCTACGAGCACGCCTTCCGGGGTGAACACCCGGACTGGGGGACGCTGGAGTTCGACTTCGGGCGCACCGAGGTCCGTAACTTCCTGGTGGCCAACGCCGTCTACTGGTGCGAGGAGTACCACATCGACGGCCTGCGGGTCGACGCCGTCGCCTCCATGCTCTACCTCGACTACTCGAGGGAGGCGGGCGAATGGGCGCCGAACGTGCACGGCGGGCGGGAGGATCTGGACGCCGTGGCCTTCCTCCAGGAGATGAACGCCACCGTCTACCGCCGCTGCCCCGGCGTCGTCACCATCGCCGAGGAGTCGACCGCCTGGGACGGCGTGACCCGGCCGACCCATCTGGTCGGCCCCACCGGCTTCGGCGGCCTCGGCTTCGGCCTGAAGTGGAACATGGGCTGGATGCACGACTCCCTGGAGTACGTGCAGCACGAGCCCATCCACCGCAAGTACCACCACCACGAGATGACCTTCTCGATGGTCTACGCGTACAGCGAGAACTACGTCCTGCCGATCTCCCATGACGAGGTCGTCCACGGCAAGGGCGCCCTGGTCAGCAAGATGCCCGGCGACTGGTGGCAGCAGCGCGCCACCCACCGCGCCTACCTCGGCTACATGTGGGCGCACCCGGGCAAGCAACTCCTCTTCATGGGCCAGGAGTTCGCCCAGGGCGCCGAGTGGTCCCACGACCACGGCCCCGACTGGTGGCTGCTCGACCCGACCTACTCGGCCGCCGCCGACCACCGCGGCGTACGCGACCTCGTCCGCGACCTGAACCACGTCTACGGCGAGACCCCCGCGCTGTGGCAGCTCGACACCTCACCCGAAGGCTTCGCCTGGCTCGACGGCGAGGCCGCCGAGGACAACGTCTTCTCCTTCGTGCGGTACGCCGCCTCCGGCGACCCGCTCATCGCCGTCAGCAACTTCTCCCCCGTCGTCCGCCACGGCTACCGCGTCGGCGTCCCCGACACCGGCTCCACCGCCGACGCCTGGCGCGAGGTCCTCAACACCGACTCCGCCCAGTACGGCGGCAGCGGCGTCACCAACCCCGACCCCCTCAAGGCCGAACCCCACCCCTGGCACGGCCGCCCCCTCAGCATCCAGCTCACGCTTCCGCCGCTGGCCACGGTCTGGCTGCGGCCGGCCTAGGGCTTCTCTTTTGGATCAGCGTGCGGAGGGGGCAGGCGGCCGGTCAGGAGCGGGGGCCGCTCCCGTCGTGGTAGCCGAGTTCGAGGTAGCTGGTGCGGGTGCTCCAGGAGCCGAGGTCGGGCGTGTTGGCCAGGACGTCGTGCCAGGGCTGGGCGCCGGGAGCGGCCGCCTCGCCGGAACCCGCCTTACCGGAAGGGTCCCCCTCGTCGTGCGCGGGCAGCGGATAGCCGGGGCGCCCGGCCCAGAGCCGCACTCCCGACCGCGCCTCGGACTCGCGGACCGGCTCCCACAAGCCCACCGCGAACATGCCGGCGAGCTGGTGCATGGCGATGAAGCTCGCTACGCCGCCCTCGGGGTCCGTGCGGTCCGGGCGCTCGGTGAGGGCGTGCCACAGGATGTACATGTTCGGCAGCCGCACCTCGGGCTGGAAGCGGTACACGAGCCGCTCCAGCCTGATCGAGCCGATGCGCGGCAGCTGTACCCGGGTGAGCGGGACGACCTCGCGCTCGCCGCCGGTCCAGGTCAGCCTCTCGTTGCGGCCCATGTAGCCGGGCTCGCTGAAGACCGTGACGTGGAGGCGTTCCCTGCGATCAGGCCGGCGGTTGTGCAGCAGGCCCGCGCCGGCGACGGCGCCGCCCACGGAGGCCAGGCCCGCCAGGAGGATTCTGCTCTTGCGCTTCATCGGGACGCGGCACCTCTCTTCCGGCGGGACGGGCGCCTCCATCATGCGCCACCGACGGCCCGTTGATCTACCGTCAGGCCCGATGCCGAGAAGGACCTCCATGGGCCCCCGCATCCCGCCGCCCGCGCCGCTGCCCGGCCCAACTCAGCTAGCCGGTTCGGACGTTCCCCACGCAGGAGGAGGTACGCGCCGGGACGCGACTCGGGCGCTTCTTTCAGATCGTCGGATCGTTGGTTCGGTGTGCCGTTGACTGATGTGCAGTGGGCGCGGAGAGAACCGTTGCTGCCGGACCGGACCCCCAGGCGGGGCGGGCGGTGGCGGGACCACCGTGTAGTGATCGATGCGATCGCGTGGAACAGAAAGAGGGGTGCGCAGGACGGCATCCCGCGCACCCCCAGGACGCTACGGCGCCGTGAGCCCGCTCAGCGCGGACTCGTCGACCTTGCCGAGGCGTTCGCGCTGCGGGAAGTCGCCGACGTCCACGCGGGCGACCTCCTTGGCGGTGCGGTAGTCGATCACGGAGACCTGGTCCAGGTTGCTGAGGGTCACCAGGCAGTAGTTGCCGTCGGCCGAGGTGGTGGCCCAGTAGGGCAGGGCGTCGGTGGGGTAGTTGACGAAGCCGTCGGTGGTCAGTGCGGGGCGGGAGATGACGGCGGTGTAGTCGTCGATGGTGCCGACGTCGCAGAGCTTGGTCCTGGCGCCGTTGAAGGCCATGCCGTGGTGCGCGGAGTTCTGGGGGTAGTCGTCGGGACTGAGCGCGGCGGCCTTGTCACTGAAGGGCATGTGCACGGTGTTGACGATCTTGCCCGTGGTGAGGTCGTACTCGACGAAGCCGTTGAGGTAGGAGAGCTGCGCGTACATGGTCGTCTCGTCCGGGGTGATGACGGCCGGGCGGACCCCGTAGTCGAAGGTGTAGGTCTTGACGACCTTCAGGGTGGCGGCGTCGACCACGGTGACGGCCTTGGTGCCCTTGAGGAAGTTGAGGGCCTGGGGGAAGGAAGTGACGCCGATGCTCATGTTGTAGATGTGCTTGCCGTCGGCGGAGTACATGTTCTCGTGCGGGTACGAGCCCGTGGCGAACTCGCCCACCACGGCGCCCGTGGCGGTGTCGAGCACCTGGGCCTTGGACGAGGCGATGGCGGAGACGATGAAGCGGGTGCCGTCCGGGGAGAGGGCGGCGTGGTCCGCCTTGGAGCCCGCGATGTCGGTGCGCCAGAGCTCCTTGCCGGTGGCGACGTCGAAGGCGGCGGCGTCGCCGAGGGTGCCACGGGAGACGTAGACCGTGCGGCCGTCGGGGGAGAGATGGGCGTCGTCGACGTAGTGCTCGCCCTGGGTCTGGTTCACGATGATGTCGTGGAGGGTCTTGCGGAAGATGTCCCAGCTGTCGAAGAGCGCCTGCTTGTCGGGGATGACGTTGATCGAGCCGAGGTTCTCGAAGGTGTGGCCGTCGAGGAGGGTGACCGTGCCGTCGGAGCTGTTGCCGACCAGCACGACGTCGCGCAGGGAGCCGCTGTCGGCGGCCGCAACCGGGGCCAGGCCGGCCAGCAGGAGGCTCAACGCCGCCAGCACGGTGGCCAGTAATCCTGTCCGGCGCCCTCGTCCGCGCCCGCTTCTGCCGCGTATGTCCATGGGACTGTCCCTTCATCCGCACCCTTGAGCATGAAAGAGCCATGACAAGGCGAGCTCATTGCAGGGATACTGTGCCACGAGAGGGTTACCGACGGTAAGACCATCCTCCGAGAACAGCGTCCGGTTTCGGCCACCAGTTCGTTGGAACGTACGACGTGGCTACCCATCGGTCGCCCCTAGCCTGAGGCGATGTCAACCCCCTCCCCCACCCCGCCGTTCGCCCGGGTCGCCGCCCGGCGACTGCGGGAGCAGCTGGGCATGGCCCACGGCCACGTCACCCACGCCATGCGGGCGTCGTACGGCCTGCTGGTGGAGCCGGAGACCCTCGCGGCCTGGGAGCGCGGGACGGAGTCGCCCAGCGGGCGTGAAATACAGGCGCTGGCAGGGGCGTTGTGGTGCGACCCGGCCGACCTGCTGGGCGCGCCGGGCACGCTGCTGGAACACCGCTGGGTGCGCGGCCTCGCCGCCTCCGACCTGGCCAGGATGACCGGGGTACCGCTCAAGGAGTACGAGCGTATGGAGCGGCGCAACCAGTGGTCCGGCACCTCCCCCCAGACCGCCGCCCTGCGTGCCGCACTCGGGCTGTCCCCGCCGGAGCTGCTACGGCTGACCGGGCAGGGCGAGCGGCTCGCCGAGCTGCTGCGGGACGCGGCGAGCACCCGCTGGCAGGCGTACGTACGCCAGGTCTCCGCCATCGCGCCGGTCCCCCGGCACCGAATCGAGAACGCGCTGGAGCGGCTGCACACCGAATACCAGGCCCTGATCGTCGCCACGCTGAGCTGGGGCGGCGGCTCGGCCGAGGACCGTAAGCGGGGCACGGACTTCCTCGACACGGTGACCGACCGCTTCTGGGCGGCGGTCGCCGATTGACGTTCTTGCCGACTCGGCAAGAACCTTTGCGAACCGCCGGCGGCCGGGCTCCCCACCACGCGCGTGGACACGACGTACGGTGCCGGGTCGCGGGGGGCGGCGGGGGCCCGTTCGCAGTGAGCAGAGGGGGGACCGCTCCGCGGGGGGGCTGTTCCCCCGCCGCGCGCTGCCCGCGACCCGGCCGCCGGACAGGCCCTAGTGGGGTCGTCAGGCGGGGACGGCCTCCTTCGGCGGCGCCGCGGGCTCGGCCGGGACGGGGGCGGCATCGACGAGGGTGGTCTCGTCGAAGGGCAGTTCGCCGGCAAAGACCCGCTGGGCCCGGTCGCGGTCGAACTCGCCGGTCCAGGTACCGATCAGCACCGTGGCCACCGCGTTGCCGGCGAAGTTCGTGAGGGCCCGGGCCTCGCTCATGAAGCGGTCGATGCCGATGATGAAGCCGACGCCGTCGACCAGGGCGGGGCGGTGCGACTGGAGACCGCTCGCGAGGACGGCGACACCGGAGCCGGAGACGCCGGCGGCGCCCTTGGAGGCGATCATCATGAAGAGCAGCAGGGAGATCTGCTGGCCGATGGCCAGCGGCTGGCCCATGGCGTCGGCGATGAAGAGCGAGGCCATGGTCAGGTAGATCATGGTGCCGTCGAGGTTGAAGGAGTAGCCGGTCGGCACGGTGATGCCGACGACCGGGCGGCCGACACCGAGGTGCTCCATCTTGGCGATGAGGCGCGGCAGCGCCGAGTCCGAGGACGAGGTGGACAGGATCAGCAGGAACTCACGGCCCAGGTACCTGAGCAGCTGGAACAGGTTGACCTTGGCCACCAGCCGCAGCAGCGTGCCCAGCACCAGCACCACGAAGAGCGCGCAGGTGATGTAGAAGCCCAGCATGATCGTGCCGAGGGCCTTGAGGGCGTCGACGCCCGTCTCGCCGACCACGGCGGCCATCGCGCCGAAGGCGCCGACCGGGGCGGCCCACATGATCATGGACAGGATGCGGAAGACCAGCTTCTGCAGGTGACCGATACCGCGCAGCACCGGCTCACCGGCCGTGCCCAGCGCCTGCAGGGCGAAGCCGACGAGCAGCGCGACGAGCAGGGTCTGCAGCACCTGGCCCTCGGTGAAGGCCGACACGAGGGTGGTCGGGATGATGCCGAGCACGAAGTCGACGGGGCCCTCGGTGATGGTCGCCGCCTGGGTGTGGCCGACGGCCTTCGCGGCGGCGTCCAGGTGGAGGCCGGCACCGGGGTGCAGGATGTTGCCGACGACCAGGCCGATGCCGAGCGCGACGAAGGACATCACGACGAAGTAGCCGAGCGCGAGGCCACCGAGCTTGCCGACCTTGGCCGCGCTGCGGATCGAACCGACACCGAGCACGATGGTGCAGAAGATGATCGGCGAGATCATCATCTTGATCAGTGACACGAACCCGGTGCCGAGCGGCTTGAGTTCCTTGGCCACACCGGGTGCGGCAAGTCCGAGCACGATGCCGGCGACCACGGCCACGATCACGGCGATGTACAGGTAGTGGGTGCGGTCTCTGCGACGGCCCCGGTCCTCGACGGCTGACACCATTGTCTCCTTCTGTCCCGGCGTCATCCCAACGCCTTCTGGTGGACACATCCCGGTGACTATGCGCGCCCTCGTGACCCAGGTCACGTTTGCGTACATTGAGTTCGCGCCAGGGCATGCACACTGGTGGCATGCCGCGCGTGCCGTTCTCCCGCCGTAACCCGTCACGCCCGCGCAGCCTGGCCGGGCAGCTCTTCGCGATGCAGGTCGTGATCGTGGCCGCCGTGGTCGCCGGCTGCGCGGTGCTCGCGTACGTCAACGCCCACAGCCGGGCCGAGGACGCCGCCCGCGGCCAGGTCGTGGCGGCTGCGGTGGCGGTCGCCGACTCACCCGCCGTGGTGCGGGCGGCACGCTCCGCCCACCCCAGCGCGACCCTGGAGCCGTACGCCGAGAAGGTCCGCAAGGACACCGGTGTGGCGTTCGTCACGATCATGGACCCGCAGGGCATCCGCTGGACCCACCCGGACAAGTCGCTGATCGGCAAGCACTTCCTCGGCCACATCGCCCAGGCGCAGCGCGGCGAGACCTTCACGGAGACGTACACCGGCACCCTCGGGCCCTCCGTGCGCGTCGTGACCCCGGTGAAGGACGGCGGGAAGATCACGGCGCTGGTCAGCGTCGGGATAACGGTCGACACGATCAGCCACCAGGTACGCGGCCAGCTCACGGCGCTGGTCGGCGTCGCGCTCGCCGCGCTGGCGATCGGCGGCCTGGGCACGTACGTCGCCAACCGGCGGCTGCGGCGCCACACGCACGGCATGGCCGCGACCGAGCTGAGCCGGATGTACGACTACCACCAGGCGACCCTGCACGCGGTCCGCGAGGGCCTGGTGCTGCTGGACGCCGACCGCAGGGTCGCACTGTGCAACGACGCCGCCCGGGAACTGCTGGGCCTGCCCGAGGATGTGGTCGGCCGGTACGTGGACCAGCTCGGCCTGCCCACATCGCTGACCGGGGCCATGCTGGCCGCCGAGCCGCGCGTGGACGAGGTGCATCTGACGGCGGAGCGGGTCGTGGTGGTCAACACCTCGCCGGTGCGCGGCGGTGAGCGCCGGGGGACCGTGGTGACCCTGCGCGACCATACGGATCTGCAGGCGCTGACCGGGGAGCTGGACTCCGTACGCGGCTTCGCGGAGGCGCTGCGCTCGCAGGCGCACGAGGCGTCCAACCGTTTGCACACCGTCGTCTCGCTCATCGAACTGGGCCGGGCGGCCGAGGCCGTCGACTTCGCCACCGCCGAACTGGAGCTGGCCCAGGCCCTCACCGACCAGGTCGTCGCGGCCGTCGGCGAACCGGTGCTCGCCGCGCTGCTGCTCGGCAAGGCGGCGGAGGCCAGCGAGCGGGGCGTCGAGCTGACGGTCACCGAGGACAGCTCGATCGACGACGGCGTGCTGCCGGCCGAACTCGCCGCCCGGGACCTCGTCACGGTGCTGGGCAACCTCATCGACAACGCCATCGACGCGGCCATCGACGGCTCCGCCGGCAACGGCACCCGGCCCCGCGTGGAGGTCACCGCCCGCGTCGACGGCGGCGAACTGCTGCTGCGGGTCGCCGACTCGGGGCACGGCGTCGACCCGGCGACGATCCGCGAGGTCTTCCGGCGCGGCTGGACCACGAAGAGCGAGGGCCACGGGCTGGGCCTCGCCCTCGTCGAGCAGGCGGCGCGCCGGGCCGGCGGCACGGTCGGGCTGGAGCGGGCGGCAGCCGGGGGCGCCGAGTTCACCGTACGGTTGCCTCTGCATCTGGAGGTCCGCGCATGAGCAGCAGCGTGAGGGTACTGGTCGTCGAGGACGATCCCGTCGCCGCCGACGCACACCGTCTGTACGTCGAGCGGCTTCCGGGCTTCGAGGTCGCCGCCGTCGTCCACACCGGCGGCGCGGCGCTCCGTTTTCTGGAGAGGGAGCCGGTCGACCTCATCCTGCTCGACCTCAACCTCCCTGACGGACACGGCCTCCAGGTCGTCCGCAAGATGCGGGCGGCCGGGCACACGGCCGACGTCGTCGCGGTGACCTCGGCCCGCGACCTGGGGGTTATACGGCAGGCCGTGTCGGTGGGCGTCGTCCAGTATCTGCTGAAGCCGTTCACCTTTCCCTCCCTACGGGACCGGCTGCAGCGCTGGGCCCGCTACCGCAACGAGCTGGCCGGCGGCGAGGCTTCCGGCCAGGACGAGGTCGACCGGGCGCTCGCCGCGCTCCGCAGCCCCGAGGCGGTGCTCCCGAAGGGCCTCAGCGGGCCGACCCTGGAGGCGATCACCGTCGCCCTGCGGGACGCCTCCGACACCGGCGAGGGCATCTCCGCCAACGCAGCCGCCCAGGCCGTCGGCGTCTCCCGCATCACCGCCCGCCGCTACCTGGAGCACCTCGTCGACAGCGGCCGCGCCGTCCGCAGCCCCCAGTACGGCCAAGTCGGCCGCCCGGAGCTCTGCTACCGCTGGTCCGGAAGCGCTCGGCGCAAACAACAGTAAACTTTCCTAACCAACGTCTTGTCGCGGGCATGGCGGGTCATTAGCGTTTCTCAGCACAGCGCAGCGCGCCGCATTGCGCGCCGCGCGGCTTCACGCGCTCATCCACTCATCCACCGTTCAGGCATGGAGGCCTGATGAGACGTCATGCCCTGATACCCGCAAGCCTCGCCCTCGCCGGAGGGGTCTGGCTGGCCGCCGCGCTGCCGGGCAGCGCCTCGGCCGCGACACCCACCGTCCCCTTCGGGAGCCATCAAGTCCCGTACGCAGCAGGCACCTTGACGCCCACCGGCGATCAGTCGGCCCTCGATGCGAAGGTCGTGGACTACTACAAGAAGTGGAAGTCGTACTTCGTCACGCAGAACTGCGGAAACGGCTGGTACGAGGTCTACTCCCCGGACGCCGACCACCCCTACGTCGCGGAGGCCCAGGGCTACGGCCTGGTGATCACCGCCACCATGGCAGGCGCGGACGCCGACGCGAAGAAGATCTTCGACGGCATCCTGAAGTTCGTCCTGGCCCACCCGTCCGTCAACAACTCCGGCCTCCAGGCGGCGGAGCAGGACACCGGCTGCAAGAGCGTCAACGGCTCGGACTCCGCGACCGACGGCGACCTCGACCTCGCGTACGGACTGCTGCTCGCCGACCGGCAGTGGGGCAGCGACGGGACGTACGACTACAAGGCGCTCGCCGTGAAGCGGATCAACGCCGTCAAGGCGAGCGAGCTGCACCCGTCCACCCACCTCCTCAAGCTCGGGGACTGGTCCTCCGGGAGCTACGACAGGATCAGCCGCACGTCGGACTGGATGCCGGACCACTTCAAGGCCTTCAAGAAGGCGACCGGCGACACCACGTGGGACACCGTCCTCGACAAGACCCAGCAGGTCACCGCCGACCTCCAGGCGCAGTACGCCCCGAACACCGGGCTGCTTCCGGACTTCGTGGTGAACACCACCACGACCCCGAAGCCGGCCGCCGGCGAGGTCCTGGAGGACCCCCACGACGGCGACTACAACTGGAACGCCTGCCGCGACCCGTGGCGCCTGGGCACCGACGCCGCGCTCTACGGGGACAGCAGGTCAAAGGCGGCGGCCGGCAGGCTCAACGCCTGGATCAAGGCGAAGACCGGCGGCAACGCCTCCAAGATCACGTCCGGCTACACGCTCGGCGGCACGGCGTACGGCTCCACGGGCGAGCCCGCCTTCTTCGCGCCCTTCGCCGTGGCGGCCATGAACGACAGCGGGAGCCAGGCCTGGCTGGACGCGCTGTGGAAGCAGATGCTCGCGACCAGCCCGAGCTCGTCGGACTACTACTCCACCAGCGTCCAGCTCCAGTCGATGCTCGTCGTCACCCACAACTACCTGACTCCGTAAGGGACTTCACATGCGCATCCCCCACAAGCGCCTCGCCCTCGCCGCCGCCTCCGGGCTCGCCACCACCGCCGTCCTCGCAGCCACCGCCCAGGCCGTGCCCGCCCAGGCCTCCGCCGCGCAGGCCTCCCCCGCGCAGGCGGCGGCGCTGCCCAGCGGTCTGGCCGCGCCCTACCTCTACCTCGGCTGGGGCAACCCGCCGTCCGCCACGTCCGTGATGTCGGCCACCGGCATCCAGCAGTTCACGATGGCGTTCATCCTCTCCGACGGCACCTGCAACCCCAAGTGGGACGGCAGCCGCGCCCTCACCGGCGGCACGGACCAGTCGACGATCAAGGCGATACGCAACGCCGGAGGCGACGTCACCGTCTCCTTCGGCGGCTGGAGCGGCGACAAGCTCGGCGAGAAGTGTTCCTCGGCCTCGAAGCTGGCGGCCGCGTACCAGAAGGTCATCGACGCCTACGCCCTCACGTCGATCGACGTCGACATCGAGTCGACCGAGTTCGAGAGCGCGACCGTACGGCAGCGGGTGATCGACGCCCTCAAGACCGTCAAGACCAACAACCCCGGTCTCAAGGCCTACCTCACCTTCGGCACCACGACCACCGGCCCGGACTCCGACGGTCAGGACCTCATCAAGCGCGGCGCCGCCAAGGGGCTGGACCTCGACGGCTGGTCGGTCATGCCCTTCGACTACGACCAGGGCGCCGTCGACATGGCCGCGACCACCAAGACGGCCGTCAACGGCCTCAAGGACGACGTGGCGGCCGCCTACGGGCTCTCCTCCGACGCCGCCTACCGCAAGGTCGGGTTCTCGTCCATGAACGGCATCACCGACGTCGCGGGCGAGACGGTCACCCTCGCGAACTTCAAGTCCATGCTCGGCTACGCCAAGAGCCACCACCTCGCCCGGGTCAGCTTCTGGTCCGTCAACCGCGACCGCGCCTGCGGCTCCGGCACCGACGCCGACTCGTGCAGCGGGATCATCCAGGGGACGTACGACTTCACCAAGGCCCTGGCCGGCTACACCGGCTGAGGCCGAGGAAACGGCTGAGGGCGCCGGTCCACCACGGGATCGGCGCCCTCAGCGACGGACAACGCGTCAGACACCCTCGCCGAGGTGGATCACGCGGACCATGTTGGTGGTGCCCGGGATGCCGGGCGGGGAGCCGGCCGTGATGATCACGGTGTCGCCCTCGCCGTACTCCTGGAGCTTGAGCATCTCGGCCTCGCAGATCCGGACCATCTCGTCGGTGGTCTGGACGTGCGGCACCACGATGGTCTGGACGCCCCAGGTCAGCGCGAGCTGGCTGCGGGTCGACTCGTCCGTGGTGAAGGCCACCACCGGCTGCGGGACGCGGTAGCGGGCCAGGCGGCGGGCGGTGTCACCGGACTGGGTGAAGGCGACCAGGGCCTTGCCGTCCAGGTAGTCGCACAGCTCGGCGGCGGCACGGGCGACGGCGCCGGACTGCGTGCGGGGCTTGCGGCCGTTGAGCGGCCAGAGGCCCTGCTTGAGCAGCTCGACCTCGGCGGCCTCGACGATGCGGGACATCGTCTTGACGGTCTCGATCGGGTACTTGCCGACGCTGGACTCGGCGGAGAGCATGACCGCGTCCGCGCCGTCCAGGATGGCGTTGGCGACGTCGGAGGCCTCGGCGCGGGTGGGGCGCGAGGAGTTGATCATGGACTCCATCATCTGGGTCGCCACGATCACCGGCTTGGCGTTGCGGCGGCACAGCTCGATCAGGCGCTTCTGGACGACCGGCACCTTCTCCAGCGGGTATTCGACGGCGAGGTCGCCACGGGCGACCATGACCGAGTCGAAGGCCGCGACGACGTCCTCCATGTTGTCGACCGCCTGCGGCTTCTCGACCTTGGCGCAGACCGGGATCCGGCGGCCCTCCTCGTCCATCACCTTGTGGACGGGGCGGACGTCGGAGGCGTCCCGGACGAAGCTCAGCGCGACCATGTCGACGCCCAGGCGCAGCGCGAAGCGCAGGTCCTCGATGTCCTTGTCGGACAGCGCGGGGACGTTGACGGCGGTGCCGGGCAGGTTGATGCCCTTGTGGTCGGAGATGACCCCGCCCTCGACGACGAGACAGCGCACGCGGACGCCGTCGACCTCGATGACGCGCAGGGCGACGTTGCCGTCGTTGATCAGCACCGGGTCGCCGGCGCTGACATCGCCGGGCAGGCCCTTGTAGGTGGTGCCGCAGATGGTCTTGTCACCGGGGACGTCCTCGGTGGTGATGGTGAACTCGTCACCCGCGACGAGTTCGACCGGTCCGTCGGCGAAGGTCTCCAGACGGATCTTGGGGCCCTGCAGGTCGGCCAGCACACCGATCGCACGCCCGGTCT
Source organism: Streptomyces sp. NPDC059373 (assembly GCF_042751495.1). NCBI lineage: Bacteria > Bacillati > Actinomycetota > Actinomycetes > Kitasatosporales > Streptomycetaceae > Streptomyces > Streptomyces sp. NPDC059373. Next base: position 81,025 of record NZ_JBHYXC010000028.1, on the reverse strand, counting down.
CCTCCGAGACCTTGCGCACCCGGTGGTAGCGCTCCTCGTGCTCGGCGTGGCTGCCGTGGCTGAAGTTGAAGCGGGCCACATTCATGCCGGCCTCGACCAGTGCCTTCAACTGGTCGTAGGAGTCAACGGCGGGACCCAGGGTGCAGACGATTTTCGCTCGGCGCATGAAGACGATCCTATCGGGTTTGTTCCGCTCCGGAATAATTCCTGTGCGGGCTGTGCGGGCATTCGGTGCGGACGGCGGGCCATAGATTAGAGGGTGACCAGCGAGTACGCCTCCTGTGCGATCTGCAGTTCCTCGTCCGTCGGTACGACAGCCACCGCCACCCGGCTGCCCTGAGCCGAGATCAGGCGCGCCGCACTGCCTCGTACGGCATTGCGTACCGCATCGACCTCGATCCCGAGCAGACCCATGTCGCGCAGCGCGGCCTCGCGCACCGCGGCGGAGTTCTCGCCGACCCCGGCGGTGAAGGTGACGGCGTCGACCCGGCCCAGGACCGCGGTGTAGGCGCCGACGTACTTGCGCAACCGGTGGACGTAGATGTCGAAGGCGAGCTGAGCTGCCTCGTCGCCCTCGGCCATCCGACGGCCGATCTCACGCATGTCGTTGTCGCCGCACAGCCCGAGCAGGCCGCTCTTCTTGTTGAGCAACGCGTCCACCTCGTCCGGGGTCATTCCCGCCGACCGCTGGAGGTGCAGCGGCACGGCCGGGTCGATGTCACCCGAACGCGTACCCATGACCAGGCCCTCAAGCGGAGTCAGACCCATCGAAGTGTCCACGCACACGCCACCGCGTACGGCGGACGCGGAGGCGCCGTTGCCGAGGTGCAGCACGATGACGTTCACCTCGGACGGGTCCTTGCCCAGCAGGCGGGCGGTGGCCCGGGAGACGTACGCGTGGGAGGTGCCGTGGAAGCCGTAGCGGCGGATGTGGTGGGCGTCGGCGAGGTCCCGGTCGATGGCGTAGCGGTACGCGGTCTCCGGCATGGTGGCGTGGAAGGCGGTGTCGAAGACCGCGACCTGCGGCAGGTCGGGGCGCAGCTCGCGGACCGCCCGGATGCCGGTGATGTTCGCCGGGTTGTGCAGCGGGGCGAGCGGCACCAGCGCCTCGATCGCCGTCAGCACCTCGTCGGTGACCAGGGTCGGCTCGGTGAAGCGGGTGCCGCCGTGCACCACCCGGTGCCCGACCGCCGCCAGCTCCGGCGAGTCCAGCCCGAAGCCCTGCGCCGCCAGGTCGTCGCCCACCTGCTTGAGCGCGGTCGCATGGTCGGCGGCCCCGCCCTCCTCGCCGATCCGCTCGACCTGGCCCGCCGCCGGGCGGCTGCCGTCGGCCATGTCGACGATCTGGTACTTCACCGACGACGAGCCGGAGTTGAGGACGAGCACGCGGGTCGCGGTCACTGGGCGGTCTCTCCCTGGGCCTGGATGGCGGTGATGGCCACCGTGTTCACGATGTCGGAGACCAGCGCGCCGCGCGAGAGGTCGTTGACCGGCTTGCGGAGGCCCTGCAGGACCGGCCCGACGGCGACGGCGTTGGCCGAGCGCTGGACGGCCTTGTAGGTGTTGTTGCCGGTGTTGAGGTCGGGGAAGATCAGGACGGTGGCCTGGCCGGCGACCCGGGAGTCGGGGAGCTTGGTGGCGGCGACACCGGCGTCGACGGCCGCGTCGTACTGGATCGGGCCCTCGGCCAGCAGGTCCGGGCGCCGCTCGTGCACCAGCTCGGTGGCCTTGCGGACCTTGTCGACGTCCGCGCCCGAGCCGGACGTGCCGGTCGAGTACGAGAGCATCGCGAGCCGGGGCTCGACCCCGAACTGGGCGGCCGTGGCGGCCGACTGGATGGCGATGTCGGCCAGTTGCTCGGCGTCGGGGTCCGGGTTGACCGCGCAGTCGCCGTAGACGAGGACCTTGTCGGCCAGGCACATGAAGAAGACCGACGAGACGATCGCGGCCCCCGGTGAGGTCTTGATGATCTCGAAGGCGGGACGGATCGTCGCCGCCGTGGAGTGCACCGCACCCGAGACCATGCCGTCGGCCAGGCCCTGCTGCACCATCAGCGTGCCGAAGTACGAGACATCGGAGACGACGTCGTGGGCCAGCTCGTACGAGACGCCCCGGTGGGCCCGCAGCTTGGCGTACAGCCCGGCGAAGCCCTCCCGCAGCGGGGAGGTCTGCGGGTCGATGACCTCGCAGGCGGGGACGTCGAGGTTGATGCCCAGCTCGGCGGCGCGCTTGCGGACCAGGTCCTGGTCGCCGAGGAGCACGAGGTCACAGACGTTGCGGCGCAGCAGCACCTCGGCGGCGCGCAGGATGCGCTCCTCGGTGCCTTCGGGGAGGACGATGCGGCGGCGGTCGGAGCGGGCCCGCTCGATGAGTTCGTGCTCGAACATCATCGGGGTGACGCGCTCGCTGCGGACGACCGACAGCCGCTGCAGCAGCTCGGCGGTGTCGACGTGGTTCTCGAAGAGGCCGAGCGCGGTCTCGGCCTTGCGCGGGGTGGCGGCGCCGAGCTTGCCCTCCATGGCGAACAGCTCGGAGGCGGTGAGGAAGCTGCCGGTCGGCACCGAGATGACCGGGGTGCCCGGGGCGAGCCGGGCGGCCAGGGCCATGATCTCGGGGCCGGGGCGCTCGTCGAGGGTGAGCAGGATGCCGGCGATGGGCGGCGCGCCGGCGGAGTGGGCGGCCAGCGAGCCGATGATGAGGTCCGCGCGGTCGCCGGGGGTGATCACCATGCAGCCGGGGGTCAGGGCCTTGATGAAGGTCGGCAGCATCGCGCCGCCGAAGACGAAGTCCATCACGTCCCGCGACAGCCCGGAGTGGTCGCCGAGCAGCACCTCCGCCTCCAGCGCACCGGCGATCTGCGCCACGGTGGGCGCCGAGAGCGCCGGCTCGTCGGGCAGGACGTACGCGGGCACCGGCAGCCGGCGGCTCAGCTGCCGTTCGGCGTCGGCGGCGGCGTCGCGGGGGACGCGGTTGGCGATCACGGCGACGATGTCGCAGCCGAGGTTCTTGTAGGCGAGGTGCGCGTTGCGGACCTCGTCGGCGACGGACTCGGCGGTCTGGTCGCGGCCGCCGACCACCGGAAGGACGGAGGCGCCGAACTCGTTGGCCAGGCGGGCGTTGATGCCCAGCTCGCCGGGGAGGTTGGTCTCCTCGAAGTCCGAGCCGAGGACGAGGACCGCCTCGTAGTCGCGGGCGACGTCGTGGAAGCGGTCGACGAGGCGGGATATCAGCGCGTCGCGGCCCTGTTCGGCCTGGAGGGCGGCGGCCTCCGCGTAGAGCATTCCGCAGGCGGTACGCGGGTCCTGGGAGAGGCGGTAGCGGCTGCGCAGCAGGTCGAACATGCGGTCGGGTACGTCGTGCAGCAGTGGACGGAAGACGCCGACCCGGTCCACCTGCCGGGTCAGCAGTTCCATGACCCCCAGCTCGACGACCTGCCGGCCGTCACCTCGGCCGATGCCGGTTACGTACACGCTGCGCGTCACGCAGTGTCTCCGATCCCTGTGTCGCGTCTGACGATCTCCGGTACTCCACTCGGAAGAGTGGCTTTATCCCCTTGACAATAGCGTCAGGGCCACATAAAGCGCCCACCGGGTCGGGGGCTGGACATGCGCGCCCGCCAGCCTGGCAGGAGAGTGCGCATATAGGGTTAACACTGCGTGCACGAAGCACCGGCCACAAGCGTGAGGAAGGAAGAGACAGCCCGCCATGCGTATCGGAGTTCTCACCGCCGGCGGCGACTGCCCGGGCCTCAACGCCGTGATCCGCTCGGTCGTCCACCGGGCCCTGACCGGTCACGACGACGAGGTCATCGGCTTCGAGGACGGCTTCAAGGGTCTCCTCGAAGGCCGCTTCCGCCCGCTCGACCTCGACTCCGTCAGCGGCATCCTCGCCCGTGGCGGCACCATCCTGGGCTCCGCCCGCCTGGAGCGCGCCCGCCTGCACGAGGCCGCGGACAACTGGCGGACCATCTGCTCCGACCACGGCCTGGACGTCCTGATCCCCATCGGCGGCGAGGGCACGCTGACCGCCGCCCGGATGCTCGCCGACGCCGGGATGCCGGTGGTGGGCGTACCCAAGACCATCGACAACGACATCTCCTCCACCGACCGCACCTTCGGCTTCGACACCGCCGTCACCGTCGCCACCGAGGCCATCGACCGCCTCAAGACCACCGCCGAGTCCCACCAGCGGGTCATGGTCGTCGAGGTCATGGGCCGGCACGCCGGCTGGATCGCCCTGGAGTCCGGCATGGCCGGCGGCGCCCACGGCATCTGCCTGCCGGAGCGGCCCTTCGACCCCGACGACCTGGTCGCGATGGTCGAGGAGCGCTTCGCCCGGGGCAAGAAGTTCGCCGTCATCTGCGTCGCCGAGGGCGCCCACCCCGCCGAGGGCACCATGCCGTACGCCAAGGGCGAGATCGACCAGTACGGCCACGAGCGCTTCGTCGGCATCGGCACCCGCCTCGCCGCCGAACTGGAGTACCGCCTCGGCAAGGAGGCCAAGCCGGTCATCCTCGGCCATGTGCAGCGCGGTGGCGTCCCCACGGCGTACGACCGGGTGCTGGCGACGCGCTTCGGCTGGCACGCCGTCGACGCCGCCCACAAGGGCGCCTTCGGGCACATGACGGCGCTGCACGGCACGGCGATCGACCTGGTGCCGCTCGCGGACGCGGTGACCGCGCTCAAGCGGGTGCCGGAGGACCGGATGGAAGAGGCCGAGTCGGTCTTCTGACTCCGCTGGCCGCCAGGGCGAAACGGCCGAGGGCGCCCGCCCCGCAAGGGGGTTGGCGCCCTCGGCCGTTTCGTGCGGCTCCCGGAGGTCCGGTTCAGCTCTCGGTGTCGTACACGTGCATGCCGGGGACGGTCAGCGTGCCGCCGAACTGCCCCGCCTGGATGACCGTGACGTTGGTGAAGAAGGCCACGGGGACGTTCACCGGCGGAGGGGTGTCGGGCGTGAAGGTGACCGGGATGAGGCCGAAGAGGTTGCCCTTCAGCGACTCCGTGTACATGGTCACCGTGCCGTCCTTGATGGTCGACGTGGAACCTGCGGCCGCCTGAACGTGGGACTTCGTACCGTTCGGGCCGTCCACGATCTGGTGCAGGTTCTTGATGTCGACGCCGGTCGCGGTGAACTTGAGGACCTTCTTGACCGTGCCGTTGTACGTCTTGACCTCGACGATGCCCTTGTAGTCCAGACCCGTGAGGGTGAGCATGTCGGTCTTCAGGGTCCAGGGCGTGTCCGGCAGCAGCGAGGAGGTGTCCTGGGACTGCGCGGCCGCCAGTGCCTTCGCGTCGTGCGTGGGGCAGGGGTACGGGGTGTCCGTGGACGACGCCGAGGCGCTGGGGCTCGCGGTGGCGGTCGCCTTTGCCGCGGCCTCGTTTGCGGCCTTGGTGGCCTTCGCGAGGGTGTCCGCAGCCGAGGACGTCGCGTTGTCCGTCGTCTTCTTGGCCGTCTTGGTGGCCGTGTCCGACGCGGAGTCCGTGGTCGAGCTCGCCTTCGGGGTCGCCGTGGCGCTCGGGGTGGCACTGGAGGACGACGTCTTCGCCGACGAGGACGACGTGGTGCTGTTGACGCCCAGCAGGCTCTTCAGCGCGTCGCCCACACCCAGCGGGTCCAGCGGGTTCGTGGTCGAACTCGCTGAGGCCGATGCCGACGGGGTCGAGGTCGCGGTCGGGGTGCTGGTCTTGCCGCCGCCCGAGGACGACGAGCTCTTCGTCGACGAACTCGCCGACGGGGTCGGCGTGGCGGTCGCCTTGCTGCTGCTCGTGCCGTCACTCGAAGACGACGAGGACTTCGAGGACGAACTCGCGCTCGAGCTCGACGAGGACGCCGACGGCGTCGCCGACTCCTCCGGGGTGTCGGAGCACGACGTACCGGAGAAGGGGTTCTTCGGCAGTTCGTCGGCGGACGCCAGGCGCGGTGTGAGCCCCATGCCCATGAGTACGGCGGTCGGCATGGCGGCGATGGCTATCGCCTTGCCCGCGGGTACCTGCAGTTTGGTCAGCAGCGACTTTCTCGGTGCCGCGTGGCGCGGCCCCGTTCTGACACGCGGGCCGCCACCCACGGTCACGTCGGCCTGCTGAGCCTCATCACCCCGCACTGTGCCTCCCGTTCGCTTCTACGGCGTGGTCGTGCTCGTGCCCGTACTCGTCGGTCCCGACGTACTCGCCCTGACCGCCGCCGTCCGCGTCGCCGCCGTCCGGCAGCTCGGCCGGGTCGGCACCGGTTTCGGCCGCCGGGTCCGCGGGGGCCCAGGCGACGGCGAGCGCGCCGCCGATCATGCCCAGCAGGAAGCCCATCAGGAAGCCGCCGATGTTGGAGACGACCAGCGAGACCAGCGCCAGCATGATCGACGCGACGCCGGCGAAGACCCGGGCCACCGCCTGGAACCACATGGTCAGGCCGAGCACCACCAGCAGTACGCCGATGATCAGCGAACCGGCTCCGGCCGTGGTGGCCATGGCAAGCGTGAGCCCGCCAAGGCTGAGGTGTGCGTACGGGAAGTACGCGATGGGCCCCCCGGCGAGGATCGTGAGCAGGCCCGCCCAGAACGGCCGCTGCCCGCGCCAAACGCGGAAGCGGAACCGCCAATAGCCGACCCGGCCGTGTGTCTCGGCGCTCATGGAAAACAGCTCCCTGGGACTGGCTTCAAAGAAAAGAGTGTGGATGGGAAAGGTGAGGGGCGTCCCGCGCCCCTCACCCCCCTCAGTCAGTGCTTAGTAGCACTCGTAACCGGCGCCGGAGCCCTTCTTGACCGACATGCTCAGCCCGCTGAGCTTGAAGGTTCCCGCGCTGGTCGCCCAGGCGGTCTGCTTCACGTCGGTGAGAACGGCCTTGTCGGCCTCCTGGGCGAAGGAGCCCGGGAGTGCGGCGTCGCCGGACTTGATGCCGGGACCCTTCGTGCTGTCGGCAGCCGCGACACCAATGTTGATGTTGGTGAACGTGGCGTCCGCGTTGAGCTGGTCCAGGTCGATGTAGAGGTTCTTCGCCTCGACAGGCGAGCTACCGCCACCGGCCGACAGCTTCAGCGTCACATCACCGAAGACCGGGACCGGCACGACCACGGACTGGCAAAGGTCCTCGATCGTGGCGCTGTTGAACGCCGAAACCGCGACCGGGACAACCTTGCCGCCGTGCTGCGTGTCAAGAGCTCCGTACTGGACGAAACCCTCACCGGTCAGCTTCGCGGCCGTGACCTTGAACTGCTGTCCGGAAACACTGAACGACGCGGCGAGCGCACCCTGACCCAGGGCAACACCTATCGCCGCGGTGGCCGCAACGGACGGCACCATGACGACGGCGAACCGCTTCCATCTGGTACCGCCGCGAACGAGCGACTCCATGAAATTTCCTCCTTCTCGGACGTACATCTCCGGCCGAGATCGGATCCGGGCCTGGGATGGGAGAAGTGCTACGTCCTCGGGAAGGAGAGCGCCGTCGACCTCACCGGCCGTCCCAGGGGAATGCGGACGGCCGTGTCCGAAGAATCGGCGATCACCCCCGAGCGACAACCACTCGGCCACGCTCTCGCGCAACCAGCTGGACAGGCCCCGCCGGTCGGCAGAGACCCCCCTGTCCACGGGCAGCGGCGGTGGCCGCGAACCCGGCTCGGTGGGGACCCGTTTCCCCTGGGCCCGACCGGATGCCGGGCTGCGGTCACGGACCGAGCTTGGCCGATCGTGGTCCATTCGCGGCCGTCGCACAAGGGGCTTCGTTACTAGCGGGTAACGGAGCGATAACCCAGCACTGCCGGTCCGGACCAAGCCGCTCACGCTGGGTAGTTGAGGCGGGCCCGTGAAAGTCGGATAAAGAACGATGAAAACGGGCGAAAGGGTGCCCTGCTCCTACCGGAAGTAACAGCGACCGCACTTCATCAAGATTTGGTAAAGCGCGGTCGCCGACCTCACTGCTGTGCGCCAGTGATCGAACCGGCATTCGATCCGGCCAACTTCGTCAGAACAGCACCCGCGCCAGCGCCGCTCGCGCCGCCGTCACCCGGGGATCGTCCGAGCCGATCACCTCGAAGAGCTCCAGCAACCGCAGCCGAGCCGCGTCCCGGTCCTCGCCCGCCGTCCTGCGCACGGTCTCCACCAACCGCCCGAAAGCGTCCTCGACATGGCCGCCCGCCAGGTCCAGGTCAGCGGCCGCGAGCTGCGCCGGCACGTCGGACGGGTTGTCCGCCGCCGCCTTGCGCACCGCCTGCGGATCCGCGTCCTGCACCCGGTTCAGCAGCTCCGCCTGGGCCAGGCCCAGCTTCGCCTCCGTATTGCCCGGGTCGTCCGACAGCACGTTCTTGTACGCCTGGATGGCGCCGCCCAGGTCTCCCTGGTCCAGCGCGTCGTGCGCCGCCGACAGCGCGATCTCCTGCGGCGTGGCCGGCCGCTCCGGCTCCTCCGCCGGGGCCTCACCCTCCGCCACGGGAATCCCCACGATGCCGAAGCGCTGCTCGGCCACCGCGATCAACTGGTCCAGCACCTCACGGATCTGGTCCTCCGGCGCCGCGCCCTGGAAGAGCGGCATCGCCTGTCCCGCCAGCACCGCGAAGACCGCCGGGATGCCCTGCACCCCGAACTGCTGGAAGAGCATCTGGTTCGCGTACACATCGACCCTGGCGACGACGAACCGGCCGCCGTACTCCCCCGCGAGCCGGGCCAGCGTGTCGCCCAGCTCGAGGCTGGCCGGGGCCTGCTCGGCCTCGAAGCTGATGACGACCGGGACCTCGGTGGAGCGCTGCAGTACATCGCTCTCGAAGGTCGCCTCACTGACGTCGATCACAAGAGAAGAGGCGGTCGCGGCGACATCGCCGCCGTTACGAGCGGCGTCCGCGCGGGCCTGCTCGGCCTTCGCCTTGGCCTCGCCGGCCGCCTTCACCGCGGCGAGGTCGACCACACCGCTCATGGACATGTTCCGTGGCTGCATGAGACCAATCCTCCCCCCTCATCACGGTCGCCGGACAATCGGTCCTTACGCTACGCGCCGTAGCGTAACTGCATGGCTGTTTCCGGCGCAACGGGGATAGGGTCCGAACCCATGTCTACCCACGCCACTGGGAAACGCACCGGCCGGCCGCGCAGCGCTTCGGCCGATCTGGCGATCCTGGAGGCGACACGTGCCGCGCTCGTGGAACTGGGGTGGGGGAAACTCACCATGAGCGACGTCGCCGGCCGCGCAGGCGTCGCCAAAACCACCCTCTACCGGCGCTGGGCCAACAAGCACGACCTCGTCGTGGACGCCGTAGCCGTCCTCTTCGACGAGCTCCAACTACCGGACCTCGGCAGCCTCCGGGCCGACGTGGAGGGCGTCGTCCTGCAGTTCGCCGCACTGCTGGAGCGGCCCGAGGCCAAGACGGCCCTGATGGCGGTCGTCGCCGAATCGACGAACGACGCCGCCCTGCGGCTGCGGATCCGCTCCTCCATCGTCGACCGCCAGAAGCGCCTCGTCGTCGAGGGCCGCCGCCGCGCCCAGCGCCGCGGCGAAATCCCCCCCGACACCCCCGGCACCGACCCGGCCCCCCAGATCGACCTCATCTTCGACGTCATCGCCGGCGCGGTGGTGCACCGCACCCTCGTCAGCGGCGAACCGGTCGACGCCGCGTGGGCCTCCGGCTTCACGGGTTTGTTGCTTACGGGGCTTGCGTCAGCCTGAACCAGGTTCAACCGGGTTGGGGGTAGGCCGCTCGCCTGAGGCGGAGCGGGCTGGCCCAACCCGGCCGCACCCGGCGACGGGCCCGCACCACGACGGTGGGTGTCCGGGGGTGCGTCGGCGGCTTACGGCCGTGGCCGGGTTGTGCCAGCCCGTTCCGCCTTGCGGAACGTTCTCCCACAACCCGGTGGGAAGAATTCGCCGCCCTCAGAAGCGCGCAGGCTCGATATAGCCGCCCCACTCCTCCCTCAGAACCCCGCAGATCTCACCGAGCGTCGCCTCGGCCCGCGCAGCGTCAAGCATGGGCGCGATCATGTTCGTACCGTCCCGCGCAGCGGCGAGCATGGCCTTGAGGGCGGCGGCGACAGCCGCCTCGTCGCGGGCGGCCTTGCGGTCGGCGAGGACGCGGACCTGGTCGCGCTCGACCTCGTGGCTGACGCGGAGGATCTCCAGGTCGCCGGTGACCGAGCCATGGTGGACGTTGACGCCGACGACCCGCTTGTCGCGCTTCTCCAGGGCCCGCTGGTACGTGAAGGCGGCTTCCGCGATCTCCCCGGTGAACCAGCCGTCCTCGATGCCGCGCAGGATGCCGGAGGTCATCGGCCCGATGGGGTGCCGTCCGTCCGGGACGGCCCGGACGCCGAGCTCCCTGATCTTCTCGAAGATGCGTTCCGCGTCGGCCTCGATGCGGTCGGTGAGCGCCTCTACGTACCACGAACCGCCCAGCGGGTCCGCGACGTTGGCGACCCCGGTCTCCTCCATCAGCACCTGCTGCGTGCGCAGCGCGATCTCCGCCGCCTGCTCGCTCGGCAGGGCCAGCGTCTCGTCCAGGGCGTTGGTGTGGAGGGAGTTCGTCCCGCCGAGCACCGCCGCCAGGGCCTCGACCGCGGTCCGTACAACGTTGTTGTACGGCTGCTGGGCGGTGAGCGAGACGCCCGCCGTCTGTGTGTGGAAGCGCAGCCACTGCGCCTTCTCGCTCTGCGCGCCGTACACGTCCCGCATCCAGCGGGCCCAGATCCGCCGCGCGGCGCGGAACTTGGCGATCTCCTCGAAGAAGTCGAGGTGTGCGTCGAAGAAGAAGGACAGCCCCGGCGCGAAGGCGTCGACGTCCAGCCCGCGCGACAGCCCGAGCTCCACGTAGCCGAAGCCGTCGGCCAGCGTGTAGGCGAGCTCCTGCGCGGCCGTGGAGCCGGCTTCGCGGATGTGGTAGCCGGAGACGGACAGCGGTTTGTACGCGGGGATGCCGGCGGCGCAGTGCTCCATGAGGTCGCCGATGAGCCGCAGATGCGGCTCGGGCTCGAAGAGCCATTCCTTCTGGGCGATGTACTCCTTGAAGATGTCGGTCTGGAGCGTGCCGTTGAGGACGGCCGGGTCGACGCCCTGGCGCTCGGCGGCGACGAGGTACATGCAGAAGACGGGGACGGCGGGTCCGGAGATGGTCATGGAGGTGGTGACGTCGCCGAGCGGGATGTCCTTGAAGAGGAGCTCCATGTCGGCGGCGGAGTCGATGGCGACGCCGCAGTGGCCGACCTCACCCAGTGAGCGGGGGTCGTCGGAGTCGCGCCCCATCAGCGTGGGCATGTCGAAGGCGACCGAGAGGCCTCCGCCGCCCGCTTCCAGGATCATCTTGTAGCGCTCGTTGGTCTGCTCGGCGTTGCCGAAGCCGGCGAACTGGCGGATGGTCCAGGTCCGGCCCCGGTACCCCGTCGCGTACAGGCCACGGGTGTACGGATACTCGCCGGGCCAGCCGATCCGCTCGAAGCCGGGCACCTCCGAGCCGGGTGGCGGCCCGTAGACCGGCTCCACGGGATCCCCGGAGAGCGTGGTGAAGTCCGCGTCCCGCTTGCGGGAGGCGTCGTAGCGGGCCTGCCAGCGGCGGCGGGCCTCGTCGATCGCGTCGGCGTCCATACTTCGAATTTACTAGGACGTCCTAGTAAATGTCGATGGCAAACCGCCCGCCGCACGAGGGAGCCGCGAGGCGGGCGGTTGACGTCAGGAGCGTCAGGCGCTGACCGGCTCGGCGGCGGCGGCCGCGATCAGCGGCTCGACCTCCCGCGACACCTTGCGCTCGACGAAGAACGCGGCGGTGGGGACGGTCCCGGCCAGCAGCACCCACGCGAGCTTGGGGAGCGGCCACTTCGCCTTGGAGCCGAGGTCGAAGGCGAAGATCAGGTAGACCACGTAGAGCCAGCCGTGGGCGATGGCGACGACCTGGGTGAAGGCCGCCGCCCCGTCGATCTTGAGGACGTACTTGGCGATCACACCGAGGGTCAGCAGGATCAGCAGTACGCCGGTGGTGTACGCGAGCGCGCGGTACCGGGTCAGAACACTCTGCTTCATGCGGACGAGCCTAACCGGTGCGATTCCGGCGCTTTACGCGCCCTCCTCGAAGTCGCCGGCCGCTATCCGCAGTGGCCTCAGCAGCGCGAAGATCTCCCCGCACTCCTCGGCGTCGTACGTGCCGAGGCCGAAGTCCATCGCCATGAGGTCCTCGGTCGCGGCGTCGCAGACCTCGCGGCCCTTGTCGGTGATCGAGGCGAGCGTGCCGCGCCCGTCGTTCGGGTTGGGCCGCTTGGCGACCAGGCCGGAGGCCACCAGCCGGTCGACGGTGTTGGTGACGGAGGTGGGATGCACCATCAGCCGCTCGCCGATCTTGGACATCGGGAGCTCGCCGGCCTTGCTGAAGGTGAGCAGTACCAGCGCCTCGTACCGGGCGAAGGTGAGCCCGTACGGCTTGACGACGGCGTCGACCTGGCCGAGCAGGATCTGCTGCGCGCGCATGATCGAGGTGATCGCGGCCATCGAGGGCACCCGGCCCCAGCGCCGGGTCCAGGTCTCGTCGGCGCGTGCGATCGGGTCGAAAGGCAGGCTCAGCGGCTTCGGCACGGGCGAGAGCCTACCCGCCGGTCACATCGTGGGGAGCCCCGTCTCACCGAACGGACGGGCCGAATCAATGATCATAAGCGATCGGCCTGTGGTGCGTATTTCGGCAGTGTTTCAGCCATCCCAAGAGCGGAATCCGGCCGGAAAGCGCCCCTCATAGGGGAGGGATTCCCCTAGTCCCACGAGGCTTTGGTCCCTCTTTATCCCTGGTAAGGACGACGTAAGGGCACCTCTGCGCGACCGGTAACCGGCCATTGGGTGAAGTGGACCTGTCATTTACCTGTTGATGAATGTCAAGCTCCAGACCAGCGCGGAACGTTCGCGCCATCCCCCCACACCACACCAAGGAGCACGACCTTGCGGAAGAAGCTGGCCTTCGGCACCGTCGCGGCAGCCACAGCACTGCTCGCGGCGGGCCTGCAGTCCTACTCGGCGAGCGCGGCCCCCACGCCCCTCGCCACCTCGATCGCCAACTCCCAGGTCAAGGCGCTTGCTTACGGCAAGTCCCAGGCCGCGGACGTGGCGGCCTCCCTCGGCCTGGGCGCCCAGGAGAAGCTCACGGTCAAGGACGTCGTCGTGGACACCGACGGCACCCGCCACCTGCGCTACGACCGCACCTACGCCGGCCTGCCGGTGCTCGGCGGCGACCTCGTGGTGCACGAGACCAAGAACGGCACCACCAAGTCCGTGACCCGCGCCACCACCAAGGCGATCAAGCCGGCCACCACCACCCCGGCGGTCTCCGTGGCCGACACCGAGGCCGCCGCCACCGGCACCGTCGAGAAGCTGCTCAAGACCCCCATGGCCAAGGGCGAGGAGCCGCTGAAGTCGGTCGGCAAGGCGGGCACGCCCGAGAAGGTCATCTGGGCCGTCTCCGGCACCCCGCGCCTCGCGTACCGCACGGTCGTCACCGGCACCCAGGACGACGGCACGCCCAGCAAGGTCAACGTCATCACCGACGCCGCGACCGGCAAGGTCATCCAGCGGTACGAGGGCATCGAGACCATCACCGGCACCGGCAACGGCGTCCGCGTCGGCTCGGTCACCCTCAACACCACCCAGAGCGGCAGCACTTACTCGCTCAAGGACGCCAGCCGCGGCGGCATCTACACCACCAACCTCGGCAACAAGGCGACCTCCTCCAAGGGCACCACCTTCACCGACACCGACAACGCCTGGGGCAACGGCTCCACCAGCAGCACCCAGTCCGCCGGTGTGGACGCCCAGTTCGGCGCCGCCGCCACGTGGGACTACTACCTCAACACCTTCGGTCGCAGCGGCATCGACAACGACGGCGTCGGCTCGCTGTCCCGCACCCACTACGGCAGCAGCTACGTCAACGCCTTCTGGGACGACAGCTGCTTCTGCATGACGTACGGCGACGGCTCGGGCAACGCCTCCCCGCTCACCTCCCTCGACGTGTCCGGCCACGAGATATCCCACGGCGTCACCAGCGCCACGGCGGGCCTGACCTACTCCGGTGAGTCCGGTGGTCTCAACGAGGCCAACTCCGACATCTTCGGCACGAATGTCGAGTTCTACGAGAACCTCGCCTCCGACACCCCCGACTACCTCATCGGCGAGAAGATCGACATCAACGGCGACGGCACCCCGCTGCGCTACATGGACAAGCCCTCCAAGGACGGCGGCTCCGCCGACTACTGGTCCTCCTCGGTGAAGAACCTCGACGTCCACTACTCCTCGGGCGTCGGCAACCACTTCTACTACCTGCTCGCCGAGGGCAGCGGCTCCAAGACCATCAACGGCGTCAGCTACTCCAGCCCCACCTACAGCGGCACCACCGTCACCGGCATCGGCCGCGACAAGGCCGCCGCCATCTGGTACCGCGCCCTCACCGTCTACTTCACCTCCTCCACCAACTACTCCGCCGCCCGCACCGCCACCCTCAAGGCCGCCACGGACCTCTACGGCTCCACCTCCACCGAGTACAAGGCCGTCGCCGCCGCCTGGACCGGCGTCAACGTCAGCTGACCCCGCTCCTCGCCCGGCCCCCGGCGGTGGTGTGCTCCGTACGCCCTACGGACCACACCACCGCCGGGGGCCGTAGTCTTTCGGCGGGAGCCGAATCACCGGCGAGAGGGGGGGCCGTGCCACTGCATCTGCGCTTCGGCACCGACGACTTGCTGCGCTGCCGGTTCGCGCTGTCGCCGCTGTGCGAGACGCACGAGGCCGTACGGACCCTGCGGCGCACCGAGCGGCACGGCTATCACCTGCCGTGGCTGCGGCGGATGCGGGGAGCTATCGCGGATGTCGGGCTCGATCTGGCGCCGCTGTGGCTGTTCATGCCGCAGCCGGGCTACACGCCGGACTTCCTGGGCCGGCCGCCGGCAACCCCCGCGCCCACTTTCGAGGACGAGCTGGCGTTGCTGCGCGGCACCGATCCGGCGCTGGCCCGGGAGGAGATGGTCCGGTCGCTGGCGGGCACGCCGGGTGCCGCCGCATCGCCCCTGGGCCGGGAGCTGCTGGCGGATCCGGCGTACGCCGTCCAGCGCCTGGCCGATGTCACCGAGCAGGCGTGGAACGCACTGGTCGCCACGGACTGGCCCCGGCTGCGGGCCCTGCTGGAGGCCGACATCGCGTACCGCTCACGGCAGTTGGCCCTGGACGGCCTGCGCGGGGTCTTCGCCGACCTGCATCCCAGGCTGGCCTGGGCGGACGGCACGCTGACCCTGCGCAACCGCGACGACCGCCTGGACGAGCAGCGGCTCGACGGCCGGGGCGTGCTGCTGCTGCCCAGCGTCTTCGTGTGGCCGGACGCGGTCAGCGGCTTCGCCGAGCCCTGGCAGCCGACCGTGATCTACCCCGCCCGTGGCATCGGCGCCCTCTGGCAGACCCCGCAGGCCCCGACCAACGCCCTCGTCCGGCTCCTCGGCCCGAACCGCGCCGCGGTCCTCGGCGGCCTCGACGAGCCCGCCTCCACCACCGCCCTCGCCAACCGGCTCGGCCTCGCCCCGTCCTCCGTCTCCGCGCACCTGTCGGTCCTGCGGGACGCCGGACTACTCACCTCGCGCCGCCACGGGCACCAGGTCCTGTACGAGCGCACCCCGCTGGGCCTCGCCCTGGGCCCTGTCTGACACATCCCGCCTGCCCCGCGACCCTCCCCCAGGCACGCGCGCTCGCTGCGTTGTCGGAGTCGCCCGAGTAGCCCACTACGAGGGCAATCCTCCGCCTTGCGATCACACACACCAGACGCCGCGGGGCCCGCCCTCCCGGCGGCCGGCGCTATGTGTCAGACAGGGCCTGGCGGGAGCCGGGGGCAGCGGTCCGGCGTAGCCTCGCCCGGACGGCGCGCTGCGCGACCGGGCCGAGCTCCTCCAACGCGGCCACCAGTCCGGCCAGTTGCTCCAGCGAGGACAACGCGCGCTCGGTCCCCTCCGGATCCACGCCCTCGTACAGCTCCAGCCCGACAAAGCCCGCCGCCACGGCCCGCGCGAGCCCGCCGACATCCACGAACTCCGCGAGTGGCGTACCGGCCAGCACCCTGGCCAGCACCTGCTCCACCTCCTCCACCCACAGCCCCAACCCGGCCGCCGTCGCCGTCACCAGCCGTGGCTGGGCCTGGGCCCCCGCCAACAGCTGGGCGAGCACCGCGACATGGCCCGCAGCGCGTTCTGCGGCGTGCAGCTCCCTTGCCAGCGCCAGGAGTTCGGCGAGCGTACGCACTCCGGCGAACCGCTCCCGGTACAGCGCCACCCGCCGCTCGGCACCGTCCCGGCAGGCCGCCGCCAACAGCTCGTCTACCGAACCGAAGTGATAGAAGACCAGCGCCTGGTTCACCCCCGCCGCACCCGCCACCGCCCGCGCCGACGCCCCCGCGATCCCGTGCTCCCCCAGCACCTCCAGCGCCCCCGCCAGCAGTCTCTCCCGGGTGCCGCTCATGCCCGGGCCTGCGCCGGCCGCGACAGCGGATGATGCGCCGAGGCGAAGCGGAGCGCCGAGGTCCGGGTCCCGTCGGGGCGGTGCCGCTCCCCAGCGGCGGTGCCCGTTCCGGTGACCATGAGTCCCGTGAGGACCCGGACCCCGTACCTGAAGCGCTGCGGCTCCCCTTCCGAGCGTTCCAGGTAGTCGATGTGCGTGAAGCGCGGAAGCGCGTCCATGTCGGCGCGGATCCGCGCCTCTACGTACAGCCCCTGCCCCATGCGCTCGCCTCCCCAGGCGTCACACACGTTTGAGCGGTCGCTCAAATTGACCATAAGGCAAATTTGAGCGACCGCTCAAGGAGGGAAAACCCTCGGGATCCAGCTCGGGATCCAGCTCGGGATCTAGGTGGACAGGTGCCGTTCGATCGTCTCGACCTTGGCCGTGAGGCCGTCCGTGACGCCCTGCCGGATGTCGGCCTTGAGTACGAGGGACACGCGCGGGGCACGGGCCTCGACGGCGGCGACGGCGCGCTTGACGACGTCCATGACCTCGTCCCAGTCGCCCTCGATGGAGGTGAACATCGCGTCGGTGCGGTTCGGGAGACCGGACTCGCGGACGACGCGGACGGCGTCGGCGACGTATTCGCCGACCTCCTCGCCGACGCCGAGCGGGGAGACGGAGAAGGCGACGATCACGACTTCGCCACCGCCGCCGTCTCCTGGCGGGCCCGGGAGGCGATGACCGCGTCCTCGGCCTCGCGGCGCAGCTTGCGCTCGGCGAAGAAGCCGCCGGTCGGGAGGACGGAGAGGACGAAGTAGAAGGCGGCGCGGCCGAGGGGCCACTTCGTGCGGTTCCAGGCGTCGGCCCAGAAGACCACGTACAGGATGAAGAGGATGCCGTGGATCATGCCCATGGCCGGAACGGCGTTGAAGTCGGTGGTGCGCTTGAGCACCGAGCAGACCAGGAGGAGCAGGAAGGACACCGCCTCGGGGGCGGAGACCAGTCGGAGCCGGCGCAGGGCGGAGGCTGTTTTGATGTCCACGGATCACCTTCGGGGGTCGGGGCGCAGCACTTGTGCGTACGTTCACAAGCAGCCCCCATTATCGCCCGGCCGTTCGGCGTCCCTCGGCGGGGGTCGGCAACCGCAGGGGCGCAGGGTAGCGTCCCCCTCCACGACACCTGACACTCGCGACCAGCCAACGGGGATTGAGCCATGAAGTTCGACTGGGACCGGCGCACCTGCTCCCGCAAGGGGCACGTCACCTACGCCCCGGACGAGGACCACCTGCGCGAGCGGCTGCACGCGGCCACCGCCCTCGGCGACGCCTGGCGGTGCCTGCGCTGCGGCGACTTCGCTCTGGGCGCCCCGCACGGCTCGGGCCCGGCGGACCGGGCGCCCGAGGTGCCGCGCGGGCGGGCGCTGCGGGACCTGTTCATCCTGCGCTTCCTCGCCGTGGAGCGGATCCTGCGCGGGCTGTTCATCGTGCTGGCCGCCTGGGCGGTGTGGAAGTTCAGCAACTCGCAGGACGCGGTCCACCGCCTCTTCGAGAACAATCTCACCGCCTTCCGGCCGGTCGCCCAGCACTTCCACTACGACATCGACCACTCCCCCGTCGTCGACACCATCCGCAAGACCTTCGACTACAAGCACTCGACGCTGGTGATCGTCGCCGTGGCCCTCCTCGCCTACGCGCTGATCGAGATCGTCGAGGGCGTCGGCCTGTGGATGACCAAGCGCTGGGCGGAGTATCTGACCGTCGTCGCCACAGCCGCCTTCCTGCCGCTGGAGATCTACGAGCTGACGGAGAAGACCAGCTGGATCAAGATCGGCACACTGGTTCTCAACGTCCTCGCCGTCCTCTACATCCTGCTCTCCAAGCGGTTGTTCGGACTGCGCGGCGGCGCCGAGGCCTTCGAGGCGGAGCGCCGCGGCGCATCGCTGCTGGAGGTCGAGGAGTCGGCCGGCGAGCGGAGCGAGCGCGACCCGGTGACGAGCGCCACGACGCCGGATACGGTCTGACCCGTGGCGCAATTCCGACTGCAGGGCAGCAAAGTGCTCGCCGTGGACATCACCGGCGACGCAGTGAAGGCGAAGAACGGCGCGATGGTCGCGTACGACGGCCAGATGGCGTTCAAGAAGATGACCGGCGGCGGCGAGGGCATCCGTGGCATGGTCACCCGCCGGCTCACCGGCGAGTCCATGGAGGTCATGGAGGTGAAGGGGCACGGCACCTGCTACTTCGCCGACCGCGCGAGCGAGATCAATCTCGTAAGGCTGCAAGGCGAGAAGCTATACGTCGAGGCCAGCAATCTGCTCGCCACCGAGGCCACCCTCCGCACCGGCACCACCTTCACCGGCCTGCGCGGCGCCTCGCAGGGCAACGGGCTGTTCACCACCACCGTCGAGGGCGTCGGCCAGGCCGCCATCACCTCCGACGGCCCGGCGATCGTGCTGCGCGTCACCAACGGCACCCCGCTGCAGGTCGACCCGGGCGCGTACGTGGCCCACACCGGCAACCTCCGGCAGAACTTCCAGACCGGCATCAGCTGGCGCTCCGTGATCGGCGAGAGCGGCGGCGAGTCCTTCCAGATCCGCTTCGAGGGCGAGGGCCTGGTCTACGTCCAGCCCAGCGAGCGCAACACGATCGGGGGGCAGTTCTGACCATGGCCTTCACCCGGATCAACAACAAGATGGTCGAGGCCCAGGTCCTGCCGGGGCAGCGGCTCTTCAGCCAGCGCGGCGCCATGCTCGCGTACCGGGGCGACGTCACCTTCACCCCGAACATCCAGGGCGGCCAGGGCGGCTTCGCGTCCATGATCGGGCGGCGGGTCGCCAACGAGGCCACCCCGCTGATGACGGTCGAGGGGCGCGGCTCGGTGATGTTCGGCCACGGCGGCCACCACGTCCACACCATCGACCTGACCGGCGACACCCTCTACGTCGAGGCCGACCGCCTGCTGGCCTTCGAGGGCTCGCTGCGGCAGAGCACGATGTTCATGGGCTCCCAGGGCGGCGTCATGGGCATCGTCCGGGGCCAGGTCACCGGCCAGGGCCTGTTCACCACCACCCTCCAGGGACAGGGGGCGGTCGCCGTCATGGCCCACGGCGGCGTCATCGAGCTGCCGATCAGCCCGCAGCGGCCGGTCCACGTCGATCCCCAGGCCTACGTCGCCCATCGCGGCGACGTACGCAACAAGCTCTCCACCGCGCTGGGCTGGCGCGACATGGTCGGGCGCGGCTCCGGCGAGGCCTTCCAGCTGGAGCTGTCGGGGCAGGGCACGGTGTACGTACAGGCGTCGGAGGAGAAGCTGTGAGCCACATGCAGGCGGGCGGCGGCCCCGTCGTCCACGACCCCTACACGCTCCCGGTCGACGACAACGTCAATCCGTACGCCTTCTGCGTGGACCTCAAGGGCCAGTGGTTCCTGCAGAAGGGCAAGATGATCGCCTACTACGGGCAGATCACCTTCAACGGCATCGGGCACGGCCCCCTCGACGGCCTGGTCCGCGCCAATTTCCACTCGCCGCTGCACGCCGCGGACTGGGTCGTCGCCGAGGGCCAGGGCAAGCTGCTGCTTGCCGACCGCGCCTTCGACGTCAACTCCTACGACCTCGAGAACGGCAACCTGACGATCCGCTCCGGCAACCTGCTGGCCTTCCAGCCCGGGCTCTCGCTCAAGCAGTCGATCATTCCGGGCTTCCTGACGCTCATCGGCACCGGCAAGTTCGTCGCCGCCTCGAACGGCGCCGTCCACTTCGTCGAGCCCCCGATCCGCGTCGATCCGCAGGCGCTGGTCGGCTGGGCCGACTGCCCTTCCCCCTGCCACCACTACGACCACAGCTACCTGCGTGGGGTGCTGGGCGGCGTACGGGCGCTCACCGGGATCGGCGGCACCTCGGGTGAGGAACACCAGTTTGAATTCGTCGGCGCCGGGCAGGTCCTCCTGCAGTCCAGCGAAGTCCTGATGCCCGAGCAGGCCACCGGCGCCGTTCCTCATGAGCCCGGCGTCCCGGGCGGTGCCGGCCACGGGGGTCCGCAGCAGGGCGTGCCGCGCATGCCCGGCCAGCTGGGCGATCTGCAGCGCCGCTTCGGTCTGTGACCGCGCGGACACGGAAAAGCGACCCCAAGTAATCCAGTTTTCAACTTCTTGGGTATACTCACAGCATGGAGACGGAGACGGAGACCAAGAAGCCCGCGAGTACCGACGGCACCGACGTTTGGCTCACCGCCGCACAACAGCGTGCCTGGCGCACTCATCTGGAGGTCAGCAAACTCCTGACCCACCAGCTCGAACGCGATCTCCAGCCCTTCGGCCTGACCTACAACGACTACGAGATCCTGGTCAACCTCTCCGAAGCCCCGGACCGCCGCCTCCGCATGTCCGACCTCGCCCGCGCGACCCTCCAGTCCAAGTCGCGCCTCTCGCACCAGATCTCCCGCATGGAGACGGCCGGCTTCGTCCGCCGCGAGAACTGCGAGTCCGACCGCCGCGGCCTCTTCGCCGTCCTCACCGACGACGGCTGGGAAACCATGCGCAAGGTCGCCCCTCACCACGTCGCCGCGGTGCGCGAGCACTTCATCGACCTGCTGACCGATGAGGACCTGACAGCCCTGCAGCGCTCCCTGACGCCGGTGGCCGAGCACCTGCGGGAGGTCCGCGGCCGCGCGTAGGGCAGGGGGGCTGGGGGCAGAGGGCAGGGGGTCAGCCCTCCGTCAGGCCCGCCACCAGCTCGTCCGCCGCCGTGTACGGATCGAGCTCGCCGTTGACGATGCGGTCGGCGAGTGAGTCGAGGCGGCGGTCGCCGTGGAGGTCGCCGATGCGTTCGCGCAGGGCGGTGACGGCGATGTGCTCGACTTCGAGGGCGGCGCGGCGACGGCGGCGGTCGGCGAGGACGCCGTGCTCCTCCATCCAGGCCCGGTGCTTTTCGAGTGAGGCGACGACCTCGTCGATGCCTTCGCCACGGGCGGCGACGGTCTTGACGATGGGCGGACGCCAGTCGCCGGGGGCGCGCGATTCGCCGAGGCCGAGCATGTGGTTGAGCTCGCGGGCGGTGGCGTCGGCGCCGTCGCGGTCGGCCTTGTTGACGACGTAGACGTCGCCGATCTCGAGGATGCCGGCCTTCGCGGCCTGGATGCCGTCGCCCATGCCGGGGGCCAGCAGGACGACCGAGGTGTCGGCCTGGGCGGCGATCTCGACCTCGGACTGGCCGACGCCGACCGTCTCGACGAGGATCACCTCGCAGCCGGCGGCGTCGAGGACGCGGATGGCCTGGGGGGCCGCCCAGGCGAGGCCGCCGAGGTGGCCGCGGGTGGCCATGGAGCGGATGTAGACGCCGGGGTCGGAGGCGTGGTCGGACATCCGGACCCGGTCGCCCAGCAGCGCGCCCCCGCTGAACGGCGAGGAGGGGTCCACCGCCAGTACGCCGACCCGCTTGCCGGCCCGGCGGTAGGCGGTGACCAGGGCGGACGTCGAGGTGGACTTGCCGACACCCGGGGAGCCGGTGAGCCCGACCACGTACGCGCCACCGGTGAGCGGCGCGAGCGCGGCCATGACGTCACGGAGCTGCGGGGACGCCCCCTCCACGAGGGAGATCAGGCGGGCGACGGCGCGGGGGCGGCCCTGCCGTGCCTGCTCGACCAGGGTGGGGACGTCCACCATTGCGGCTCCGTTTCTACGATCGGATCAGCGGATTACTTGCCGGGCACGCGGATGACCAGAGCATCGCCCTGTCCGCCGCCGCCGCACAAGGCGGCCGCGCCCACTCCACCGCCGCGCCGCTTGAGCTCAAGGGCGAGGTGGAGGACGAGCCGTGCGCCGGACATCCCGATCGGGTGACCGAGGGCGATGGCGCCGCCGTTCACGTTCACCTTTTCAGGTGTCACCCCGAGGTCCTTCATCGACTGGACGGCGACGGCTGCGAAGGCCTCGTTGATCTCGATCAGGTCAAGATCTTCGACCCCCAGGCCCTCCTTCTTCAGGGCGTGCGCGATGGCGTTGGACGGCTGCGACTGCAGCGAGTTGTCCGGGCCCGCCACATTGCCGTGGGCGCCGATCTCGGCGATCCACTCCAGGCCCAGCTCCTGCGCCCGGGCCTTGCTCATCACGACCACCGCCGCCGCACCGTCGGAGATCTGCGAGGACGTACCGGCCGTGATGGTGCCGTCCTTGGTGAAGGCGGGCCGCAGCTTGCCCAGGGACTCGGCCGTCGTCTCGGCGCGGATGCCCTCGTCCTTGCTGAAGACGACCGGCTCGCCCTTGCGCTGCGGGATCTCGACCGGGGTGATCTCGGCCTCGAAGAGCCCGTTCTTCTGGGCGGCGGCGGCCCGCTGGTGCGACAGGGCCGCGAACTCGTCCTGCGGGGCGCGGTCGATGCCGAGCCGGCTGTTGTGCTTCTCCGTGGACTCGCCCATGGCGATGTTCTCGAAGGCGTCGGTCAGCCCGTCGTACGCCATCGCGTCGAGGACCTCGACCGCGCCGTACTTGTAGCCTTCGCGGGACTTGGGGAGCAGGTGGGGGGCGTTGGTCATGGACTCCTGGCCGCCGGCCACCACCACGTCGAACTCGCCGGCGCGGATCAGCTGGTCGGCCAGCGCGATCGCGTCGAGCCCGGACAGACACACCTTGTTGATGGTCAGCGCCGGGACGCTCATCGGGATGCCGGCCTTCACGGCGGCCTGCCGGGCGGGGATCTGGCCGGCCCCGGCCTGCAGCACCTGGCCCATGATCACGTACTGCACCTGGTCGCCGCCGATACCCGCACGGTCGAGGGCGGCCTTGATGGCGAAGCCGCCCAGGTCGGCGCCGGAGAAGCTCTTGAGCGACCCGAGCAGGCGCCCCATGGGGGTGCGTGCGCCTGCGACGATCACGGACGTTCGTGCTTCCTGGCTGGTCATGACGCGGCCCCTTTGCACGGAGGGAAATGTTAACGAGGGTTTCCGTCAATGTACTGAGCGGTAGCGCCACGGTCACGAGGCGGACGGTGTGATCGCGCGCACGTTGCGTGACCATGCGTGTGAGGGGTGCACTGGACCCATGCTGACTCGAATCGACCACATCGGTATCGCCTGTTTCGACCTGGACAAGACCGTCGAGTTCTACCGTGCCACGTACGGCTTCGAGGTGTTCCACTCCGAGGTCAACGAGGAGCAGGGCGTGCGCGAGGCCATGCTCAAGATCAACAACACGGACGACGGCGGGGCCTCCTACCTCCAGCTGCTGGAGCCGACCCGCGAGGACTCCACCGTCGCGAAGTGGCTGGCCAAGAACGGTGAGGGGGTCCACCACATCGCCTTCGGCACGGCGGACGTGGACGCGGACTCCGCCGACATCAAGAGCAAGGGCGTACGAGTCCTTTATGACGAGCCGCGCATCGGTTCGATGGGGTCCCGGATCACATTCCTGCACCCCAAGGACTGTCATGGGGTACTCACCGAGCTCGTCACGTCCGTCAAGGACCACTGACCCAGGCCCTTTCACCCCGGTAGAGTGACCGAGCCGACCGGGGTGGGCTGGGTGGGGTACCGGCCCGCGCTTCGGCGTGGATCAGTCACAATTCTCCGTAAGGCCCTGCGCGAAACAGGGCCCCGGGGAATCTCACTCGGTTGGCGGGTGGGTACACCAGGACGGACGGATGGGACCGCGGAGTGCGGGGCAACGACCGCTACGAGGTTGAGGGCGACCACCTCTCGCAGTTCGAAGCCGAGATGGAACGGCTGCGGACCGAGCGGGACAAGGTGCTGCAACACGCCGACGACCTCGGCTACCAGGTCGAGGTGCTGCGCGCCAAGCTGCACGAGGCGCGCCGTAATCTCGCGTCCCGTCCTGCCTACGACAACCTCGGCCACCAGGCCGACCAGCTGCTCCGCAACGCCGAGATCCAGGCCAACCAGCTGCGCGCCGACGCCGAGCGCGAGCTGCGCGAGGCCCGTGCCGCCACCCAGCGCCTCCTCCAGGAGCAGGCCGAGCGCCAGTCCCAGATGGAGGCCCAGTGGCACGCCGAGGCCGTCGCCCGGCGCCGCCGCCTTGACGAGGAGCTGGCCGAGCGCCGGGCCAACGTAGAACAGCACGTCAACGAGAACGTGGCCTGGGCCGAGCAGATCCGCGCCCGCAGCGAGTCGCAGGCCCGTCGACTCATGGACGAGTCCCGCGCCGAGTCCGAGGCCGCGCTCGCCGCCGCCCGCGCCGAGGCGGCCCGCATCGCGGAGGGCGCCCGCGAGCGTCTGGAGTCGGAGACCGCCAGCGCCCGCACCGAGGCCGAGCAGCTGCTGCGCCGGGCCCGCGCCGACGCCGAGCGGCTGCTGAACGCGGCCGGTACGCAGGCCCATGAGGCCACCAGCCAGGCCGAGCAGCTGCGCACCAGCACCCTCACCGAGTCCGACCAGGCCCGCCAGCAGGCCGCCGAGCTGACCCGTACCGCCGAGGAGCAGAAGCGCGAGGCCGAGGAGGCGCTGCGCGAGGCCAAGGCCGAGGCCGACCGGCTGCGCGAGGAGGCCGCCGCGAACGCGGCCAAGCGGCTGGCCACCGTCGACGCCGACAACGAGCAGCGCACCCGCACCGCCCGCGCCGAGATCGCCCGCCTGGTCACCGAGGCCACCAAGGAGGCCGAGACCGCCAAGGCCGAGGCCGACCAGACCAAGGCCGACGCCGCCGCCAAGGCCGAGCGGATGCTCGCCGAGGCCTCGGAGACCGCCAAGGCCGCCTTCGCCGAGGACGCCGCCGCCGCGCTGGCCAAGGCCGCCCGCCAGGCCGAAGAGGTCCTGAACAAGGCCACCGAGGACGCCAAGTCCACCACCCGCGCGGCCAGCGAGGAGGCCGAGCGGATCAAGCGCGAGGCCGAGGCCGAGGCGGAGCGGCTGCGCGGCCAGGCGGAGGAGTCCGCCGAGCAGCTGCGCGGGGCGGCGCAGGACGACACCAAGGAATACCGCGCCAAGACCGTCGAGCTGCAGGAGGAGGCGCGCCGGCTGCGTGGCGAGGCCGAGCAGCTGCGCGCCGACGCGGTCGCCGAGGGCGAGCGGATCCGGGGCGAGGCCCGCCGCGAGGCCGTCCAGCAGATCGAGGAGGCGGCCAGCACCGCCGAAGAGCTGCTGACCAAGGCCAAGGCCGACGCCGACGAGCAGCGCCAGAGCGCCACCACCGAGTCCGAGCGGGTCCGTACGGAGGCCATCGAGCGGGCCGCGGGCCTGCGCCGGCAGGCCGACGAGGCGCTGGAGCGGGCCCGTACCGAGGCCGAGCAGCTGGGCGCCGAGGCCGAGCAGCAGGCCGTCCAGGTCAAGGAGGACGCCGAGTTCGCCGGGCTGCAGCTGCGTGAGGAGGCCGTCGAGGCCGCCCAGCGGCTGCGCGACGAGGCCGCCGCCGACCTCAACCGCCAGCGCAGCGAGGCCGAGCTGCGCATCGCCGCCGCCGAGGAGGCCCTGCGCGACGCCCGCGCCGAGGCCGAGCGGCTGCGCGCCGAGGCCGCCGAGGAGGCCGCCCAGGTCCGCGCCGAGGCCGCCGAGCGGGTCCGTACGCTCCAGGAGCAGGCCGAGCAGGACACCGTACGCCTGCGGGACGAGGCCGCCGCCGACGCATCCCAGACCCGCGCCGAGGCCGAGCAGCAGGCCGTACGGCTCACCAGCGACGCCGCCGCCGAGGCCGAGCAGCTGCGCACCGAGGCGCAGGAGACCGCCGACCGGCTGCGCGCCGAGGCCGCGACGGCCGCCGAGCGCATCGGGGCCGAGGCCGCCGAGGCGCTGGCCGCCGCCCGGGAGGAGGCGCTGCGCCGCCGCCGCGAGGCCGAGGAGCTGCTGGGGTCCGCCCGGGGCGAGGCCGACAAGGAGCGTGCCCAGGCCCGCCAGGAGAGCGAGGAACTGCTCGCCTCCGCCCGCAAGCGGGTCGAGGAGGCCCAGGCCGAGGCCGAGCGGCTGCTCGCCGACGCCGAGCGGCACTCCGCCGAACTCATCGGCGCCGCCGAGCAGACCGCCCAGCAGGTACGCGACTCCGTCGCCGGGCTGCACGAGCAGGCCGAGCAGGAGATCGCCGGGCTGCGCTCGGCCGCCGAGCACGCCGCCGACCGCATGCGCGGCGAGGCCCAGGAGGCCGCCGACCGGCTGCACGCCGACGCCAACGCCGAACGCGAGCGCGCCTCCGAGGACGCCGCCCGCATCCGCCGCGAGGCCGGCGAGGAGGCCGAGGCCGCCCGGGCCCTGGCCGACCGCACCGTCACCGACGCGATCGAGGAGTCCGACCGGCTGCGCGCCGAGACCCGCGCGGAGACCGACCGCGCCCTCGGCGAGGCCGCCAACCAGGCCGACGAGATCGTCGCCAAGGCCCAGCGCGACGCGGAGCGCCTGGGCATCCTCGCCAAGGACGCCCTCGACAGCGCCGAGCGCGACGCCGAGGAGCGCCGCCGCGCGGCCGAGGAAGCCCTCGGCGCCGCCCGGCAGGAGGCGCAGCGCCACCTCGACGAGGCCCGCGAGGAGTCCAACCGGCGTCGCACCGAGGCCGCGCAGCAGGCCGACCAGCTCATCTCCAAGGCCCGTACGGAGGCCGAGCGCCTCGGCATCCTGGCCAAGGACGCCCTGGACAGCGCCGAGCGCGACGCCGAGGCGGCCCGCGAGGAGTCCCAGACCATGCGCGACCAGGCCCGCGAGGACGCCAACCGGCGTCGCAGCGAGGCCGCCGAGCAGGCCGACGAGCTCATCTCCAAGGCTCAGGGCGAGGCCGTACGGATCGCCACCGAGGCCGAGGAGCAGGCCGACACCATGGTCGGTGCGGCCCGCAAGGAGGCCGAACGCCTCATCAACGAGGCCACCAACGAGGGCAACGGGATGGTCGAGCGGGCCCGTACGGACGCCGACACCCTGCTGCGCGAGGCCCGCCAGGACTCCACGGCCACAAGGGAACGTACGGAGGAGCTGCGCGTCCGCGTCGAGGCCGAGGTCGAGGAACTGCACGAGCGGGCCCGCAAGGAGGCCGCCGCCCAGATGAAGTCGGCCGGCGAGCGGGTCGACAAGCTGGTGGCCGCCGCGACCGAGCAGCTGACCGAATCCGAGGCCAAGGCCCGCAAGCAGCTCGCCGACGCCGAGGCCGAGGCCGAGGCGACCCGGTCCAACGCGAGCGCCGAGGCGAGCAAGGTCCGGATCGCGGCGGTGAAGAAGGCCGAGGAACTGCTCAAGGGTGCCGAGCAGAAGAAGTCCGACACCGAGCGCGAGGCCGACCGGATCAAGGCGGAGGCGCGGGCCGAGGCGGAGCGCATCGTAACGGAGGGCAAGCGCGAGCTCGAGGTGCTGGTACGGCGTCGGCAGGACATCAACGCGGAGATCTCCCGCGTCCAGGACGTACTGGAGGCGCTGGAATCGTTCCAGGCACCCGGCGACGGCAAGAACGCGGTCACGGCGGGAGCGGGCGCCGGAGCCACCCGATCGAGTGGCAAGCGCTCCGACGAGGCTCCACTCGATTGAGCGCACATTCTGCACACCTAATGGACATTGACTCGATGCCGCGCCCTTGCGGCCCCTAGGATTCCCCCTAACACCCCACCACCGGTCTGAATTGACAGGAACCCCATGAGCGACACTTCCTCCCCCTTCGGGTTCGAGCTCGTACGGCGCGGGTACGACCGCGGCCAGGTGGACGACCGCATCACGAAACTGGTCGCCGACCGAGACAGCGCTCTGGCCCGCATCAACGCGCTGGAGAAGCGCATCGAGGAGCTGCACCTCGAGACCCAGAACGCGCAGGCCCAGGTCAACGACGCCGAGCCGTCGTATGCCGGTCTCGGTGCCCGGGTCGAGAAGATCCTCCGCCTCGCCGAGGAGGAGGCGAAGGACCTGCGCGAGGAGGCCCGTCGCGCCGCGGAGCAGCACCGCGAGCTCGCCGAGTCCGCCGCCAACCAGGTCCGTAACGACGCCGAGTCCTTCGCCGCCGAGCGCAAGAGCAAGGCCGAGGACGAGGGCGCGCGGATCGTCGAGAAGGCCAAGGGCGAGGCCTCGCAGCTGCGCGCCGACGCCACCAAGGACGCCTCCGCCAAGCGCGAGGAGGCCGACGCCCTCTTCGAGGAGACCCGCGCCAAGGCCGCCCAGGCCGCCGCGGACTTCGAGACCAACCTCGCCAAGCGCCGCGAGCAGTCCGAGCGTGACCTGGCGTCCCGTCAGGCCAAGGCCGAGAAGCGCCTCGCCGAGATCGAGCACCGCGCCGAGCAGCTCCGCCTCGAGGCCGAGAAGCTCCGCACCGACGCCGAGCGCCGCGCCCGTCAGACGGTCGAGACCGCTCAGCGCCAGGCCGAGGACATCGTCGCCGACGCGAACGCCAAGGCCGACCGCATCCGCAGCGAATCCGAGCGTGAGCTCGCGGCTCTGACCAACCGTCGCGACAGCATCAACGCCCAGCTGACCAACGTCCGCGAGATGCTCGCCACCCTGACCGGTGCGGCCGTCGCCGCCGCCGGTGCCCCGGAGGACGAGCCCGTCACCCGCGGCGTCCCGGCCCAGCGCTGACGCTCCATCGATAGGTCTGTACGTACGTAGGGCATTCGGAGCCCCTGCCCATCCCCCTCCCGGGGCGGGGGCTCCGCCCTATCCGGAACCGCGATTTCCGGGTGCAATCGGGGCCCAGGCCCAATAGCGTGGACCGCATGATCGAGCTTCAGGCGCTGACCAAGCGGTACGGGAGCAAAACCGCCGTAGACCACCTCTCCTTCTCCGTCCGGCCGGGCGTCGTCACCGGCTTCCTCGGCCCCAACGGTGCCGGCAAGTCCACCACCATGCGCATGATCCTGGGCCTGGACAACCCCACCTCCGGCGATGTCACCATCGACGGGAAGCACTACGCCCAGCTCAGCGATCCCTTCACCTACATCGGCGCCCTCCTCGACGCCAAGGCCATGCACGGCGGGCGCAGCGCGTACAACCACCTCCTCTGCCTCGCCCAGGCCAACCGCATCCCGCGCCGCCGCGTCGACGAGGTCCTGGAGACCGTCGGCCTCACGGCAGTCGCGAACCAGCGCAGCAAGGGCTTCTCCCTCGGCATGGGCCAGCGCCTCGGCATCGCCGGCGCCCTCCTCGGCGACCCCAAGATCCTGATGTTCGACGAGCCGGTCAACGGACTCGACCCCGAGGGCATCCACTGGATCCGTAACCTCATGAAGGACCTCGCCGCCCAGGGCCGCACCGTCTTCGTCTCCTCCCACCTGATGAGCGAGATGGCCCTCACCGCCGAGCACCTCGTCGTCATCGGCCGCGGCCGGCTCCTCGCCGACACCTCCATGGCCGACTTCATCGAGAACAATTCGCGCTCGTACATCCGCGTACGCACCCCGCAGCCCGAGCAGATGCGCGACGCCCTCACGGCGGCCGGCCTGACCCCCGTCACGGTCGGCGACGGCTCCATCGAGATCCAGGACGCCGACCCGGCGAAGATCGGCGAGCTGGCCGCCCAGCACCGGCTCGTACTCCACGAGCTGAGTCCCCAACGGGCCTCCCTGGAGGAGGCCTTCATGCGCCTCACCGCCGAGTCCGTCGAATACCACGCGGGCGTACCGGGCGTGCCTGGCGCACCGGGCGTACCGGACCAGCCCGCACCGGAGCAGCCCGCCTGGGGCGCCAACTGGCAGCAGAAGAAGGAGAAGTCCTGACATGGCGGCACCCAGCGCAGTTCTTCAGTCCGAGTGGACCAAGGTCAAGTCCGTCCGCTCCACCGTCTGGACCCTCGTCTCGGCCCTGCTGGTCACCGTCGTCGTCGGCGGCCTCATCTGTCTGCTCACCAACGCCCAGTGGAAGAACGTCGCCGCGGGCGACCGCGCCGCCTTCGACCCCACCTCATCGAGCTTCTCCGGGCTCTTCCTGGGGCAGCTGGCCCTCATCGTCTTCGGCGTCCTCGTCGTCTCCAGCGAGTACAGCACCGGCATGATCCGCACCTCGCTGGCCGCCGTCCCCCAACGCGGCACCTTCTACGTCTCCAAAATCGCCGTCACCGGCCTCCTCGCCCTTGTCGTCGGCATGGCCACCGCCTTCCTCTCCTTCTTCATCGGCCAGGCGCTCCTCGGCGACCACCACACCTCGATCACCGACCACGGCGTGCTCCGCGCCGTCGTCGGCGCCGGCCTCTACATGACCTTGACCGTGCTTTTCTCCGCCGGCATCGCCATGATGCTCCGCAGCCCCATGCTCGGCCTCGGCATCCTGATGCCCTTCTTCTTCCTCATCTCCCCGATCCTGGCCGCCGTCCCCGGCGCCAAGAAGGTCGCCCGCTACTTCCCCGACCGGGCCGGCTCCAAGATCATGCAGGTCGTCTCCATCAACGACGACCGCCCGTACGGCCCCTGGACCGGACTCGGCATCATGCTCCTGTGGGTGGCCGCGGCCCTGATCGGCGGATACGTGGTGCTGAAGAAGCGGGACGCCTGACAGCGCCGGGGGAACCGTTTTCGGCCGCACAGCCTCCTACCCTCAACAGCAGTGTCTGCGAGGGGCGGGAAATTGATCGAGGCAGTGGGCCTCACCAAGCGCTACGGCGCCAAGACGGCGGTGTATAACCTGTCGTTCCAGGTGAGGCCGGGGGCGGTGACGGGGTTCCTGGGGCCGAACGGCTCCGGGAAGTCGACGACGATGCGGATGATCCTGGGCCTGGACGCGCCGACGGCGGGGCGGGTGACCGTCGGGGGCGTGCCGTATCGGGAGTTGCCGAACGCGCCGCGGAGGGTGGGGGCCCTGCTGGACGCGAAGGCCGTGCACGGGGGGCGGAGCGCGCGGCAGCATCTGCTGTGCGTGGCGCAGCTGTCGGGGATTCCGGCGCGGCGGGTTGATGAGGTGCTGGGGGTAGTGGGCCTCCAGGAGGTGGCGCACCGGAGGTCGAAGGGCTTTTCGCTGGGGATGGGGCAGCGGCTGGGCATCGCAGGGGCGTTGCTGGGCGATCCGGAGGTGCTGCTGTTCGACGAGCCGGTCAACGGGCTCGACCCGGAGGGCATTCACTGGGTGCGCAATCTAATGCGGAAGCTGGCGTCGGAGGGCCGTACGGTCTTCGTGTCGAGCCATCTGATGTCCGAGATGGCGCTGACCGCCGACCACCTGATCGTGATCGGGCGCGGGCAGCTGCTGGCGGACATGAGCGTGAAGGACTTCATCGCGCACAATTCGGCGGGCTACGCGATCGTACGTACGCCGGACGTCGCGGAGCAGCGCGAGAAGCTGACCGCTTCGCTGACCGAGGCGGGCGGCCAGGTGCAGCCGGAGCACGACGGGGCGCTGCGGGTGTCGGGGCTGGAGCTGCCGCGGATCAGCGACCTGGCGCACGAGGCGGACGTACGGCTGTGGGAGCTGTCACCGCACCAGGCCTCGCTGGAGGAGGCGTACATGCGGATGACCAACGGCGCGGTGGACTACCGCTCCACGCAGGACCAGCGGTTCGGGCTGCAGCAGGCCGCGCCCCCGGGATGGGGCCCGCCGGTCGCACCGCAGCAGCTCCCGCAGCCCAATCCGTATGCTGTGCCGAGCCGCCCCGAGGATGCCCGATGATCTATCCCGTTGAGACCCAGCAGGGGCCGGCTGCGCCGGTGGTCCCTGTCGAGGCGACGAATCTGACGCATGCGCTGCGGTCGGAGTGGACCAAGATCCGGACGGTGCGCTCCACGATGTGGACGCTGGGGATCATGCTGGGACTGGTCCTGGGCATCAACATGCTGATGCTGTGGGCCATCAGCGCCAGCGGACTCGGCAGCTACAGCGACCCGGTGCTCAGCCCCGGCCTGTACGGGCTGATGCTCGGCCAGTTGGCGGTGATCACGCTCGGAGTGCTGGTCATCACGTCCGAGTACGGCACCGGGATGATCCGGACGACGTTCACCGCGTGCCCGCAGCGGACGCGGGTGCTGACCGCGAAGGCGATCGTCTTCTTCGGCCTCAGCTTCGCCATCACCACCCTGGCCTGCACGGTGACGGCACTGATCAACTGGGCGGTGCTCAGCGGGAAGAGCGCGCCGTCCGTCGACTACTACACCGGCGGCGGCATGGCCACCATCTCGGACGGCGCCACCACCGCCGCGCCCACCGAGTGGCTGGGCGCGACGGTCGGCGTGGGGCTGTACGTCGCACTGCTGGGCCTCCTGGCGCTCGCGGTCGGGACGCTGTTGCGGCACTCGGCGGGCGCGATCACGACCATGCTGGGCGTGGTGCTGCTGCCGCTGATCGTCGCGATCTTCATGCAGGCCCCGGGCCTGGAGAAGGTGCAGGAGAAGCTGCTCCAGTACTCGACCCCGGTGGCGCTGGCCGCGCTCTACCGGGTGCAGATGGTCGGCAACGGCCACGTCAACGGCCTCTCGCAGCTGGTGATGCTCGCCGTGGTGACGGCGCTGGCGCTCGCCGGCGCGTATGCCGTGCTGGCGAGGCGCGACGTGTAGCCCGGCCAGGGCTCAGGGCTCAGGGCTCAGGGCTCAGTAGCGCGGGGCGTTACGGGACCGCTGCACCTTCGTGGTGCGGCGGTCCTTCGCGTTCCAGCAGGCGCGGTGCCAGTGGCGGCGTTCGTCGATGCCGCCGCCGAAGCCGGCCTCGGGCCAGGCCACCAGGTGGCCGACGCCGGGCGGGATCTCCTGGTCGCAGCCGGGGCAGCGGTAGCGCTTGCCGGCGGCGCCGGCGACGGGACGGACCGACCACTCCTCGCCCTGCCAGGTCTCGGTGCGCTCCAGGCCGTGGCCGGGGCCGGATTCCGGGCGCTCGGCGGGCGCGGGCTTGCCGCCGCCTCGCTGCTGGCGGTTTCGGCGCGGGGACAAGGGGACACCTCACGGGCTGGTCGGGGCGCTGGCCGTAACCAGCGTAAGACAGCGCGTGCGTACGGCCGCGTGGTCCGGGTAGATCCTCAACGCCTCCCTTTCCCGATTCCCCGTACAAAATCATGAAATCGCGGTGCTGGACCGTGCCTTTGGCACGTGTCAGGCGTTAATGCAGTAGTAGCAATCGGAGGATGTGAAGCACGATGCGTGTCGGTACGTTCGTCCTCGCAGCCCAATTCCCTGGCCAGGGCCAGGTGGAGGCGCTGCACCGGGCCGTGCGTTCGGCCGAGGCCGCGGAGGCGGCCGGGCTGGACTCCGTGTGGCTCGCCGAGCACCATTTCGTGCCGTACGGCGTGTGCCCGTCGGCGGTCACGCTGGCCGCTCTGCTGCTCGGCCGCACCCGCCGGATCGGCGTCGGCACAGCGGTGAGCGTGCTGCCCACCGTGCATCCGGTGGCGCTGGGCGAGCAGGCGGCGCTGCTGCACATCGCCTCCGGCGGCCGCTTCACGCTGGGCGTGGGCCGCGGCGGGCCCTGGGTCGACCTGGAGGTCTTCGGCGCCGGCCTGGAGGCGTACGAGTCGGGGTTCCCGGAATCCCTCGACCTGCTGCTGCGGTGGCTGAGCGAGCCCCGGGTCGGCGCCTCGGGGCCGCGCTTCTCCTTCCGCGAGGTCCCCGTCGTACCGCGCCCCGACGAGCTCGACGAGCCGCCCGGCCCGCCGGTGGTCGTCGCCTGCACCTCGCCGGCCAGCGTGCGGCTCGCCGCCGAGCGCGGGCTGCCCATACTGCTGGGCATGCACTGCGGGGACGAGGAGAAGGCCGACATGGTCGCAATGTGGCAGGCCGAGGCACGGGCTGCCGGTATTTCACCCGAAATGGTGGCGAGGACCGGGGCCGAGCATGTATCGGCCGGTGTGGTCCAGATCGCCGACACCCGCGCCGACGCCGCCGAGACTCTGACCAAGGCCATGCCCGGCTGGCTGCAGCGCGGCCTGGGCGCCCATGTGACGGTGGACGGACGGAAGCGCTCGATGCGCGATCCCCTCGCCTACACCGAACTGCTCTGCGACCTCCACCCCGTCGGGCCGCCCGCCCTCTGCGCGGACCGCCTCGCCGCCACCGCCGAGCGCACCGGCATCACGCGCTTCGCGCTGCTGGTGGAGGGGTCCGGGGACCTCGCGACCACCGAGGCGAATGTGGCGAGGCTGGGCAGTGAAGTGCTCCCGCAATTGGCCGGATCCAACACTTCACAGGATTGAAGGACTAGACCAATGACGGGAGCAGGTCACCAAACCGTCGTGCGGCAGATCAGCAGTCCCTGAACTCCGGGGACTGGTTGAGCAGTTGAGACCGTACGGAGGTGAACTTGGCGTAGCTTCCGTCCACCGTCGGGTCGAGCGGGAAGACCGCCACCCGGTGGCAGTTCTGGAAAGCCAGCCGGACCCCGAAGTGCCGTTGCAGGGCCCCCCGTATAGCGTCACTCGCCAGAGCGCGGAGCAGTTGTCCACGTGCTTGCTCGTCCGGGGGCGGCGTCTGGTTGTCGGCGAACGCACCGCCGTCCACCTTCAGTTGCGCCACCAGAGAGCTGATCATCTCCCATGCGTAAGGCAGGGAGGTCCGGACGCAGTCGACGAATTCCTTCTCGTCGACCTCGCCTCGCTCGGCCTGTTCGAGGAGGGCCGGTGAGACGTCGAGCGACATGAGTACTCCTCTCGTGACCCCCCGTGTCCGAGGAGTCAGACGGACTACGGAGAAAGCCGCCCTGTGTTCTCCCGCACGACGGCCTCCACTCACAACCGTAGGCTGTGAGGGTCCGGCCGCACCAGGAGCAGACGCGCACAACCGGCCAATCTCGAACAAGCTGACCGACACTGGACCCCGGCGGAGACCCGACCGCGAATCGCGTCCCGGGGCCGCCTTCGAGTAGCGTTGCCGACCATGCGTCTCGTCATCGCCCGCTGCTCCGTCGACTACGCGGGCCGGCTCTCCGCCCACCTCCCGTCGGCCACCCGGCTCCTCCTCGTCAAGGCCGACGGCTCGGTGTCCATCCACGCCGACGACCGCGCCTACAAGCCGCTCAACTGGATGTCCCCGCCCTGCACTCTCAAGGAGACCGAGGACGGCCGGGTCTGGACCGTCACCAACAAGGGCGGAGAGCAGCTCATCATCTCCATCGAGGACGTCCTCCACGACTCCTCGCACGAACTCGGCGTCGACCCCGGGCTCATCAAGGACGGCGTCGAAGCGCACCTGCAGGAGCTGCTCGCCGACCGGATGGAAGTGCTGGGGGAAGGCTGGACGCTGATCCGGCGCGAATACCCGACCGCCATCGGGCCCGTGGACATCCTCTGCCGGGACGCCGACGGGACCACCGTCGCGATCGAGATCAAACGCCGCGGTGAGATCGACGGCGTCGAGCAGCTCACCCGTTACCTGGAGCTGCTCAACCGCGACTCCCACCTCGCGCCCGTCAAGGGCGTCTTCGCCGCCCAGGAGATCAAGCCCCAGGCCCGCGTCCTCGCCACGGACCGGGGCATCGGCTGCGTCGTCCTCGACTACGACGCCATGCGCGGCATCCAGGACGACAAGCTCCGCCTGTTCTGATCCCCTTCACGCCGCGCTCAGCCCCCGGCGGCCTCCCGGGCTTCGCCCGGCTGCGCCGGGCCCGATCCCTCACGCCGCGCTCGCACCGCTCGGCCCCAGGGGGCCTCCCGGGCTTCGCCCGGCTGCGCCGGGCCCAATCCCTCACGCCGCACTCGCACCGCTCGGCCCCAGGGGGCCTCCCGGGCTTCGCCCGGCTGCGCCGGACTCCGTCCGTCGGGCCGGGGCGACGCCCTTCGCGCTTGAGGCCGCCGCCTGACGTGCGGGCCGGTGGCCGGGTTTTCCTCCCCCACCCCGCCCCTTCCCGAAACCGGGCTCCGCCCGGACTCGCTGGGGGCTCCGCCCCCAAACCCCCCGGTCCTCAAACGCCGGACGGGCTGAATTCGCCCACCGGGCCCCCGTCGCCCCCGAGCGCTTCGCGCCGGGGCCCTTCCCAACGGGTTGTGGGAGAACGTTCCGCAAGGCGGAACGGGCTGGCACAACCCGGCCACACACCCGCACCCGACAAAGCACCCTCCCGGGGTCCAGGGGCAGCGCCCCTGGTTTCGGGAAGGGGCGGGGTGGGGGACAGTCCGGAACGGTCAGGCGACCGTGCCGGAGGCCGTGGTGGAGTCGCCAGCGACCGGCGTGGTGGATACCGGATCGCTGGCGGTGTTGGTCGTGGTCTCCGACGCCGAGGGCGACGCCGAAGAACTCGTGGACGCCGTCGGAGTGGTGGACGTCGAGGTCGAGGTCGAGGGCGACGGCGTACGGGACGGGGTGTGGGTCGGCTTCTTGGTGGGCGAGGGGCTGCTACTCGGCGACCGCGTACCCGCGCCAGTACTGCCCGCGTCAGCGGTCGTGGCGGCACCGCCGCCCGTCGCGCCGGGCGCCGTCGTGGCGGCGGGGCTCGTGCCGGTGCCCGTGGCGCTGGGCGCCGTCGTGGAGCCGGGGGTTTGGGAGACGGCGGGGAGGCCGTTGTCGGCTTGGTCCTGTTGGGCGGATTCGACGGGCTTGACGTTCATGGGGGTGTTGGTGTCGTTGCCGTTGGACGTGGTGCCGAAGGTGACGAGGGTGCCGAGGACGGCGGCGAGGAGTGCGCCGGCGCCGGCGGTGGCGAGGTTGCGGCGGGTGGGGGTGAGGGAGAGGCGGCGGGAGAGGGAGGTGGAGCCGGGGCCGGAGAGGGCGAGGCGCTTGCTGATGATGGTGGCGGGGGCTTCGCCGGGGAAGGCGGAGGCGTCCGTGCCGGCGGTGGGGGTCTCGACGCCGGAGGGGGTCGTGGCGGGGGCAAGGCTGCCGGAGCGGTCGACGACGAGGGCGAGGGTGCGGCGCCCGACGGTGGTGCCCTGGCGGTCCGCGAGGGCACCGCGCAGGGCTATGGAGGCCTCCAGCTCGGTGCGGGCCCGGTCGAGGCTGCCGCTGCAGAGCGCGAGGACACCCAACTCGTGGTGGAAGTACGCCTCTTCGGCGACCTCGCCCGCCAGCCGGGCGGCCTCCTGGCCGACCCGGAGCGTCCGCTCCCACGCGCTCCAGTGCAGCGCGGCCGCGAAGGCCGGGGCGGCCGTACGGGCCAGCAGTACGGCCGCGCTGGAGTGCCCGCCGTCGCGGCAGGCGGCGAGGGTGGCGAGGATCGCCTCGGCCTCGGCGGCGACGCGGTCCGGGGTCACCGAGGGGTGGCCGGCCCACCAGGCGTAGTGCTGGGCGGCGGTGTGGGCCTGCGGCCCGGCGGGGCCGCCCGCGGCGGCGTCGGCGGCCAGGCCACCGGTGGCGGCGAGCTGCTGCCGTACGCCGGCGGCGAGCCGGAAGTGCGTGGAGACGGGCGTGGCGAGCCCGACGGCGACCATCTCGCCGAGCGCGGCGTCGCCGTGCGTGTCGCCGACGAGGGCCGGGAGGTGGGCCTGGTGCGGGATCTCGCCGCCCAGGGCGACCGCGAAGCGCAGGGCCTCCCGCGCGGATTCGCTGATCCAGGAGGCGAGAAGTTCGGCGGGGGCCGCGCTCTCGGCGAGCGAGGGCAGGGGTATGTGGGTGGCGGGAGTGGTGGGGACGGCGTCGTAGGGCGCGTTCTCGGCCAGGGCGTCGGCCGGGCCGTCCCAGACGGGCACGTCGCCGTCGAGGGATGCCATGCCCTGCGCGTCGCGCCGCCGCAGCAGCGCGCCGGCCTGGACGAAGCGCAGCGGCAGCCCTTCGGACTCGAACCACAGGTCGGCGGCCCACGCGGCCTCCTCGTCCTGCAGCGGCCGTTCGACGGCCCGTTCCAGGAGCTCGAGGCAGGCGATCCGGGTGAGCCCGGGCAGGAAGATCTCCTCGACGAGCGAGTCGGAGGCCGGCGCCGCGATGTCCGGGGTCGCCGACATCAGGAAGGCGCACTCGGGCACCGATGCGAGCAGGTCCTCCAGAGCCGTGCCGCCGAACTCCAGGTCGTCCACGACCACGACCGCGCCCACGTCGCGCAGCAGCTCCAGCAGCCGCGGCCGGTCAGGCCGGTAGCCCTCGGCGTCGTAGACGAGGGCGAAGAGCTCCTGGAGCAGGTCGCTGGGCGTGCGGCGGTAGCCGGAGAGCCGTACGACACCGTCGGGCGCGAGGCCGTCGCAGGCGTCGGCGACGGTGTCGAGCAGCGCGGTGCGGCCGGCCCCGGACGGCCCGGTGACCCGCACCGAGCGGCCGCGGGAGAGCAGCCGGGCGAGCCGTTCGCGCTCCTCCTCGCGTTCGAGCAGGGGCAGCTCGGGGCCGCGCGGCCCCGGCGGGGCCGGGGGACGGGCGGCGGCCTGCCGGGCCACGCGCTCCTGGGCGGTGCGCCGCACGGGTGCGGGCCGGTCCTCCGGCGGGCAGGTGGTGATCTCGCTGCCGTCGACCGGATTGAGCGTCAGCAGGAAGTCGCCCGCGACGAGCTGTACGACCCGGGCCGAGCCGCCTCCGCTGCCCGTGCCTGCCGCCGGGTCCGCCGTCGGCGGCACCAGTGGCTGGCGCTGGACGCGTGGCAGCGCGAGCGTGCCTTCCTCGGCCTCGCCGGCCTGGGGCCGCTCGTCGTTCGGCTCGTCGGGTACGCCGTTACGTGGGTCCATGAGTCTCCGCCCCCCATATGCGTCGCGCAGGGCCTTGTCGGGGGCGCCCGCGCGTCCGCTGTGGACCGGGCCCGGTTCCCCTCCTCGGCGTGCGGTTGGCACGCCGGAAACCGAACCCTAAACCTTCACACAGTATGAGCGAACGCCAGGGCCGCCACGCTGCCCTTGCGTCCGAATTTGGCCGTCCTTGGCCGCCTTGCTCAGCCTTGGGCCGATCCCACCACGATGCCCCCCTCGATGAACAGGATGCGGTGCAGCCGGGTGGCGACCAGCAGGCGCTGCATCTGCGGCGGTACGCCGCGCAGCACGAGCCGCCGGTCGGCCCGGCCGGCCCTGCGGTGTGCCCCCATGATCACACCGAGTCCCGTGGCGTCCCACGAGTCCAGCTCGGTCAGGTCGAGCACGAGGTCGCCGTGACCGGAGTCGACGGCGTCGTGCAGGACCGAACGGGCGTCAGCCGCGCTGTGGACATCGAGGCGGCCCCCGACGACCAGCTCGGCGTGGTCGCCCCTGATGTGCATATGCGCTCCGCTCCCGTTATCGCGTTCCCGTATCCCGTGGAAATGTGTCGTAGTTCTAGGTAACTGACGGCCCGTTGTACGAAGAGGTTGCCGTCTGTGAGCGAACCGATACCGAATTCACTCCTGCGAGTGAACGAGTGCTGGGGGTACTCCCCCGAACGGCCCCGTCACCCGTCAGTAGCGGTAGAAGCCCTCTCCGGACTTCCGGCCGAGCGCGCCCGCGTCGACCATGCGCCGCATGATCTCCGGCGGGGCGAACTTCTCGTCCTGCGACTCGGTGTAGATGTTGCCGGTGGCGTGCAGCAGGATGTCGACGCCGGTCAGGTCGGCGGTGGCCAACGGCCCCATCGCGTGGCCGAAGCCGAGCTTGCAGGCGATGTCGATGTCCTCGGCCGACGCGACCCCGGACTCGTACAGCTTGACCGCCTCGACGACGAGCGCTGAGATCAGGCGGGTGGTGACGAAGCCCGCCACGTCCCGGTTGACGACGATGGTGGTCTTGCCGATCTCCTCGGCGAAGGCCTTGGCGCGGGCCAGCGTCTCGTCGCTGGTCTTGTAGCCGCGGACCAGCTCGCAGAGCCCCATCATCGGGACGGGAGAGAAGAAGTGCGTGCCGACCACGCGCTCCGGACGCTCCGTCACAGCCGCGATCTTGGTGATCGGGATGGCGCTGGTGTTGGAGGCGAGGATCGCGTCCTGCTGGGCGATCTTGTCGAGCGCCCGGAAGATCTCCTGCTTGACCTCGATCTTCTCGAACACCGCCTCGACGACGATGTCCGCGTCGGCGACCGCGTCCAGATCCGTGGTCGTCGCGATCCGGGCCAGCGCCGCCTCGGCGTCCGCCGCCGCCAGCTTGCCCTTGGCGACGAACTTCTCGTACGACGCCGAAATCCCGCCGAGGCCTCGGTTCAACGCCTCATCCGTGACATCGCGCAGAACGACTTCATAGCCCGCCTGGGCCGCTACCTGTGCGATGCCGGAACCCATCAGGCCGGCTCCGATGACGGCGAGCTTCTTCGCCACGGCACACACCTTCTTGTCGACGCTGTTGCGGGGACCTTAACGTCCGTTCACAGCGCGGCGCAGCACTAAGAGAGGCGGGTCACTATGTGTTCTTCTTCACCGTGACGCCCGCCGAGTTGATGGTTCGTGAGGCCGTGCGGGCGACGCGACGCCGCGGTGATCCGCCGGGCGCGGCACTAGGCTCGGACACATGGTCAATCTGACGCGCATCTACACCCGGACCGGCGACGACGGCACCACCGCCCTCGGCGACATGAGCCGCACCGCCAAGACGGACTCCCGTATCTCCGCTTACGCCGACGCCAACGAGGCCAATGCCGCCATCGGTGTCGCCATCGCGCTGGGCGGCCTGCCGCAGGAGGTCACCGCTGTCCTCACCCGCGTCCAGAACGACCTGTTCGACGTCGGCGCGGACCTGGCCACCCCGGTCGTCCGCGACCCCAAATATCCGCCGCTGCGCGTGGAGCAGGGTTACGTCGACAAGCTCGAGGCCGACTGCGACCGGTTCCTGGAGGACCTGGAGAAGCTCCGCAGCTTCATCCTTCCGGGTGGCACGCCGGGCGCGGCCCTGCTGCACCAGGCCTGCACGGTCGTACGGCGCGCCGAGCGGTCGACGTGGGCGGCGTTGAAGGAGCACGGCGACTCGATGAACGCGCTGACGGCGACCTACCTCAACCGCCTGTCGGACCTGCTCTTCATCCTGGCCCGGATCGCGAACAAGGAGGTCGGCGACGTGCTGTGGGTGCCCGGCGAGAACCGCTAGGGCCTGCTAGGCGACGTTGACCCGCTGGCCGGGCGGGGCCGCTTCGAGCCAGGCCAGGAAGCCGGTGAGGGCGTCGTCGCTCATGGCCAGCTCGAGCCGCAGGCCCTTGTGCTCACACACCAGCACGACGGAGTCCGACAGCAGGGCCAGCTCTTCCTGGCCCTGCGGCTCACGGCGGTGCAGCACCTCGATGGCGGACCGCTCGAGGACCCGGCGCGGCCGGGGGGCGTACGAGAAGACGCGGAACCACTCCACGCGGTCGCCGCTGTAGCGGGCGACGCCGTAGACCCAGCCCTTGCCGGACGGCTCGGAGCCGACGGCACCGGCGAGCCGGAGACTGCAGTCGAACGTGCCGCCGGACCGCTGGATGAGACGTCGGCGCAGCCCGAAGACGAACAGTCCCAGCAGCGCCGCCGCGACCAGCGTTCCGCACACCTGAAAAGCGAGGATCACGCCCACCGACCTCCTCGCTCAACGCTCAACGTCACGAATAGGAATACTCTCCGGCACGAGTGCCGGATGTGCCGCAGCCGCGGGACGCCTCGACAGGCTTCCCGCGGCCTCCGGCTGGTTGTCAGCGCGTGCCCGTTGCGGCGATGAGGCGAACCTCGGCCCGGCGCTCGCCGACCTCGTCGGCATCGGCCTTGGCGCGTTCCAGGTCCCGCTCCGCACGCTCGACATCAATCTCGTCGGCGAGCTCGGCGATCTCCGCGAGTACCGACAGCTTGTCGTCCGCGAAGGAGATGAAGCCGCCGTGCACAGCAGCGACGACGGTGCCGCCGTCACTCGTACGGATGGTCACCGGGCCGGGCTGCAGCACACCGAGCAGCGGCTGGTGGCCCGGCATGACGCCGATGTCGCCCGACTCGGTGCGTGCGACGACCAGGGTGGCCTCGCCGGACCAGACACTTCGGTCCGCGGCGACCAGCTCGACGTGCAGCTCAGCCAAGATGGCTCCTCGGGTCGGCACCCACCGCCTACGGCGGGTGCATAAAACAAAGGATAACGGGGGTGCGGCAGAGGGGTGGACGCAGGGCCCGCGTCCACCCCCCTGTCGCGATGAGTCAGCGGCCGGTATCAGCCGACGCCGAGCTCCTTGGCGTTGCGCTCCAGGTCCTCGATGCCACCGCACATGAAGAACGCCTGCTCGGGGAAGTGGTCGTACTTACCGTCGGCGATGGCGTTGAACGCGGTGATCGACTCCTCGAGGGTGACGTCCGAACCGTCGACACCGGTGAACTGCTTCGCCGCGTGGGTGTTCTGCGACAGGAAGCGCTCGATACGGCGGGCGCGGTGGACGGTGAGCTTGTCCTCCTCGCCCAGTTCGTCGATGCCGAGGATCGCGATGATGTCCTGGAGGTCCTTGTACTTCTGCAGGATTCCCTTGACGCGCATGGCGCAGTCGTAGTGGTCCTGCGCGATGTAGCGCGGGTCCAGGATCCGGGACGTCGAGTCCAGCGGGTCGACCGCCGGGTAGATGCCCTTCTCCGAGATCGGCCGGGACAGCACCGTCGTCGCGTCGAGGTGCGCGAAGGTGGTGGCCGGGGCCGGGTCGGTCAGGTCGTCCGCGGGGACGTAGATCGCCTGCATGGAGGTGATCGAGTGACCACGGGTCGAGGTGATGCGCTCCTGGAGCTGGCCCATCTCGTCCGCCAGGTTGGGCTGGTAGCCCACGGCGGACGGCATGCGGCCGAGCAGGGTGGAGACCTCGGAACCGGCCTGGGTGAAGCG
Organism: Streptomyces sp. NPDC059373; assembly: GCF_042751495.1. Lineage (NCBI taxonomy): Bacteria > Bacillati > Actinomycetota > Actinomycetes > Kitasatosporales > Streptomycetaceae > Streptomyces > Streptomyces sp. NPDC059373. The sequence goes on along the minus strand of NZ_JBHYXC010000028.1, from coordinate 38,201 downwards.
GAAGATGTTGTCGATGAAGAACAGCACATCCTGCTTCTGCACATCGCGGAAGTACTCCGCCATGGTCAGACCGGCCAGGGCCACGCGCAGACGGGTGCCCGGGGGCTCGTCCATCTGACCGAAGACCAGCGCGGTCTTGTCCAGAACGCCGGACTCTTCCATCTCGGCGATGAGGTCGTTGCCCTCACGGGTGCGCTCGCCGACACCGGCGAACACGGAAACGCCCTCGTGCAGCTTGGCCACACGCATGATCATTTCCTGGATGAGGACGGTCTTGCCGACGCCCGCACCACCGAACAGACCGATCTTGCCGCCCTTGACGTACGGGGTCAGCAGGTCGACGACCTTCAGGCCGGTCTCGAACATCTCGGTCTTGGACTCGAGCTGGTCGAAGGCCGGGGCCTTGCGGTGGATCGGCCAGCGCTCGGTGACCTCGACCGTGGACGGGTCCACGTTCAGGATCTCACCGAGGGTGTTGAACACCTTGCCCTTGGTGACGTCACCGACGGGGACGGAGATGCCCGCGCCCGTGTCGGTCACCGGGGCCTGGCGGACCAGGCCGTCGGTGGGCTGCATGGAGATGGCGCGGATCACGCCGTCACCGAGGTGCTGGGCGACCTCGAGGGTCAGCGTCTTGAGCTTGCCGTCCTCGGCCGGGTCGGCGACCTCGACGGTCAGCGCGTTGTAGATCTCCGGCATCGCGTCGACGGGGAACTCCACGTCGACGACCGGGCCGATGACGCGCGCGACGCGGCCGGCGGCCGTGGCGGTTTCAACAGTGGTGGTCATTGGTGTCAGTCACTCCCCGCGGTCGCGTCGGCCAGGGCGCTGGCGCCACCGACGATCTCGCTGATTTCCTGGGTGATTTCGGCCTGGCGGGCCGCGTTGGCAAGCCGGGACAGACTCTTGACGAGGTCCCCGGCGTTGTCGGTAGCCGACTTCATGGCGCGGCGGCGGGCGGCGTGCTCGGAAGCGGCGGCCTGCAGCAGCGCGTTGTAGATCCGGCTCTCGACGTAGCGCGGCAGCAGTGCGTCCAGGACGCCTTCCGCCGACGGCTCGAAGTCGTACAGGGGCAGAATCTCGCCCTTGCCCGCCGACTCCGCGGCCGCTGCGTCGAGGCTGAGCGGCAGCAGCCGGTCATCGACCGGCGACTGCGTCATCATCGACACGAACTCCGTGAAGACGATGTGCAGTTCGTCCACACCGCCGTCGGCCGTGTCCTGCTGTACGGCCTCGATCAGCGGAGCTGCCACCGACTTCGCGTCCGCGTAGGACGGCTTGTCGGTGAACCCGGTCCACGACTCCACGACCGGACGCTCGCGGAAGCCGTAGTAGGCGACACCCTTGCGGCCGACGATGTACGAGTCGACCTCCTTGCCCTCCGAGCGCAGGCGCTCGGTGAGCCGGTCCGCGGCCTTGATGGCGTTGGAGGAGTAGCCGCCGGCCAGACCGCGGTCGCTCGTGATGAGCAGGACCGCGGCCCGGGTCGGGTTCTCGGCCTCGGTGGTCAGCGGGTGCTTGGTGTTGGACCCGGTCGCCACCGCGGTCACCGCGCGGGTGAGCTCGGTCGCGTACGGAGTCGACGCCTGCACCTGGCGCTGGGCCTTGACGATGCGCGAGGCGGCGATCATCTCCATCGCCTTGGTGATCTTCTTGGTGGCGGTGATGGACTTGATGCGACGCTTGTATACGCGAAGCTGTGCGCCCATGCTCAGCCCTCACCCAGCAGCTTGCCGTCCGAGGTCTCGAACTGCTGCTTGAAGCTGGCGACGGCCTCGGTGAGGGCCTCGACCGTCTCGTCGGGGAGCTTGCCGGTCTCGACGATGCCGGTCAGCAGCGCCTTGTGCTCACGGTGCAGGTAGTCGAGGAACTCGCGCTCGAAGCGGCGGATGTCCACGACCGGTACGTCGTCGAGCTTGCCGGTGGTGCCGGCCCAGATCGAGACGACCTGGTCCTCGATGGCGAACGGCGCGTACTGGCCCTGCTTGAGCAGCTCGACCATGCGCTTGCCACGCTCCAGCTGGGCCTTGGAGGCCGCGTCCAGGTCGGAACCGAAGGCGGCGAAGGCCTCCAGCTCGCGGTACTGGGCGAGGTCCACGCGCAGGCGGCCGGAGACGCCCTTCATGGCCTTGATCTGGGCGGAGCCACCGACCCGGGAGACCGAGATACCGACGTTCAGCGCCGGGCGCTGGCCCGCGTTGAACAGGTCGGACTCCAGGAAGCACTGGCCGTCGGTGATGGAGATGACGTTGGTCGGGATGAACGCCGACACGTCGTTGGCCTTGGTCTCGACGATCGGGAGGCCGGTCATGGAACCGGCGCCAAGCTCATCGCTCAGCTTCGCGCAGCGCTCCAGGAGGCGGGAGTGCAGGTAGAAGACGTCACCCGGGTAGGCCTCACGGCCCGGCGGGCGGCGCAGCAGCAGGGATACGGCGCGGTAGGCGTCGGCCTGCTTGCTCAGGTCGTCGAAGACGATCAGCACGTGCTTGCCCTGGTACATCCAGTGCTGGCCGATGGCCGAACCGGTGTACGGGGCGAGGTACTTGAAGCCGGCCGGGTCGGACGCCGGAGCCGCGACGATCGTCGTGTACTCCAGGGCGCCGGCCTCCTCCAGGGCGCCGCGCACGGACGCGATGGTGGAGCCCTTCTGGCCGATGGCGACGTAGATGCAGCGGACCTGCTTCTTCGGGTCGCCGGAACGCCAGTTGTCGCGCTGGTTGATGATCGTGTCGACGGCCAGGGCGGTCTTGCCGGTCTGGCGGTCGCCGATGATCAGCTGACGCTGGCCACGGCCGATCGGGGTCATCGCGTCGACGGCCTTGAGGCCGGTCTGCATCGGCTCGTGCACCGACTTACGGGCCATGACGCCGGGAGCCTGGAGCTCCAGCGCGCGGCGGCCGTCGGTCTCGATCTCGCCGAGGCCGTCGATCGGGTTGCCGAGCGGGTCGACAACGCGTCCGAGGTAGCCCTCGCCGACGGCGACGGACAGGACCTCACCGGTACGGGTGACCGGCTGGCCCTCTTCGATGCCGCTGAACTCGCCGAGGACGATCGCACCGATCTCGCGCTCTTCGAGGTTGAGGGCGAGACCGAGAGTGCCGTCCTCGAACTTCAGCAGCTCGTTCGCCATCGCCGAGGGAAGGCCCTCGACCTTCGCGATGCCGTCTCCGGCCTCGCTGACCGTGCCGACCTCCTCGCGCGAGGCGGCGTCCGGCTTGTACGACTGGACAAAGTTCTCCAGCGCGTCCCGGATCTCCTCCGGCCGGATCGTAAGCTCCGCCATCTGGGTTCCCTGCTCTCCTTGTTGGGCCCGAAGTCTTCGTCACTACGGCCCAACTCGGGCCGCTAACTGCGCTGATCTTTAAAAACTGGGCTTTGAGTTGGTGGCTGGTCAGCCGGCCATCCGCCGGGCCGCCTCGTCGAGACGGTCGGCGATGGTCCCGTTGATGACCTCGTCGCCCACCCGAACGGTGATCCCGCCGAGGACCGTGGGGTCCACATCGAGGTTCAGGTGCACCTGCCGGCCGTACAGCTTGGCAAGCGCGGCGCCGAGGCGCTCCTTCTGCTGGTCACTCAGCGGAACCGCCGACACCACGACCGCCACCATCCGGTTACGGCGCGCGGCAGCCAGCTTGGACAGGGCGTCGATCCCTGTCTCAAGGCTACGGCCACGCGGGTGTGTCACAAGGCGGACCACGATCCGCTCGGTGACCGGGTTGGCCCGGCCGCCCAGCAGCGAGCGCAGCAGCTCGGCCTTGGCCTGGTTGGACGCGGCCTTGTCGGACAGCGCCGCCCGCAGCTCACTGCTGCCGGTGACGATGCGGCCGAACCGGAACAGCTCGTCCTCGACCTCGTCCAGCGCGTTGCCGCGCTGAGCGTCGACCAGGTCCGCGCTGTAGGACAGCTCCTCCAGCGCGTCGGTCAGATCACGCGACCGCGACCAGCGGGACCGGACCAGACCCGAGACCAGGTCGAGAGTCTCCCCGCCGACCCGCGTGCCGAGTACCTGTCCGGCCAGACCGGCCTTGGCCTCACCGGGCTGCGCCGGGTCGGTCAGGTGCCGGCGCAGCGAGCCCTCGCGGTCGAGGAGCTCCGTGACGGCGGACAGCTCGTCGGCGAGCCGGGCAGCGTCGACGGACGTGTTGTCCGTCAGCGCGTCCAGCTGCTCGCGCGCGGCGCCCAGCGCCTCGCGGCTCGCTCCGTGGACCGTCATCGGGCCGCCTCGGCCGTCGCAGCCTTCTCGTCCAGTTCATCGAGGAACCGGTCGATCACACGGCTCTGCCGAGCCACGTCGTCCAGCGACTCGCCGACCAGCTTGCCGGCCAGGTCGGTGGCCAGCTGGCCCACGTCCTGACGCAGCGCCCGCGCGGCGGCCTTGCGGTCGGCCTCGATCTGGGCGTGGCCGGCCGCGACGATGTCCTCGCGCTGGCGCTGCCCCTCCGCACGCATCTCGGCGATGAGCGCGGCGCCCTGCTCCTGCGCCTCCTGACGGAGACGGTTGGCCTCGTGGCGGGCCTCGGCGAGCTGCTCCTTGTACTTGGCAAGGGTCTGCTCGGCCTCGGCCTGGACGGCCTGGGCCTTCTCGATACCGCCTTCGATGGCCTCACGGCGCTCTTCCAGAACCTTGTTGATGTTCGGGAGGAGCTTCTTGGCGAGGAAGCCGAAGACGATAACGAAGGCGATCAGGCCGATGACAAGCTCTGGGATCGGCGGGATGAGCGGATTCTCCGCCTCTGCCGCCAGAATGAGCAGCTGGCTCATATCAGTGCCTTTCGTCGAGTCGGCTGGTCGTGGATCAGCAGATCACTTGCCGTAGACGAACGGCATGACCAGACCGATGAGGGCGAGCGCCTCACAGAACGCGAAACCGAGGATCTGGTTGGCGCGGATCAGGCCGGCGGCCTCGGGCTGACGGGCCAGGGCCTGGGTGCCGTTACCGAAGATGATGCCGACGCCGACGCCGGGACCGATGGCAGCGAGGCCGTAACCGATGGAGCCGAGCGAGCCGGAGACAGCGGCGAGGGTCTGGGACATGCCAGTTCTTCCTTCTCTTTCAAGGACCGGTGGGGGTTGGCCACCGGACGTCTGCGGGGTAGGAGGGGCGGGCACTCAGTGGTGCTCGGCGAGCGCGCCCTGGATGAAGGTGCAGGTCAGGAGCACGAAGACATATGCCTGCAAGGCCTGGATGAAGAGCTCGAAGGCCGTCATGACGATGACCATGATGAACGAGACGCCCGCGTAGGCGATCCCGATGCCGTTCAGCAGGTACCAGCTGGCGATCGTGAAGAGCAGCAGCAGGGTGTGGCCCGCGAACATGTTCGCGAAGAGTCGGACGGCGTGGGTGAACGGCCGGACGAGCAGGTTCGAGAAGAACTCGATGAACATCGCCAGCGGGAGAACCGGGCCGAGTGACTTGTCGTAACCGGTGAAGTTCTTGAACGCGCCGACGAAGCCGTGCCGCTTGAAAGTCAGCGAAACCCAGAGGACGTACACGATGCCCGCAAGGACGGCCGGGTACGAGATGATCGCGGTGACCGGGAACTGGGCGACCGGAATGATCGACCACAGGTTCATCATCCACACGAAGAAGAACAGCGAGACGATGAGCGGGACATACTTCTCGCCCTCCTTCTTGCCGATCGTCTCGTACACGATCCCGCGCCGTACGAAGTCGTAGCCCGTCTCGGCGACCAGCTGGAGCTTGCCGGGGACGACCTTCGGCTTCGCGAACGCGGCCCAGAAGAAGCCGACGATGACGACGGTGCCCAGCAGCGCCAGCAACATCGTCTTGTTGAAGTAGAAGTTGCTGTTCCCGTCTCCGAAGAGCGGCTTGAACAAGAAGGAGTGCAGGCCGGGGGCCGGGAAGCCGCACCCGTCGAAGATGTGACAGTTCGTCTCGAAGGCGAGCGTCGTTACATCACTCACCATGAGCTCCTTCAGCGTGGCACATAGGTACGGCAACCTCGATGTGTCGGCGCGGCATACAGCCACGGAACGGCACTGGACTGGTCTTGCAGATATGGGGGCGGCGTACAGGCGCTGAGCCGATGGGCCGCGCAGGCATGACTACCGCCCGCGCCAGCTCTGCCGCAGTTGAGACCGGACGATAGCAAACGAGCGCAGGCCCGCTCACACCGGCCCTGTGGTTCACGACGGAGACCTGGACGAATCCGGCTCCACGTACAGGATCTTCGCCTTCATATGAGCACGGGCCTGCGCTGCGATCCACACGAGGGTCGAGGCGAGCAGCGTGAACGCGAAGGCCTTCGTGTTGAACAGCGTGGTGTGCTTGAAGACGGCGAGGAAGACACCGATCAGCAGGATCTGCGTGGTGTAGAGCATCAGGCCCATGGCCTGGAAGAGATGCGGCAGGGTCCTCGCGGTCCGCTGCAGCGCGATCAGGCCGGCGCCCATGAACGCGATCACAAGCACTGCGCCGAAGATCGCGCCGATCACACCCTTGCCGCCGGCGACGGCAGCACTCACAGCGACCGCGACCACGCCTGCGGCGGCTGTCGGGACGGCACAGTTCAGGATGGTTCGGACGTCGTTGGACTGCATGGCGGCAGCTCCTCCGGCGGGGTGTTGGGGAAGACGTTCTGTCGTCATAGGGGGACGAGCGTAGCCGGGGGCGGAGGACATGCCTCACGCCGGAAGACCATCACGCCAGGGTCTTTCGGCTCGTTTCCGGGTACTCGTGAACGGTATCACAAACTATTTGATGAGGTCTTTACTCAGTTCGTGTGCGGGCCGTCACACAGGAGGAGTACAAACTTCGGCCGTCCGGGGGACGGCCGCACCCTAACGGCGGCTTTCCGCAGGTTGACGCTCCGTGCGGCCCGGGAGCAGGGCGCGGTCGCCCACCGCGGTCGCACCGTTGACGCCGGGGGCCTGGCCGGAGGCGACGAGGGCGGCGGCCGCCGCCTGGGCCTCGCGGCGGGAGCGGCGGTAGCGGGGCGGGACGAAGGACTCGGCCCAGCGGGGGGCGCGGGGGCGGAAGCGGGGGAAGAGCAGGGCGACGAGGCCGATGGCGCTCAGCGCGATGATCGCGAGGACGATCCACAGGCTGGAGGAGTTCACCGAGAAGGCGACGGCACCGAAGGCGATCAGGGCCGACCAGAAGTACATGATCAGGACGGCCCGGCTGTGCGAGTGGCCGATGTCCAGCAGGCGGTGGTGGAGGTGGCCGCGGTCGGCGGCGAAGGGCGACTGGCCGTTCCACGTACGGCGGACGATGGCCAGGACCAGGTCGGCGGCCGGGATGGCGATGATGCTCAGCGGGAGCAGCAGCGGCATGTAGACCGGGACCATGAAGTGCGTGGTGGCGCGGGCCGAGCCGGTCATGTCGGTGATGGAGTCCGGGTCGACCTGGCCGGTGATGGAGATGGCGGCCGAGGCCAGCATGAGGCCGATCAGCATGGACCCGGAGTCGCCCATGAAGATGCGCGCGGGGTGCAGGTTGTGCGGGAGGAAGCCCAGGCACATGCCGATGAGGATGGCGCTGAAGAGCGTGGCCGGGGACGCCGCGTCCACGCCGTACCCGTACCAGAGCCGGTAGGCGTACATGAAGAACGCGATGGAGGCGATGCAGACCACACCGGCGGCCAGACCGTCCAGCCCGTCAACGAAGTTGACGGCGTTGATGGTGATGACCACCAGCGCGACGGTGAGCAGGGTGCCCTGCATCTGCGTCAGCGAGACCGTGCCGACGCCGGGGACCGGGAGCCAGAGGATCGTCAGGCCCTGAAGGACCATCACACCGGCGGCGACCATCTGCGCGCCGAGCTTGATGAGGGCGTCGACGCCCCACTTGTCGTCCAGGACGCCGAGCAGCCAGATCAGCCCGGCGCCGGAGAGCAGCGCGCGGGGTTCGTTGGACAGCTCGAAGACGCTCCGCAGGTTCTCCAGATGAGCGGCGACCAGCAGTCCCGCGCACAGGCCGGCGAACAGGGCGATGCCGCCCAGCCGGGGGGTGGGTTCCCGGTGGACGTCACGGTCGCGGATCTCGGGCATGGCGCCGGCCGCGATGGCGAACTTCCGCACCGGCCCCGTGAGGAGGTAGGTGACGGCTGCTGCCACGCAAAGGGTCAGGAGGTACTCGCGCACGGGCACACCCTATTCGCGTCCGGGTGGCGACTGTAAACACTTGTAAGGACTCACAGCGGGTGCCCAGGGTTGCAGGGCATCATGCCCGGTGTCCGTTATGCCGGATAAGGGGGGTACGGCGGGAAGCCGCCGACCAGCTCGGCGACCCGCTGCGCGATGCCTCGCTCCTCGCGTACGGCGCGCGCGATCAGGCCTGCGACCTGCGGCATCTCGTCCGTGCCCATGCCCTGGGTGGTGACCGCGGCGGTGCCCAGGCGGATGCCGGAGCCGATCGAGCAGGGTTCCGAGTCGTACGGGAGTGTGTATTTGTCGAGCACGATTCCCGCCGCCGCGCACCGGCCCCGGGCCTGCGCGCCGGTCGCGCCGAGCGAGGAGACGTCGGCGGTGATCAGGTGGGTGTCGGTGCCGCCGGTGGAGATCCGCAGGCCCTGGCCGGCCAGCGCCTCCGCGAGGGTGCGGGCGTTGGCGACGACCTGGTGGGCGTACGCGGCGAAGGCGGGCGTGGCCGCCTCGGCGAGGGCGGCTGCCTTGGCCGCGATGGCGTGCATGTGGGGGCCGCCCTGCGAGAAGGGGAAGACGGCACGGTCGATCCGCTGCGCTAGGTCCGCGCCGCACAGGATCAGGCCCCCTCGCGGGCCGCGCAGCGTCTTGTGGCTGGTGGCGCACACCACATCCGCGTACGGCACCGGGTTGGGCGCCGCGCCGCCGGCCACCAGGCCGAGGGTGTGGGCGGCGTCGACGATGAGATAGGCGCCCACGTCGTCGGCGATCTCGCGGAAGGCGGCGTGGTCGATGTGCCGGGGGTAGGCGATGGAGCCGCAGACGATCGCCTTGGGGCGGTGCTGGTGGGCGAGTCTGCGGACCTCGTCGTAGTCGATGAGGTCGGTGTCGCGGGTTACGCCGTAACCGACGATGTGGAACCAGCGGCCGGAGAAATTGGACTCCGAACCGTGGGTGAGGTGCCCGCCGTGCGGAAGTGCCATCGCCAGGACGGTGTCACCGGGCACGAGAAGGGCCGCATACGCCGCCAGGACGGCCGAGGAGCCGGAGTACGGCTGGACGTTCGCATGAGCCGCGCCGAAGAGCCTGGTGGCCCGTTCAATGGCCAGCCGCTCGGCGAGGTCGACCAGCTCGCAGCCGGCGTGGTGGCGCTGGCCCGGATACCCCTCGGCGTACTTGTTCGCCAGCGGTGAGCCGAGCGCGGCGAGGACGGCGGGTGAGGTGAAGTTCTCGCCGGCGATCAGCTGCAGGCAGTTGCTCTGGCGCTGCACCTCGCCGAGGAGGACGTCGGCCAGTTCCGGATCCTGCCGGCGCAGCTGCTCGAAACCGGTGCCGGTGGCCCAGGTGGTGTGCCCTGCTGTTTCCGCGGTCGTCGACATGGCTCGGCGCTCCGGTGTGACGGGGATCTCACCACCACTGTGGCACCGATGCGGGCAAACCGCCCAGTACACGCAGAAGCGTTACGCCGTCGGGGCCGGGACCCCGGTGAGGGCGGTAACCACGGGGTCGAGGGCGGCGTGGATCTCCTCGCCGACGCTGCGAAAGAACGTGAGCGGAGCGCCGTACGGGTCGTAGACCTCGTCGGCCTCGGCGTCGGGGGCGAGGAGCCAGCCGCGGAGCGCGGCGGCGGCCCGGACCAGGGAGCGCGCCCGCGCCGTGACGCCACCGTCGTCGGGGAGGGTGGCGGGGTCGATGGCGCGCACCAGGCGGGTGAACTCCTTGAGGGTGAAGGTGCGCAGGCCCGCCGCGTGCCCCATGGAGATGACCTGGGCGCGGTGGTCGCGGGTGGCGGTGAGGACGAGGTCGGCGTCGATGACGTGCTCGTCGAGCAGCTCGCGGCCGGTGAAGCCGGAGGGGTCGGCGGAGTACTCGGCGAGGACGGTGGCCGCGTGGGCCTCCATGGGGGCGCCCTCGTGCCCCCAGGTGCCGGCGCTCTCGACGAGGATCCCGGCGGCTCCGTCGCCGAGCCGCCGGGTCAGCTCATGGCGGGTCAGCCGCTCGGCCATCGGCGAGCGGCAGACGTTGCCGGTGCAGACGTGGAGGATGCGGAAGACGTCTTCGCGCTCACGCTGAACACCCGGCAGGCCAGGTATCAACTGCTGACCTCCAGGTCGGGCACGACCTCCCGGAGCTGCTCGGCGGAGAGCGCGCCCGCCCGCAGCAGCACCGGCACCTTGCCGGTGACGTCGACGATCGACGACGGTACGGCGGCGGGCGTGGGTCCGCCGTCGAGGTAGACGGCGACGGAGTCGCCGAGCATCTCCTGGGCGGCGTCGCAGTCCTGCGGGGACGCGTGGCCGGTCAGGTTGGCACTGGAGACGGCCATGGGGCCGGTCTCGGTCAGCAGCTCGATGGCGACGGGGTGCAGCGGCATACGGACGGCGACGGTCCCCCGGGTGTCGCCGAGGTCCCACTGCAGGGACGGCTGGTGCCGGGCGACGAGCGTGAGGGCGCCCGGCCAGAAGGCGTCGACCAGCTCCCAGGCCTGCTCGGAGAAGTCGGTGACCAGGCCGTGCAGGGTGTTCGGGGAGCCGACGAGCACGGGCGAGGGCATGTTGCGGCCACGCCCCTTGGCCTCGAGCAGGTCGCCCACGGCCTCGCGGTTGAAGGCGTCGGCGCCGATGCCGTAGACCGTGTCGGTGGGCAGCACGACGAGTTCGCCGCGGCGCACGGCAGAGGCGGCCTCACGCAGTCCGGCGGCGCGGTCGGTCGCATCCGAGCAGTCGTAACGCCGTGCCATTAGCTGACCTCCAGGTGATGCGCCGTCCTGACGGCGGGGCTTTTGTACGCAGAAGTACGGGGCGTCGTGCCCCGGAAGAACACAGCAGGACCGGGGTTGCCCGGCGCCATCATGGCGTCGCCTTGCGGGCAGTGGTGAACCTGGGCCGTTTGTTCAGGTCGGGGTGGTCCGCGGCGTCGGCCCAGCCCGCGTCCTCCTTGAAGATCCACGGGACCTGGCCGCCCTGCGTGTCGGCGTGCTCGATGACGACGACGCCGCCGGGGCGGAGCAGGCGTTGGGCGGTGCGCTCGATGCCGCGGATGGTGTCGAGGCCGTCCTCGCCGGAGAAGAGCGCCAGTTCGGGGTCGTGGTCGCGGGCCTCGGGGGCGACGTACTCCCATTCGGTGAGCGGGATGTACGGCGGGTTGGAGACCACGAGGTCGACCTGGCCGTTCAGCTCCGGAAAGGCCGTCAGCGCGTCGCCGTGCCGCAGGTCGACCTTGCTGCCCTCGGTGTTCTTGCGGGCCCAGACCAGGGCCTCTTCGGACAGCTCGACCGCGTGGACGCGGGAGCGCGGCACCTCCTGGGCCAGCGCGAGCGCGATCGCGCCGGAGCCGGTGCAGAGGTCGACGATCAGCGGCTCGGCGACGTCCATGGCACGTACGGCGTCTATGGCCCAGCCGACCACGCTCTCGGTCTCCGGACGCGGTACGAAGACGCCGGGGCCGACCTGCAGCTCGAGGTAGCGGAAGAAGGCGCGGCCGGTGATGTGCTGCAGCGGCTCGCGGGCCTCGCGGCGGGCCACGGCCTCCCAGTAGCGGGCGTCGAAGTCCGGGTCGGGGACGGCGTGCAGCTCACCGCGCTTGACCCCGTGCACGTACGCGGCCAGTTCCTCCGCGTCGAACCGCGGGGACGGCACGCCGGCATCGGCCAGCCGCCGCGTCGCTGCCGCGACTTCGGCGAGCAACAGGTTCACGTCGTCCTCTCCTGGGCCAGGGATGTCCTCGAATGCCGGACGGGCTTAGTTTTCACCGGCCGCGGCCAGCTTCGCAGCCGAGTCGGCGTCGACGCACGCCTGGATCACGGCGTCGAGGTCCCCGTCGAGGACCTGGTCCAAGTTGTACGCCTTGAAGCCGACACGGTGGTCCGAGATGCGGTTCTCGGGGTAGTTGTACGTCCGGATGCGCTCGGAGCGGTCGACCGTGCGGACCTGGCTGCGGCGCGCGTCGGAGGCCTCGCGCTCGGCCTCCTCCTGGGCGGCGGCCAGCAGCCGGGAGCGCAGGATGCGCATCGCCGACTCCTTGTTCTGGAGCTGGCTCTTCTCGTTCTGGCAGGAGACGACCAGGCCGGACGGGAGGTGCGTGATACGCACCGCGGAGTCGGTGGTGTTGACCGACTGGCCGCCCGGGCCGGACGAGCGATAGACGTCGATACGCAGGTCGTTGGGGCCGATCTCGACCTCGACCTCGTCGGCCTCGGGGGTGACCAGGACGCCGGCGGCGGAGGTGTGGATGCGGCCCTGGGACTCGGTGGCGGGCACGCGCTGCACGCGGTGCACCCCGCCCTCGTACTTCAGACGGGCCCAGACGCCCTGGCCGGGCTCGGTGGCGCCGTTACCGCCCTTGGTCTTCACCGCGACCTGGACATCCTTGTAGCCGCCGAGGTCGGACTCGTTGGCCTCGATGAGCTCGGTCTTCCAGCCGACGCGCTCGGCGTAGCGCAGGTACATCCGCAGCAGGTCGCCGGCGAACAGCGCGGACTCCTCGCCGCCCTCACCCGCCTTGACCTCGAGGATGACGTCCTTGTCGTCGCTGGGGTCGCGCGGGACGAGCAGGAGGCGGAGCTTCTCGGTGAGCTCCTCGCGCTGCTTCTCCAGCGACTTGGCCTCGGCGGCGAAGTCCGGGTCGTCCGCCGCGAACTCGCGGGCCGTCTCGATGTCCTCGCCGGTCTGCTTCCACGTGCGGTAGGTGCCGACGATGGGGGTCAGCTCGGCGTAGCGCTTGTTGAGCTTGCGCGCGTTGGCCTGGTCCGCGTGGACCGAAGGGTCGGCAAGCCGCTTTTCGAGGTCGGCATGCTCGCCGATGAGTTCCTCGACCGCCTCGAACATCTGGGATCCCTGCTTACTGCTGCTTGAGGTGAAGGTGACGGGCCGGGACGACAAAACGCCGGTCCGGCTGACCGGCATGAATCCGGGCAGCCGAGAACCGGCGCTTATGGGTCGCTACTTCTGGGCGGACCCGGCCTTCTTGCCGAAGCGGGCCTCGAAGCGGGCCACACGGCCACCGGTGTCGAGGATCTTCTGCTTGCCCGTGTAGAACGGGTGGCAGGCCGAGCAGACGTCGGCGCGGATGACGCCGCTCTTCTCGGTGCTGCGGGTGGTGAACGAGGCGCCGCAGGTGCACGTGACCTGGGTCTCCACGTACTCCGGGTGGATTTCGCGCTTCAAGGGAATCTCCTGGTTATCTCGGGAGGGTCCCGGGTCGTGAGGCGGGTTTGCGTCACGTGAACCGGGGCCGACGTACCAGTCTGCCAGGACCGGCCGTATCTCCCAAAACGAGGCGTCCCCGATGGTTATTCCTGGGCTCTACGAGGAGCTCTTGACGACACCCTTCGTGCCCGCCTGGTCACCGGCGGAGCCCTTCGTGGCGCTCTTGGGGATCGTCCGGTCGGCCCGCAGTGCCGCCCAGACCTGGTCGGCCTTGTCGGTCAGCGGGATGACGCGGTTGGGGTCGGTGGGGTCGTACTGGACCGGCATGGTGATCATGTCGAGGTCGTTGGAGCCGATGCCCTTCATGCTCTGCCCCAGGCCCATGAGGTTGCCGACCGTGGCGAGGTCGGAGTCGGTGGTGAGGGCGCCGGTGGCGGTGTCGGCGACCTGGTAGAGCTTGGTGGGGCTGGTGAGCAGGCCGAGGCTCTCGACGCGGGCGATGAGCGCCTTGACGAAGGCCTGCTGGAGCTCTATCCGGCCGAGGTCGCTGCCGTCGCCGACGCCGTGGCGGGTGCGGACCAGGCCGAGGGCCTGCTTGCCGTCGAGGGTGTGGGTGCCGGCCTTGAGGTGCAGGTGGCTGTCGTTGTCGTCGATGTCCTGGGCGGTGGTCACCTTGACGCCGCCGAGGGCGTCGATGAGGTGCTGGAAGCCGGAGAAGTCGATCTCGATGTAGTGGTCCATACGGACGCCGGTCATCGACTCGACGGTCTTCACCGCGCAGGCGGGGCCCCCGACCGCGTACGCGGAGTTGAACATGACGCCGGTGGCGGCGGGGAGCTGCGTACCGCCCTTGATCTTGGTGCAGGAGGGCCGGTCGACGAGGGTGTCGCGGGGGATGCTGACCACGCTGGCCTTCTTGTGGCCCTTGTGGATGTGCACGATCATCGCGGTGTCCGAGCGGGCCGTGCCGTCGTCCTGGCCGCCGCCGGCCTTCTTGTTGCTGCCGGAGCGGGAGTCGGAGCCGAGGACGAGGATGTCCATGGAGCCGTTGTCGAAGTTCGTCGGGCGGTCGGTGCCCAGTGCCCCGTTGATGTCGATGCCCTTGATGTTGCCGTTGAGCTTGAAGTAGATGTACCCGGCACCGGTGAGGCACAGTACGACCGCGACGGTGGCTGTCCAGACGACCGCGCGCATGGCCTTGCGACGGGGGGCGCGGTGATGGGGCTGCGTCATGGTCTCCTCTGTCCTTGCCTGCTCCGGTACCCCCAGTTGTGGTGATCAAGCACCTGTTGTCCCGCTTGTCAGACGTTCGGGGGACAGACAGCGTTCCAAATGCGGATGAACATGTGAAAAGGGCCACCCCGTCGCCGCGACCGTCGCGACTTCGGAGTGGCCCTTTCGTACGATCCGTCAGTCGTTGTTCTGACCGGGGGTCGTCTTGGCGATCTGCATCAGGAACTCGGCGTTCGACTTCGTCTGCTTCATCTTGTCGAGCAGCAGCTCGATCGCCTGCTGCGAGTCGAGCGCGTGCAGCACCCGGCGCAGCTTCCAGACGATGGCGAGCTCCTCGGGGTTGAGCAGGATCTCCTCCTTACGGGTCGCGGACGAGTCCACGTCCACGGCCGGGAAGATCCGCTTGTCGGAGAGCTTGCGGTCGAGGCGGAGCTCCATGTTGCCGGTGCCCTTGAACTCCTCGAAGATCACCTCGTCCATGCGCGAGCCGGTCTCGACCAGCGCGGTGGCCAGGATGGTCAGCGAGCCGCCGTCCTCGATGTTGCGCGCGGCACCGAAGAAGCGCTTCGGCGGGTAGAGCGCGGTCGAGTCGACACCACCGGACAGGATGCGGCCGGAGGCGGGCGCCGCGAGGTTGTACGCGCGGCCCAGACGGGTGATGGAGTCCAGCAGGACGACGACGTCGTGGCCCAGCTCCACCAGGCGCTTCGCGCGCTCGATGGCGAGCTCGGCGACGGTGGTGTGGTCCTCGGCCGGGCGGTCGAAGGTCGAGGAGATGACCTCGCCCTTGACCGACCGCTGCATGTCGGTGACCTCTTCCGGACGCTCGTCGACCAGGACGACCATCAGGTGGCACTCGGGGTTGTTGTGGGTGATCGCGTTGGCGATCGCCTGCATGATGATCGTCTTACCGGTACGCGGCGGAGCCACGATCAGACCGCGCTGGCCCTTGCCGATGGGCGCGACGAGGTCGATGACCCGGGGGATCAGCTGGTTCGGCTCGTTCTCCAGCCGCAGCCGCTCCTGCGGGTACAGCGGGGTGAGCTTGCCGAACTCGGGGCGGCTGCGGCCGGAATCGGCGGCCATGCCGTTGGCCGAGTCCAGGCGGACCAGCGCGTTGAACTTCTCGCGGCGCTCGCCGTCCTTGGGCTGGCGGACCGCGCCGGTGACGTGGTCACCCTTGCGCAGGCCGTTCTTACGGACCTGGGCGAGGGACACGTACACGTCGTTCGGGCCCGGCAGGTAGCCGGAGGTCCGGATGAACGCGTAGTTGTCGAGGATGTCGAGGATACCCGCGACGGGGATCAGGACGTCGTCCTCGTTGACCTGGGGCTCGTTGCCGAACTCCTCGCGGCGGTTGCCGCTGGTGCCCCGGCCCCGGCGGTCGCGGTAACGGCCGCGGCGACGGCGGCCGCCGCCCTCACCGTCGTCGTAGTCGTCCTGGGGGCCGCCGCCCTGGCCGCCCTGCTGCTGGCCCTGGCTCTGGCCCTGCTGCTGGCCCTGCTGGCGGTCGCGGTCACGCTCGCGGTCACCGCGCTGCTGCTGCCCGGCGCCGCCGCCGTCCTCGCCCTTGTTGCGGCGGTCGCGCTGGCGGTCCCGGCGGCCCTCACGGTCCTGGCGGTCCTGCCGGTCGCCGCGCTGGCGGTCCCGGCCGCCCTGACGGTCGTCGCCGGCCTTGGCCTCGGCCGCGGGGGCCTTGCCCTCGGCGGTGTCGGCGGCGGCCTCGGCGCGCTCGTTGCGGGCGGCGGCGGGGGCGGTCCGGTCGGCACGCTCGGCGCGCTCGGCCTTGGGCTGCTCGCCGGCCGGCTGGCCGGGAATGTCGATCTGCTTCGCCTGCTCGGGCGCGGCGGGCGCCGACGGCGCGGTGGCCGCCACGGCCTTGGCCTCGGCGTTGTCGCCGGTGCGGGTCCGCGACGTGGCGCGGCGCTTGGGCTTCTCGGCGGGCTCTCCCCCCTGGGAGGCGGCCGGAGCGGCCTTGGCGGCGGTGGTGGCTCCGCCGGACTGCGCGGCCTTGATGGTCTCGATCAGCTGCCCCTTGCGGAGCCGCGCGGTGCCCTTGATCCCGAGACTGGAAGCAAGCTGCTGCAGCTCGGCCAGGACCATGCCCTCAAGACCGGTGCCTGAGCGGCGTCGCTTGGGGGCAGCAGCACCGGTGGCAGGCGCGGCAGCGTCGGGCGCGGCGGCATTGCCTTCCACGCGCACGCCCATCAGATCGGTGGTGTCGCTCACGAAGGGTCCTTCCCTGGAGCGGACGTCGGCCTGTCTGGCTCGGCGACCGGTTGTGCTGTCCGGATTCGGTCTTTGTCCCTGACCTGATCCGGGGCGGTGGTCCGCCTGACGGCGGCAGAAAATGACGTACCAAAATGCTGCTTTGGCGCGGAGAGATCACTCAGGTGGTGTGTCGCTCGCGCCGACTCCGGAGCGTGCTCGGCACTGCTCAGGCAGGCTGCCTATGCGGTGTGGGAGGCTCCCGGAAGAATGGCGGTCCCGAGACGGGACACGGAGCACCGAGCCGCAATGGCGTCGAGTGCAGATTTGAGATTAACACTACCGGATCCAACAAACATTCCCCCTCTCATCGACCGGCAATCGTGTCACTGCCCCACAGCCAGCGGCAGGACACTCGCCCCAGCCCCGTCCAGGGTCAGGCGGTTGGCCGCCCACCCGGTGCCGGCCAGCTGGGAGACCTTGTCGGCGGCCCCGTCATCGGTGAGCGCCAGCACGGTGGGGCCGGCCCCCGAGATGACAGCAGGGACGCCCTCGGCGCGCAAACGGTTCACCAGAGCCACACTTTCGGGCATGGCGGGAGCGCGGTAATCCTGGTGCAACCGGTCCTCGGTGGCGGGAAGCAGCAGCTCGGGGCGCCGGGTGAGGGCTTCCACCAGCAGCGCGGCCCGGCCGGCGTTCACCGCGGCGTCGACATGCGGGACGGTGCGCGGCAACAGGCCACGGGCGGTCTCGGTCAACACGGGCTTGGACGGTACGAAGACCACGGGCACGACGGCCTCGGAGGGGTCCAGCCGGATCGCGTGGGCGGTGCCGCCCTCCGTCCAGGCCAGGGTGAAGCCGCCGAGCAGACAGGCGGCGACATTGTCCGGGTGGCCCTCGATCTCGTTGGCCAGCTCCAGCAGCGCCGCGTCGTTCAGCTTGTCCTGCCCGCCTATCGTCACCGCGCGGGCGGCCATGATGCCCGCGCAGATGGCGGCCGACGACGACCCCAGGCCCCGGCCGTGCGGGATGCGGTTGGCGCAGACGACCTCGAGGCCGCGCGGCTGCCCGCCGAGCACGTCGAACGCGGTGCGCAGGGAGCGTACGACCAGGTGCTTTTCGTCCCGGGGGAGTGTTTCGGCACTCTCTCCGGCGATGTCGACGTGCAGGCCGGAGTCGGCCACGCGGACCACGACATCGTCGTAGAGCCCCAGGGCCAGGCCGAAGGCGTCAAAGCCGGGTCCGAGGTTTGCGCTGGTCGCGGGGACGCGCACTCGGACGGCGGCGGCGCGGAAGGCGGGTCCGGCCATCGTTCGATGACTCTCCTTGTGCTTCAGGGCGGTGCTGCCTCGGATGCCGCTGCTTTACGGCTTTACGGCGGGAGGACTTTTGGGCACCAATGCCGGTGGCATGGGCCGGATCGGCGCACGCGCGACGCCGGTGTGGGCCCAGCCTATCGAAGGAAGGTTCTGTTGCGACATAGGGCGCACGAACAGCGCGTGATGCGTGTCGCCCTCCGGGGCATGCGCCCCCTGTGCGGCCGGCCCGTACCGCCGGGCCCGGCCGGCCCGGCGGTACCGAAGCGGCTCAGTCCGTGAGACCCAGCTTCTCCGCGGCGGCGTCCGCGTCCACGGGGACCGTGATGGGCTGCGGGGCGCCGGCCACGGCCCAGTCGGGGTCCTTGAGGCCGTTTCCGGTCACGGTACAGACGATGCGCTGGCCGGGATCGACCCGGCCCTCCTCGGCGGCCTTGAGCAGGCCGGCCACGCTCGCGGCGGAGGCGGGCTCGACGAAAACACCCTCCCGGGCCGCCAGCAGGCGGTACGCCGACAGAATCTGACGGTCCGTCACCGCTTCGATCAGGCCGCCCGATTCATCCCGGGCCTCCTCCGCGAACTGCCAGGACGCGGGGTTGCCGATCCGGATGGCGGTGGCGATGGTCTGCGGATGACGGACCGGCGCGCCGTTGACGATGGGGGCCGAACCGGCCGCCTGGAAGCCCCACATGCGGGGGTTTCGGGTGGACACGCCGTCAGCGGAGTATTCGCGGTAACCCTTCCAGTACGCGGTGATATTGCCCGCGTTGCCCACCGGGAGGATGTGGATGTCGGGCGCGTCGCCGAGTGCGTCCACGATCTCGAACGCGGCGGTCTTCTGGCCCTCGATACGCACCGGGTTGACCGAATTGACCAGCGCCACCGGATACTTGTCGCTCAAGCCGCGCGCGAGGTCCAGGCAGTCGTCGAAGTTGCCGTCGACCTGGAGGATGCGGGCGCCGTGCACCAGCGCCTGACCCATCTTGCCCAGCGCGATCTTGCCCTGCGGGACCAGGACGGCGCAGACCATCCCGGCCCGTACGGCGTACGCGGCCGCCGAGGCCGAGGTGTTGCCGGTGGACGCGCAGATGACGGCCTGCGCACCCTCCTCCTTGGCCCGGGTGATGGCCATGGTCATGCCGCGGTCCTTGAAGGAGCCGGTGGGATTGGCTCCCTCGACCTTGAGGAAGACGTCGCAGCCGGTGCGCTCGCTCAGCAGCTGGGCCGGGACGAGCGGGGTGCCACCCTCCAGCAGCGTGACCACAGGGGTCTCGGCGGTCACCGGGAGGCGGTCCCGGTACTCCTCGATGATGCCGCGCCACTGGTGGGTGCCGGACATTCGGGGACGGTCTGTTACGGCGTTCATGTCGGATTACTCCCCTTCGACGCGCATGATGCTGGCGACGCCACGTACGGTGTCGAGTTTGCGCAGGGCCTCGACGGTCGCCGCGAGCGCGGCGTCGGCCGCGCGGTGGGTGACGACGACAAGAGCGGCGTCTCCGTCCTTGCCCTGCTGGCGGACGGTGTCGATGGACACCTGATGCTCGGCGAAGACCGTCGCGACCTGGGCCAGGACACCCGGTTTGTCGGCCACGTCGAGGCTGATGTGGTAGCGGGTGACCACATCGCCCATCGGGCTGACGCGCAGCCGCGCGTAGGCGGACTCGCCGGGCCCCGTGGTGGCCGCCAGCTTGTTGCGGCAGGCCGCGACCAGGTCGCCGAGGACGGCGGAGGCGGTCGGTGAGCCGCCGGCGCCGGGACCGTAGAACATCAGCTTGCCGGCGGCGTCGGCCTCGACGAAGACCGCGTTGTACGCCTCGCGGACGCTGGCCAGCGGGTGCGTGAGGGGGATCATCGCGGGGTGCACGCGGGCGGTGACGGACCCGCCGTCCTCGCTGCGCTCGCAGAGGGCCAGCAGCTTGACGGTGCAGCCCATCTGCTTGGCGGAGGCGATGTCGGCGGCGGTGACCTCGGTGATGCCCTCGCGGTGGACGTCGTCGATGGTCACCCGGGTGTGGAAGGCGATGCCGGCCAGGATCGCGGCCTTGGCGGCGGCGTCGAAGCCCTCGACGTCGGCGGTGGGGTCGGCCTCGGCGTAACCGAGGGCCGTGGCCTCGTCCAGCGCCTCGGAGTACCCGGCGCCGGTGGTGTCCATCTTGTCGAGGATGAAGTTGGTCGTGCCGTTGACGATGCCCATGACCCGATTGATCTTGTCGCCGGCCAGCGACTCGCGCAGCGGGCGGATCAGCGGGATGGCGCCGGCGACGGCGGCCTCGTAGTAGAGGTCCGCGCTGTGCTCGACGGCGGCGGCGTGCAGCGCGGTGCCGTCGGCGGCCAGCAGGGCCTTGTTGGCGGAGACCACGCTCGCGCCGTGCTCGAAGGCGGTGGTGATGAGGGAGCGGGCGGGCTCGATGCCGCCGATGACCTCGACCACGACGTCGATGTCCCCGCGTTTGACCAGGGCCGTCGCGTCCGTGGTGAGCAGCTCGGCCGGTACGCCCGCGCGGACCCGGTTCGGGCGGCGTACGGCGATCCCGGCGAGCTCGACGGGGGCGCCGATGCGCGCCGCGAGGTCGGCCGCGTGCGTCGTCATGATGCGCGCCACCTCTGAGCCCACCACACCACAGCCCAGCAGCGCCACCTTCAGCGGACGCGTACGCATCATCCGACCTCGTTTCGTTTACAGCTCATTGGTCTGGGAGCAGAACCAGTCTCACTCACCGGACGGAAGTTTCCACGTCCTGTCCGGTGAATGAGACCGTCCCGCCTACAGGTGAGATTTCACTTCAGCCGACATCGAGACGCAGGAGATCTTCCTCCGTCTCACGCCGGACGATCACCCGGGCCTCGCCGTCGGCGACGGCGACGACGGGCGGTCGCAGCGCATGGTTGTAGTTGCTCGCCATCGAGCGGCAGTAGGCCCCGGTGGCGGGTACGGCGATCAGGTCGCCGGGTGCCAGGTCGGCGGGGAGGAAGGCGTCCCGTACGACGATGTCGCCGGACTCGCAGTGCTTGCCGACGACGCGGCTGAGCATCGGCTCGGCGTCGCTGGCCCGGGAGACCAGGGCGACGGTGTACTCGGCGTCGTAGAGCGCGGTACGGATGTTGTCGGACATGCCGCCGTCCACGCTGACGTACGTACGAAGGCCCTCCAGCGGCTTGATCGTGCCGACCTCGTAGAGGGTGAAGGCGGTCGGGCCGACGATCGCGCGGCCGGGCTCGACGGACAGCCGGGGTGCGGTCAGGCCGGCGGAAGCACTCTCGCGGGTGACGATCTCGCCGAGGGCCTTGGCGATCTCGTGCGGCTCGCGCGGGTCGTCGTCGGGGGTGTACGCGATGCCGAGACCGCCGCCGAGGTCGATCTCGGGGAGCTCGACGCCGTGCTCGTCGCGGACCTGCTTCAGCAGGCCGACGACGCGGTGGGCGGCGACCTCGAAGCCGGAGGTGTCGAAGATCTGCGAACCGATGTGGGAGTGGATGCCGATCAGCTCGAGGGAGGGCAGGGTGAGCACCCGGCGGACCGCCTCGGCGGCGTCCCCGCCGCTGAGGGAGAAGCCGAACTTCTGGTCCTCGTGGGCGGTCGCGATGAACTCGTGGGTGTGCGCCTCCACGCCCACGGTCACGCGGATCTGCACGCGCTGCCGCTTTCCGTGCCTCCTGGCGATGTCGGCGACCCGGACGATCTCCTGGAAGGAGTCGAGCACGATCCGCCCGACCCCGGCGGTGACGGCCCGCTCGATCTCCTCGGCGCTCTTGTTGTTGCCGTGCAGCGCGATCCGTTCGGCGGGCATCCCCGCGGACAGGGCGACCGCCAGCTCGCCGCCGGTGCACACGTCGAGGTTGAGGCCCTCCTCGTGCAGCCAGCGGACGACGGCGCGGGAGAGGAAGGCCTTGCCCGCGTAGAAGACGTCGGCGTCCTCGCCGAAGGCCTCGCGCCAGGCACGGCAGCGGGCCCGGAAGTCGGCCTCGTCCAGGATGTACGCGGGGGTGCCGAACTCCTCGGCGAGGTGGCGTACGTCCAGGCCGCCGACCTGGGCGGCACCGTCGGGGGTGCGGGCGACCGTACGGGCCCAGACGCGCGGGTCGAGGGTGTTGAGGTCGGCGGGGGGCGCCGTGTAGTGGCCCTCGGGGAGGACGTCGGCGTAGCGGGGCCCTGCGGGGTGGGCTGAACGACTCATCTCTGCACTCTCATAGGTGATCGGGGGCGCTGATGCCGAGCAGGGTCAGGCCGTTGGCGAGCACGGTCCCGGCGGCTTCGGCGAGCGCGAGCCGGGCGCCGTGAACGGCCGAGGGTTTCTCGTCGCCCTTGGGCAGCACGGGGCACTCGTCGTGGAACCGGAAGAAGGCGTCCGCCGTACGCTCCGCGTGCCGCGCGACCCGGTCGGGGGCGCGATGCCTGGCGGATGCGTCGACGACGCGGGGGAAGTCCGCGATCAGGCCGAGCAGATCGGTCTCGGCGGGGTGCCGGTACTCCCCCGGTGCCGGCTCGATGCCCAGGTCATGGGCATTGCGCAGCAGGGCCCGGGTGCGGGCGTGGGCGTAGCGGACCCGGAAGAGCGGGTTGCTCGCGCGCTGGGTGAGATGGACGGCCGGGTCGGGCTGCGGCACGTCGCCGGCCGGCGGGCGCAGCAGGGCCCAGCGGGCGGCGTCGGGGCCGAGTGTGCGCAGCAGCTCGTCGAGGGGCGCGGCCACCGGCTGCGGCTTGGCGGGCTCCGGCGGGCCCTCCTGGGCCCCGCCGGCCCGCAGCAGCCGGTTGGCCGCTTCCGCGACGACGATGGCCCTGGCCTCCTGCGGGTCGGCGGGGACGATCGTCACCCGTACGTCCCGCAGTCCCTCGCCGTGGCCGTACGCCGGGCCGCGCTGCCGTACGACGCGTACGAGGTCGGCGTGCGTCACCGCGTCGAGCGTGATGTTGAGGAAGCCCGGCTCGGCGATGTCCACCCGGGCGATCCCGGGGGCGAGCGCGAGGTGCCTGCGCAGTATCTCGGCGACCTGGCGGGCCGGCCGGCCGGCCGGTCCGGCGAGCTTGAGTGCCACGTTGGTCGCGTAGTCCCCGTTGCCGGGCCTCGGCGGGCGCTGCACCAGGACCTGTTCCGGCAGCTCCGGCACCGACAGGCTGAGCTCATCGGCCTCCACGGCACGGCGCACCGTCCTCAGCACGGTGCGGGAGAGCTCAGCGGGGGTCACAGAGGCAAGCGTAGGCGAGGTGGGGGGTGCGCACGCCAACGGGTTTCACCCACTGGGCAGGTCGGCGCGCGGGGCTCCGGGGGCGCCCGGGACGGTCGCTCAGCCTCCGCCGGGTGCCGTGGCGGGCTCGCCCGTGGCGGGCTCCCCGCTCTGGCCGCCGCTGTGTGCCAGCCTGCGTACGAGATTCACCAACTCCGCCGGGTCGAACGGCTTGCCCAGGAACGCGTTCACCCCGGCTGCCGCGCCGGCCTCCACCTCGGCCTGCGTGCACGCGCTCACCATGGCGATCGGCACCCCGCTGGTCCGGGGGTCCGCCCGCAGCGCGAGCGCCGTCTCGATCCCGTCCAGCCTCGGCATCACCACGTCGAGGGTCACCACATCCGGGCGGACCCGGTGCACGACGTCCAGGCACTCGGCACCATCGGCCGCGGTCACGACCTCGAAGCCCTCCAGCTCGAGGTTGACCCTGATCAGCTGCCGGATGACCTTGTTGTCGTCGACCACAAGCACCCGGCCGGACATGCCCGGCACACCTCGAAGAGTAGGCGCGCGGGGTGCGGCGCGTCGGCGTTTTGCCCACTTCTTCCCCGTGCGAGGGACGTTTCCGCCGTCCCCGCTTACCGCTGCCTACCGCTGGGTAGGGGCTGAGTTCGCTCGCCGCCGTCCTGGCGCCGGAGCCCTGTCGCCGCCCGGCCGACACGGCCGGCTTTCCGAGCTTCCCGCCGGGGGGACGAGGCCCGGAATCCGGGACGCGTACGCGATCTGGAAGCCCATGGTGGCGCGTCGGGGCCGTGAGGTGCGCGTGACCGTCGCGTTAAACGGACAGTCGCCGTCGTGGCGTTGACGGCCATGCGCGTCCCCCCTGGTGTGACCGCCCCGGATGTTCACGTATACGAATCAACGCTTCGACCCGGACAACCTCAACCGCCACAATGACGCGGTCGCCGGGCAGTTACCACCCGCCTGCCGATGTGGCAACGCCGCCATATACCTGGCACGGAGGCCTTGACGTGTTCATTGGTCTAGTCCTACCTTCTCGGTCAATCAGTCGCTCACGGGGGAGGCTGAAGTTCACACACATGAACTCACGGGAAGGCCCAGTCCATGCCCGGTACACCTTTACTGACACCCCGTCGACCGAAACCGCGCAGGAGAAGGGCTCTCACCCTCCTCGTCGCGACTGTCTCCGGCGCACTCCTGGCCACCGTCCTCGCGGGTGCGGCCTCAGCGGCGAAGCCGTCGACCACCGCGGTCACCGCTGCGTCCGCCGCGACCGTCACCCCCGCCGCGCCTGCCGTCTTCACCCACCCCGGCGTGATGGTCAGCCAGGCGCAGCTGGACTTCGTACGAGGCAAGGTGCAGGCGGGCGCGCAACCGTGGAAGAGCGCGAACGACCAGATGATGGCCTCGTCGTACGCCTCGCTCACGCGGACGCCGGCGCCACGGGCGGTCGTTGAGTGCGGGTCGTACTCCAACCCGAACTACGGGTGCACCGATGAGCGCCAGGACGCGATCGCGGCCTACACCGACGCGCTGGCCTGGTACATCACCCAGGACTCCCGGTACGCGCAGAAGGCGATCCAGATCATGGACGCCTGGTCGGCCGTGATCACCTCGCACACCAACAGCAACGCACCGCTGCAGACCGGCTGGGCCGGATCCGTGTGGCCGCGGGCGGCGGAGATCATCCGCTACACGTACAGCAGCTGGCCCAACGTGGACCGCTTCTCGACGATGCTGCGCAACGTCTACCTGCCCGAGGTCATCAACGGCTCCAACAGCAACGGCAACTGGGAGCTGAGCATGATGGAGGCCGCCGTCGGCATCTCCGTCTTCCTCAACGACCGCACCAGCTACGACAAGGCCGTGACCCGCTACCTCAACCGGGTGCAGGCCTACATCTACCTCAGCACCGACGGCTCCGTGCCCAAGACGGTGCCGGGCAGCGGGCTGGACACCACCGCCAAGATCGTCAGCTACTGGCAGGGCCAGTCCACCTTCGTCACCGGGCTCACCCAGGAGACCTGCCGGGACTTCACCCACACCGGCTACGGCATCTCCGCGATCTCGCACGTCGCCGAGACCTCCCGGATCCAGGGCGCGGACCTCTATCCGCAGGTCGGCGAGCGTCTGCGGCAGGCGCTCGGCTTCCAGGCCAAGTACCAGCTCGGCACCGCCGTCCCGTCCTGGCTGTGCGGCGGCAGCCTGACCCTCGGTCTCGGCCCGATCACCGAGGTCGGCTACAACGCCATGCACAACCGCCTGGGTTACGCCATGTCCAACACCCAGACGCTCACCGAGCAGCAGCGCCCGGCCGGCACGAACAGCCTGTTCGTCGCCTGGGAGACCCTCACCCACGCCGACAACCCCAGCTGACCCCCCCACCTCCCCACCCCGGCACGTCGGTTCAGCGCCACCTCTCCCCGTTCCCCTTGCCTGAATACGCCATCAGGAGCTCCCCCCATGCGTAAATCCCGTCCCTGGCTCAGAGCCCTCTCCGCCGCGATCGCCGTCCCGGCGATGGCCGCCGGGCTGCTGTTCGGCTCCAGTACGACCGCGAGCGCGGCCGCGAACCCCGGCCCCGGCTTCCCCGCCCAGTACGCCGCGCCCTACGTCGAGACCTGGAACTCGGCCTCGGCGATGGCCAGTGCCCAGTCCGCCACGGGCCTGAAGTACTTCACGCTCGCCTTCATCCTCGACGGCGGCGGCTGTAACGCCACGTTCAACGGAAACGTGGCCATCACCGACAGCAGCTGGACGTCGGCCATCAACACCCTGCGGGCCTCCGGCGGCGACGTCATCGCCTCCTTCGGCGGCGCGGCCGGCACCGAACTCGGCACGTCCTGCACCTCGGTCGCCACGCTCAAGGCCCAGTACAAGAAGGTCATCGACACCCTCAACCTCACCCGCGTCGACTTCGACATCGAGGGCAGCGCGCTCGACAACACCGCCGCCAACGACCGCCGCAACCAGGCGCTCGCCCAACTCCAGTCGGATTACGCCGCCGCCGGCAAGAAGTTGGACGTGCAGTACACCCTGCCGGTTATGCCGACCGGCCTCCTGCAGAATTCGCTGAATCTGCTCAACAACGCCAAGACCGACGGCCTCACCGTCAACCTCGTCAACCTCATGACGATGGACTACGGGTCGGCCATGGACATGGGGCAGGCGGCCATCAACGCGGCCACCGCGCTCCACACCCAGCTCGGCCAGATCTGGACGACCAAGACCTCCGCCCAGCTGTGGGCCATGGAGGGCAACACGCCCATGATCGGCGTGAACGACACCACCAGCGAGGTCTTCTCCACCGGCAACGCCTCGTCCCTCGAGAGCTTCGCGAAGACCAACGGCATCCAGGAGCTCGCCTTCTGGGCCCTCGGCCGTGACAAGGCCTGCGCCACCAACGGCACCCTCTCCAGCACCTGCAGCGGCACCTCGCAGAGCGCCTACCAGTTCTCCAGCATCTTCAACTCCATCACCGGCACCTCCACCGGCGGCGGCACCACGCGCACCGGCCAGATCACCGGCTACGGAGGGAAGTGCGTCGACATCGCCTCCGCCGCCACCGCCAACGGCACCGCCATCCAGCTGTACGACTGCAACGGCACCAGCGCCCAGCAATGGACCGTAGGCACCGACGGCACCCTCAAGGCCCTCGGCAAGTGCATCGACGTCACCAGCGCCGGCACCGCCAACGGCACTACGGTGCAGCTCTACGACTGCAACGGCACCGGCTCCCAGCAATGGGTGGCCGGCGCCAACAACCGCCTCACGAACCCCCAGTCCGGCCGCTGCCTCGACGCCACCGGCCCCAGCTCCGCCAACGGCACCCGCCTCCAGATCTGGGACTGCTCCGGCGCCGCCAACCAGCAGTGGATCCTGCCGGCCGCCTAGAACCCCCCACATGGCACGGGGCCCCGGACGCACACCGTCCAGGGCCCCGTGCCGTTTCTCCGGCCGGCCGCCCCGGACTCAGCCGGCCGCCAGGGGGTGGCGAGGGGCCAGGGCGTGGGCGATGCGGGAGGCCACGACCTGGGCCGTGTTGCCGCCGGGGGATGTACGGGTCAGGGTCGTGCTGACCGCGATCGACAGCTTCTGGGCCGGGAGGTAGGCCTGGATGGCGGCGTAGCCGTAGAACGAGGGGTTCTGCACGATCCAGCCGTTCAGGACGACGACGGCGACCCCGTAGTGCCGGGCCGCGGTCATCGGCAGGCAGACGCTGGCCGGGCAGGTCGCGGTGGCTTTGCCGAGGCCGACCGTCCCTGGGCTGAGCTGCACCTTGTGGGAGTGGCGTGAGAGCAGCTCCCCCGCGCCGATGGCCTGGGCCGAGCGGGCCAGGTCGCAGATGTTGCTGGTGAGGACCGCGCCGGGGGCCGTGGTCCAGGAGGGGTTCCAGAAGGTGGAATCTTCGTACGTACCGCGTTCGGCGTCGTACGCGTGCAGGACCGGCGCCTGAATCGCCGGGGTGTAGCTGTTGCGGGTGTCGCGCAGCCCGAGAGGGCCCATGACGCGCTGCCGCAGCAGGACGTCGAGGCGGGTGCCGGTGATCTTCTCGAGGGCGGCGCCGAGGAGCACGAAGTTGGCGTGCGAATAACTCCAGTTGGTGCCGGGCTTGTACCAGAGGGGGTGGCTGGTGGAGTAGCCGACGAGTTCCTTCGCCGTCCACTTGCGGTACGGGTTCGCGTACAGCGCGGCGATGAACTTCGGGTCGGTGACGTAGTCATGCAGCCCCGAGGTGGAGCTGCCCAGCATGCGCAGCGTGATCTGGCGGGCATGCGGCAGCTCGGGCAGCCAGCGGGAGACGGGGTCGTCGAGGCGCACCTTCTTCTCGTCGACCAGCTGCAGCAGCACGGTGCCCAGGTAGGCGATGCCCACCGACCCCGAGCGGAAGTGCATGTCCGGCTTGGCCGGCACGCCGGTCTGGGACTCACCGAGCGCGCCCGTGACGACCTCCCGGCCGCGGACGTTCACCCGGAACAGCACGGACCTCAGGTGGAGTTCCCTCTGTGCGCGTTTCACGACGTCGAGGACCTGGCGGCCCGAGCCACGAGCATGCGTCGGGGAGCTGACACAGGCGTGCCGCTCCCGGTCGGAGGCGGCGGCCCCGACCCCGGCCCCGGCTGTGGTCTGGAGCGTTACGGCGACCAGGGTGGCGGCGCAGAGTCCCACCGTCCGTATACGTGTCATACCGCACTATGTGCGGATGAACTCCTCCCCCGCCCGCCACATTCACCCGTGCGGGTGGTGCGCAGAAAATCGAACACATGCTTGAATCTGGGCATGGCGCACACCTTCCCCGATGACCTCGTCGCCGCCCAGCGCGACTGGTACGCCGTGTACCAGCAGCTCGCAGACCGCGTCGGCGGCCCAGCCCAGACCACCACCCTCCGCCGCCGTCTGAACCGCCTGAGCGTGCAGGTCTCCACGCACCCCTACTGGACCACCCACGGCGCCCAGGCCCCCGCAGCCCGCATCGCGCTGCGACAACTGGCCCGCGACGAAGGGCTCCCGTCACGAGCCCGAGACCATGACTGAACGCGCCACGACCACACGGGACTTGTGAGGAATACGAGGTCGTGCCGGGAGAAGCGATGCCCTGACTCGCGCCGCGAAATGGTGTTGGGGTCAGACCTTGATGACGGTGACACGTCCGCCGCACAGTGCGGTGAGATCCTCCGGGTCGGATGTGAGCACAGTGACGGGGTCGTGGGCGGCGAGGGCGGTAGCGCCGAGGATGGACTCGATGGCGTACTTGTGGCCGTGCAGGCCGGCGTCGGCGAGGAGGGCGGCCGCGTGACGGGCGATGGGCTCGGTGACCGGTTCGACGACAAGGCGGGACAGCGTCCACTCCAGGGCCGGTCGGTTGATCCGAGGGTGCACCACCTCGACAAGAGTTGCCGCGGAGGTGATCAGCCGCAGGTCGTCGGCGCGGGCGAGGGCGAGCCAGCCGGTGACGGTGCGGTCGCGCAGGACGGCCTTGGCCAGCCCTTCGCTGTCGAGGACCAGGGTGCCGCCGGGGATGGCGGGGGAGCGGGTCACGCGGCGTTCGCCCCGCCTTGCGTCTGCTGCTGGCGGGCCTGGTGGAGCTGGTCGCGTAGAGCCTGGATCTCCTCGTCGGTGACGGGTCCGTGCTCGGCCTCGGCAACCTGGATGAGTTCGTTGAGGTTGTCGCGTTCGATCTGGCGGGCCACGGCGGCGGCCACATAGGCGGAGAGCCCGGAGGGGCCGCTGCGGGCCTTGGCCGCTTCCGCGATGTCGCGCGGCATGGTGATCGAATACTTGCCGGTAGGCTCAGTCATGCTACTTATCCTACCTCTCATCCTCCCAGGCACCGCTATGAGCAGGCGCTAGGGGCCGGATCGGTGGTTTCAATCGTCGGACTTGGCCTTTCACCCACATGCACCTCATTCGCCGCCGTAGAGGCGTTCCAGGTTGATGAGTTGGATGCCGTGGTCCCGAGCGGCGGCTTGTCGCAGGTCGTCGGTGAAGCCTGCGCCGCTGAAGCACATGAGGCGGGTCTGCTCGGTCGTGGCAGTGCCTCGGGCTGCGAGGAGTTCGCGGATGCGCTGGAGGCGTTGGAGGTGGCTGAGGCCCATGGTGTCGCCCCATTTGGCTTCACCGATGGCCAGGAGCGCCTCGCGGCCGTGGGCGTCGTGGCCGAAGACGGCGACGTCGACTTCGTGGCTCGTTTTGGCGGCGGGGTCGTTGACGGTTCCGGCGGCGACGCGGCTGGCGTGGCCGCCGTAGGTTTCGTCGGCGGCGTGCCAGCGCGCCCATTCGCGGCAGAGGGTTTCGAAGTGGGGGCCGAGGACTTTGCTGCGGAAGGTGGATTGGGCGCGTTGCCAGACGGCGGGGGCGCGGCCGGGGCGTTCGAGGTCGCCCCAGTTGGGGCGCATGACGGAGTGGTAGAAGGTCACCAGGGGTTCGGCGATGCGGTAGGCGGAGCGGTTACGGCGGAAGGCGTCGGGTTCGTGACGGATGAGGCCGACGTCTTCGAGGACGGTCAGTGGGTGGGCGAGGTCGGTGGATTTGCGGCCGAGGTAGTCGGCGATGCCGCCGCGTGCGGCGTTGCCGTTGGCGATGGCGGCCAGTACGGAGTGGTAGAGCGCGGTGTCGTGTAGTTCGGGTTCTTCGGCGAGGAGGTAGCGGGCTTCGCGGAAGAGGGGACGGCCGGGGTTGAGGACGGCGCGGGTGACCCAGTCGTCGAAGTCGTCGGGGCCGGTGGGGGTGTCGCCCTGGGTGAATTCGCGGCGGTAGGCGGGGGTGCCGCCGACGATGGCGTGGGTGAGAGCGGCGGTGCGGGGGTCGGTGATGTCCCAGAACTGTGCGGCGAGGCGGTAGTCCAGGGTGGGGACGACGAGTTCGAGGCCGGCGCGGCCGCGTAGCGGGGCGTTGCCGGAAAGCAGGCGACCCATGAAGGACAGGGCGGAGCCGCAGAGCAGAAGCCGTACGGGGGTGTTGGTGTGACGGGCGGCGGGGTCCAGGGCTCGCTGAATGATGGACGGCAGGGCGGGCGAGGCCTTGGCGAGGAACGGGAACTCGTCGATGACGGCGATCGTGGGGCCGTTGGTGGCGATGCGCATGAGCCGGGTGATGGCCTCGTCCCAATGCGCGAAGCGGAACGGGACCGGCTCGTCGCAGTAGGCGGCAAGGGCTTCGCCGAACTGCCGGAGCGCGTCGGCCTCGGTGGTCTCGGTGGCCGTGAACATGAAACCGCCGGAGGCACGGGTGATGCCGTCGAGGAGGAAGGTCTTGCCCTGGCGGCGGCGCCCCGAGACGACCCCGAGAGTCGCCTCACGGCCGGAGTACCCGGCGAACCGGGTCAGCTCGGCCCACTCGAAGTCGCGGTCGAACATCTCCGCAGGCTTGTCCATGGCTCTCCTCATTGATAGGCAGAGCTATTATAACTGCACCTATCAATGTACCCGGCAGGGCAAAAGGTCTACGCAATCGAGCAAGGAGCGAAGCCGCTGTCGAGCAGAGAGGCCAGGCGGCACAAAAAAGACCCCCGAACAGCATTTCTGCTGGTCAGATAGTCTATCCGGAAGTGCCCCCGGCAGGATTCGAACCTGCGCACACGGCTCCGGAGGATGATCAGCTGTCTCGCCAACATGCCTCTGAGCTGGAAGAACGCCCGAACGAGGTCAAGAGAGCCGACTCCGCACACGCCCCTCACACGAACAGCCTCAAGGGGAAGTCGCTCGCGGCTAGCGTCCCTATGCATCGGTCTCTGGCACCTTGGCTGATGTCCAGGCCGATGACGGGCTGCGTACCCGCCAGCCGTGTCTGCTGAAGGGGCTGCGTCCGACGATTCGCCGGTGGTCGCGCTCAACTTCAACGCTGCCGGACCCCGGCTGCCAGACCGGTGCCGGCGCCAAGGACCAGTCCGGCGCCTCAGGTTGTGCTGCCCGGACGGCATCTTCGCCCGTCCCATGATTGATGCCGCCACAGACACGGTCACACGGCGTATCCGGCGATGCCGTCGCGCAGCTTGGCGAACCACAGAAAGGGGCGCCCTCGGCATCCGGATGGTGGTGGCACAGTCTGGACGTGCACGGAGTCTGGAGATACCAGTCGAGAAACCCAACAGCACCGGTCAGTTGGCGGTCCAGGAAAGCGAGCATGACAGGTATGGCATCTTCCAAGGTGGCAGTGACGCACCAGTACGCCACAGGAGGCGCGTTGCCGACGACCATTTCTCGGTATCCCGAAGCAAACGTTCGGGCCAGCGCGTGGTCGCCCACCGCACAAAGGTCCATGCTCACACCCATGGGGCGGACGTCCCCTATTACCAGGGTGTCATCGGACAGGTGAGCCCATCGGCGGCCAGTGCCGTAGGCCTCGAAGGTGCCGCCCCTAATCTCGTGCCACTCACGAATCATGCCGCTGAGCACGGTCCTGGTATCACGGCCGTCCGTGAGACGTCGCTGTTCGGCCGGCGCCTTGGAGAGGACACGCTCGACTGCGTCTTCGGCCTGCGCGGCGTTGTTCCTTGCACTTGCGGATGCCTTGCTCCGTGACGAGTTCAAGCAACACCTCTTATGAGTGGGCATGAGATCGGGCGGCAGGTGCGGGAGGCCCCTGGTCCCAAAGAGTCACCCTCGCCCGAGCGTCACCCTGTGGCACGTTACCCTCTGGCCTCTTCGTTCCGAAGCAATCCGGGCCTCTTGGTGACCTGCCCTTGGGCGTCACAGAGGCTGGGGAGCGACCGGGAGCTGTTCGCTGTAGAACCATGTGAAGGTGCGGTCCGGTTCGAGATGTGCGTCTCCCCAGTGGATGGCATGGATGCCGTTCTCCGGGTCCGCCGTGAAGAACACACAGACGAGTTTCGTGGAGGCACCTAGCGCCTCGAACGTCTCGTGCAGCTCCTCGTACTCCTCTGTCGTCAGGTCGTCGTCGAGGGGGAACAGCCCTTCCTGAGGTTGTGGCCCGTGGCCCAAGAGCATCCGGCGGCGTGTAGGGGAAGCGTTGGAAGCCAACCGAGCACGCTCAAGTGGCCTTGGACAGTTGGCGTATTTGAAGGGGAAAAGTGCATGGTCGTTGATGACTGCGTACTCGTAGCCGCGTACGTCCCGCACAGCTTCATCCAGCACCCGTGCCGTATCGGCCAAGTTCTCGCGCACTGCCTCCGCGAGGGTGGCACCGTAAGGGCTTCGTTTCTTCAGTCGGGCCGTCAGATGCACGGCGTGGGCACGTGTGTGAGCCCGGGCCAGTTGCGCCGGAACCGCCGCACCAAGCTTGCTGGCGTGCTGCCCAAACCGCTTCATCGCCCAAGCTGAGGGCACAACCTCATCATCACCTAACGCATACATTGCAGTGACCCCCTCCTCTGACCACGCCGCCTCCCATATGTGTGACACGCATGGAAAGCGCATACAAGGGAGCGATCCGGCCAGACCGGTCAGAAGATGACCCAGACACTCAAGGGGTCGTGGCCGAGACCGGGTGACAGCCCGCTTGTAAGCCTGGCGGTATGGGACAGCGAGGGTGAGCAGGTCACTCCAGGTTCAGGAGGTTCCCAGTTCAGCGGCGCATCTCGACTGCCGCGAGCCGTCGTTGACCGCACGATGTGGCACGGCTGTGGCCCGCACCGACACCCGCTCTAGGAGTTCGATCGCGGCCTGTCTTCACCGTGACGAACCTGGCTCGGTGCTCCCCCTCCGGTCCTCCGTTGGCTGCGCTAGACCGCCGCCGTTCGGCGGCGTTGATGTCACCTGGTGATGTCAGAGAGTCGGGTACTCCGCAGGGAGGGCATCCCGACCAGATGCACCTGCCGTTCGTCGCTGGCTGTCCTGCCATGAGGCGCGAGAACAGGGGGACGGTCCCCGTGAACCGGGCTGACCCGTCGCTTGCCGGCCTCGCTTCGACCTCGGAGGCTCTGTATATCTAAATCTGCGAGTGCTCACCGAAGTACAATGGCGCCAAAGTTTGCAAATGTGAAATTCTTGATTCGTGACCCCTAGGCGGGGGACGAGCTGCCAATTACTCCAGCTGACGTTTTCACTCGAAGCGCCCGTGGGTTCACTTTGCTTGAGAGATAGTTGTGGGTCATGCGTACCGCCTCCTTTATTTGGGTCCAGTTAGTGGAAAAAATGGACGAAAATCTAGAAATTAGCACGCCCCACGCCTCCGCCAGCCCCGGGTTTGAACCGAGACCATCCCCGGCTAGGGGTCACGAATCAGGTCAATGTTAGCAGAGTGCGAAGCGGCGCACTGCGACGCGGGTGGGTTGGATGGTTTAGGTGGATTGAGGAGGATCTTGGTCATCTCCTGAAGGTCTTACCACCTTACCCTGCAATTCAATGAAGAATCCGACGACGCCCACTATGATCATAGGGATTGCTAGGATGTAGAAAAGCAAGAACAATCTGCCCTGACTTGCAGACCACCATCCGAGGCCAAGTCCTGCGAAAGTCAGCAGGAGTCCCAGAACCACTCCGGATGTGTCACGCTGCCTCCAGTCCTCGGCGGAGCGTCTGGCTCTATATTGTTGCACTGATGAACTGAGCTGTTCGTTCATATCATCCCTAGCTGGCCCTACTGGCAATTTCTCGATTGTCTCCAGTTCGGCAGTGAGACGCTCCAGGGATTTGTCGGCTCCCGCCTTTCTAGTCGTTCTCCATGTGACCAACGCAGTAAGTCCAGCCACTATGATCGGAGAGAGTGCCGTCACTACGGTACTAAGCGATTTTGAGTCCATGGAGCATCCCCTGCTATGGCAAATAATTTGATTCTTGACGACGAATTTTTCAATGGCTAGTCTTCTGCTTTAACCCTTATTTCACCAGAATCAAGCGGCCGACTTCGTTTTCGTTCGTGAGGGCTAGCGTACGGCTCCCGAGGGTGGGTGACTCAGTAATGCAGAAAAGCAGCTCTACGCATCTGGCTTGGGACGATCTGGCACGCGTCGGGCACGACACAGAACCTCAGCTGCCCTACACAAAGATCGCCATTGGCAGGATTTGAATAGCAGGGAAACCTACAATCGGGCTACCTACGTGCTGATTTAGCCCGGGAATTCCTTCCGCCAAGCTTGCGGCAATGTTCGACTCATCACCTTCTGTAGCGCCAATAACCGTGCGCCGAGAAAGGTTAATTGACTCTCCCTGGCGAAGGATTCGCGTCACTTTACCCAAGACATTAAAATCGCCAGACTTCAGGCGTTCACCTACCGCAGGGTTATAGTAATCTGACGAAACAGTTAGAACTGTCCTCAGGCCGGATCCAGCTTCGAGGACTACATCATGGATTGGTGAATTTTCTAGTTCCTGCTTCATCTTGAGGAAGAAAGTAAATTCCAGTGTATTTCGCATTTCGTTGAACTGTTGAGCGATTACAGTTAGGCCGCTGCTCCCCTCTTCAGTTGAAGCCTCCTCGCGGCTCTGCGGGTTTCCGGACCTCTTCCCTTTTGCTACCTTAGAGCTTCGTTCTCCTTCCTTCTCTGAAAGCTCTTCCAAGTATTCGAAGAATCGAGTAAAAACTGCAAGAGTCTCCTCAAGCGGATTTCCTGTGTAGCGCCCCGATACCTCGACGAAGTCTCCGGATTTTACGCCCCTCAAATCATCGGTATCGCCGATATGCTTAATCTTTGCGTCGGATGACAGGTGCTCATAGAGGGCATTAAAAAGACTCGCCGCGGTGTGATGCCTTGCCACCTTGATTTCAGCTGACTCACCCGTATGGCCGCCAAGTTCGGCATTGACAGAGGCTTCGAGACCGAGCAAAGCACCCAGGGATGGCAATTTCAACTTTCCACTGCCAGTCGCTCTCCGGTCCTTTGCCTGCTCTGTCTGCATCGTCTCTTCAGTCGTTACGTACACACCTCCTTCTAGGTAAGCGAGAAAACTGACCATCATTTGCACGTCAAGATAAAGCGGATGTGAAAGTCGGTAGTCCACCATGGTGAAGTCCCTCAAAGAATACTCGTAGGGTTTGGTCTGCTGGTCTAATCAGCCTCTGCGGACCCGCCCTCAGCTCGTCGCTCTGTCTGCATCTTGCACCAGGCACCCAATCCTATAGTCGATATCCCGCACATAGCCACCGCAACCGCAGGGGCCAAAAAAGCGGGGGCTGCGCTCAAATGCGGAGAGATTGCCGCTGTGATTGCTGCTACCGCGCTTGTTTGCCCCGACTTGAAACTAGCCAGTACCGAGGCTCGTTGCTGTGCGCGCTTATCATCAGAACACAAAAGGTCGTGTAGTTCGTCCAGGAAATGCGAGAAGAAGATCCTATTGCTTTTTCTCACTCCAAACGGCGCTGTCTGCTCGGCAATACCAGCGCTTAGCCAGGATTCAGCCACTTCGTCTGCTGACTTGCCCGATGCCAACATCTCCTGGAGTGGTTTTCGCTGATACCCGGGCAATCCGGCCAGCCACTCCTCTGGGGGTGCCGAAATTAGCTCAGTAAATGGATTCACAGGATCATGTCTTTCAAGTATTCTGCGCTAATTGCGTGACTAGTCTGGTGAAGTGTTGCGGGATCGATCCCTCCAAGGCTAATTCCCGGGGCACCTGGTGCATAACTCCCCATCACCACAGCGCATACATTCCCTGTTGTTGAGCTGAAAACTGGGCTGCCGGACTGGCCAGGGCGGGTTTGTGTGTTAACCACCAGATACTTACTCTTTACTCCATTATTGGAGACTAGTATCCGCGCACCAACGGTAGTCGGTTGCGTCGTGAAAACCATCCTGCCGTGATTAGCGTGCGGATAGCCGAAAATGTAAACGCCATTCCCTGGTGGTGTCTCGTCGCTTCCCGAGATTTGATAGGGGAACTTAATCTCGGAATTATCAACGATTTCTAGCAAGCACAGGTCTCGGAAGTTGTCGGAAGCTACAACTTTCACGGGAACCGTGTCCACTCGCGTATCAGAGGTGTCTTGGTAGTCCGCAGCCTCGGCTACTTTGGGACGCACGACGACAAGGTCCGTATCGTCTGGTCCCACAATATGAAGAGCCGTGGCGAGAAGCCTCTTCCTTACAGCGAAGCACGTCCCGAGTAGCTCAACGTGATCAGAAGCCCTACGGCCGAGAGCCAACACCACTTGATTTGTGGAAGCCACAGGATCACCCCAACCAGGTACGGAACCGACTCCAGGCACATGTTGCCGTAAGCAAGGTGTCGGTACGTGCGGTTTCTGCACCTTGGGTTACTTCGAGGTCGGCGGAGCGGGTTTGGCCGGTGTTCTACCCGGACTGGGGTCGAGCATGACCAGGGGGCCGTACGCTGGTCGGCAACTCGGGCAGGCTTTGTGCCTGAGGCAGGCGCCTCCGTCGCCTGCGACCTACCGGGGTCGGCTTCGCCGACGGGCTGTACCGCTCCCGCGTGGTACAGCCTCTCTGTAACCGGACACCCCGGACAGCTCGATTCGCTACTGTCCAGACCGTTTGTACAGGTCAGCGACGTAACCGGACAACCAGACACCATTCGCGCGGCCACGTCGGACCCGGACATTCTGTCCGGGTCTTCTCCTGTTCGGCGCGGCACGGTAACTGTGGCGGTGAGGGGCCGAGATCAGTTACCCATTCACCACCACGTCTGTACCGTGAGAGACGCCCCTACCGAACAGCGGGAGGCAACACCCCATGCGTGGTCTCGGGCCGAGATCACCTCAGCATCGGCGAACGAGTCGCGTTCTACCGGAAGCGCCGTGGATACACGCAAGAGGTGCTGGCCGGGCAGGTGGGCCGTAGCACCGACTGGCTGGCAAAGGCGGAGTCAGGACGCCGCAAGCCTCCGAGGATCGACATGCTCGCGGAACTCGCCCGCATCCTGCGGGTTCCCCTCGGTGACGTGGTGGGTTACTGACCTTGAATGCGTGATGTCGTCATGGTGGGGTGCGGACGAGTCCGGTTCCGGTGAGGCAGCCGTCGATTACGTCGCTGCGGTACTGGAGTTGGCGTAAGCCTCGCCGGACGGCGGCGATCAGGTCTTCGGGGTCGGTGAAGGCGCGGTTGGCGGTGGTGGTGCGTCGCAGTACCGACCAGATGCCTTCGACGGGGTTGAGGTCGGGTGCATAGGAAGGCAGTTGGTAGACGGTGAGCCAGTCGCGGTCGGCGATGTAGCGGCGCATGCCGGAGGCCAGGTGGGTGTTGAGGTTGTCCCAGACCAGGACGATCGGGCCGCCGAGCTGCTGGTGGGCGGTCTGGAGGAGGTCGCGGTAGTCGGTCCAGGCGAAGCTTTTTCGTCCGTCGGGGCGGGTGTCGGCGCGGGGCCGGTAGATGAGCCGGGAGGGGTTGCCGGGTTTGTAGCAGGTCAGGGCGGCGATGGATAAGCGGCGGCGGGAGCGGCCGCGCACTCGGACGATCGGGGTGTGGCCGCGCCGGGCCCAGGTGCGGGTGGTGGGCGGCGTCATCGAGAACCCGGCTTCGTCTTCGAAGACCAGCCAGGCCCCGAGCGCCGCCGCGGTGCTTCCACCTGCGGCCACGTTGCCTTCACCCAGCCGGCCACCGCCGCTTCGTCACGCTCCATGGCACGGCGGGCGGGTATCTGGCAGGACCAGC
>NZ_JBHYXC010000027.1:19335-107633 GCF_042751495.1 Streptomyces sp. NPDC059373 | reverse complement strand
CTACGGCGGTGGGTGGTTGGGGCCGTGTTGTGCCAGCCCTCCCCCAGCCTTCGGCCGGGGGGACCCCCACCTCGCTTCGCTCGCCTCAGGCGGACGGCCTACCCACAACCCGGATGGGCAAAATCAGCCCGTCCGGCGTTTGAGGACACTCCCCCAGAGGGGGCACCCCCAGAAGGGCGTTCGGGGGTCCAGGGGGCTCGCCCCCTGGTTTCGGGAAGGGGCGGGGTGGGGGATCAAACCCGCCCGGCGGCCACCGGCACCGGCTCCGCAACCACCACCGCCGGCGCGGGGTGCGCACGGCCCGCGTGAAGGGCCAGGTAGGTGCATGCCGTAATGGCCCCGGATATCAGGAAGCTGAGATCCACCCCGCCGGTGAGCCGCAGCAGCGGCCCGCTGTAGAGCGGGGTGTCCACGGCCGCCAGGCCGACCGCAGATCCCGCCGTCCAGGCCACGGCGGCCTGGACGTTCCACCCGGCGCGGTACCAGTACAGGCCGCCCTTCGACCGCCGGTTGTAGACCTGAAGCGCATCCGCGTCGTACACCCCCCGACACCGCCGGAAGCCCAGCAGCGTCACGACGGCCCATGGCGTGCCCACGGCCGTCAGGAGGAGCACGAACGACGTCATCGCGTCCTGTGCGGCCCACGCGAAGTGCCCGAGGTAGACCAGAAGCGTGGAGACGCCCGCGACGACGTACGTCGCCTGCGTGCGGGTCGCCTTCGGCAGGATCGCGTCCAGGTCGAGGCCCATGCTGTAGAGCATCAGGCCCGCATTTCCGACGGACCCCGCAGAGGCGTTGACGAGCAGGAAGACCAGATACCAGGCCGGCGCGGCGGCGACCAGCGGGCCCGCGCAGTCGTCGAGGGCGCGGACCGCGAGCGCGGTGAAGGTGCCGAAGAGCTGCGGGATCAGCAGGCCGATGACCAGGCCGAGGGACGTGGCCCAGAAGACCCGGGGCTGGGAGACCCGGCGCGGCGATATGTAGCGGGTGTAGTCGCCGAGCAGGGTGATGAAGGCGATCGGCCCGCTGAGCCCGGCGGAGACCGCGGCCAGCAGCCAGGTGGGCCAGAAGCCGCCGAGCAGATAGGACGCGCCGGCGGGGGCGGCCGTGCTGAACATCCCTGCGTACGCGACGATGCCCACCGCCAGCAGCAGGGTCAGGCCGACGGCGAGCGCGCGGCTCAGCCGCAGCAGCATCCGGTATCCGAAGACGGCCGAGGTCGCCGTGCAGGCGGCGAGCAGCGCGTAGACCACGGCGTAGCTCGCGCCGCCGGTCGGCAGGCCGAAGAGCCGGTGGAGGCAGCCGACGACGGCGTCGCCGCCCACCCAGAGGGTCAGCGCGGTGTAGCCAAGCGAGAGCAGCAGGCCGATGACGGAGCCGAGGAGCCGGCCCCGTACGCCGAAGTGGGCGCCGCTGCTGGTGGAGAGATTGGTCGCGGTGCGCAGCGAGACCAGCGCGAGCGGGGCGACCAGCAGGGTGCCGACCAGGGTCCCGGCGACCAGCGCGCTGAAGGACGCCCACCAGCCGAGCCCGACGGAGACCGGGAGCCAGCCGAAGACGATCACGCCGAGGGCGAGATTGGAGCCGAG
The DNA here is from genome assembly GCF_042751495.1 of Streptomyces sp. NPDC059373. Taxonomy (NCBI): domain Bacteria; kingdom Bacillati; phylum Actinomycetota; class Actinomycetes; order Kitasatosporales; family Streptomycetaceae; genus Streptomyces; species Streptomyces sp. NPDC059373. The sequence goes on along the minus strand of NZ_JBHYXC010000027.1, from coordinate 106,044 downwards.
CAGGATGCTTATCAGGTCCCGGGGGCGACTGGTCCGCTCCTCGTCGGGGACGGTGTCCACTCCCCGCTGTTCGATCTGCATGGGCGAGCTCCCTGGAGGGCGTAAGAAGTTAGAGCGTCGTTCAAACTCATCTCAATGTGACCCACGTCGACGAGGAAATCAAGGCTTTACATCTGCGCAATGTTACGTTAGAGTGACGTTCTAAGTCTTTGGATCATGGGAGGTGCGACGACATGCGGCTGACCCCGACGGAGCGCGACCGCCTGCTGCTGTTCGGCGCCGCGGAGCTGGCTCGGGCGCGGCGGGCAAGGGGCCTGCGGCTCAATGTGCCGGAGGCGACCGCGCTGATCGCCGACACCGTCTGTGAGGCGGCCCGGGACGGCGCCCGGCTGGCCGAGGCGATCGCCGCGGCCCGCGAGGTGCTGGGTCCGGAGGATGTGCTGCCCGGCGTCGCCGATGTCGTCACCGAAGTGCACGTCGAGGCCGTCTTCGACGACGGCTCCCGGCTCGCCGTGGTCTCCGACCCGATCGGCGGTGGCTCCCTGCGGGATGCCGCCCCGGGCGCCGTCCTGCCCGGCCCGGCCCACGCCGAGCCGGCGAACGCGGTCCTGGTGACCGTGAGGAACACTGCCACGGTGCCGGTCAGCGTCACCTCGCACTTCCACTTCTTCGAGGCCAACCCCCGCCTGGACTTCGACCGGGCCGCCGCCTACGGCATGCGGCTGAATGTCCCGGCCGGCTCCTCGGTCCGCTTCGGACCCGGCGAGACGGGCGAGGCCGGGCTCGTCCCGATCGGCGGCGCCCGCGTCGCCATCGGCTTCGCCGGACTCGTCGACGGCCCGCTCGACGCGCCCGGCGCGAAGGAAGAGGCGCTGCGCCGCGCGGCCGCCTGCGGCTATCTGGGAGCGGAAGCGGGAGCAGAGCGATGAGCATCGATCCGTACGAGTACGCAGCCGTGCACGGCCCGCGCGCCGGCGACCGGGTTCGGCTCGGTGACTCGGGCCTGGTGGTCCGGGTCGAGTCCGACTCGCAGAAGCCCGGCGACGAGTTCCTGGCCGGTTTCGGCAAGACCGCCCGCGACGGGCTGCACCTCAAGGCCGCCGCCGTCCGCGAGACCTGCGATGTCGTGATCAGCAACGTGCTGGTCATCGACGCCGCCGTGGGCATCCGCAAGGTCTCCATCGGCATCCGCGAAGGCCGCATCCACGCCATAGGGCGGGCCGGCAACCCGGACACCATGGACGGCGTCGACGTCGTGGTCGGCACCGGCACCTCGATCGTGCCCGGTGAGGGCCTGATCGCCACCGCCGGCGCCGTGGACACGCATGTGCATCTGCTCTCGCCCCGGATCATGGAGGCCTCGCTGGCCTCCGGCGTGACCACCGTCATCGGCCAGGAGTTCGGCCCGGTGTGGGGCGTCGGCGTCAACTCGCCGTGGGCGCTGCGCCGCGCCTTCAACTCCTTCGACGCCTGGCCGGTCAACATCGGCTTCCTGGGGCGCGGTTCGTCCTCCGACCCCGCCCCGCTGGTCGAGGCCCTGGCCGAGGGCGGCGCCTCCGGATTCAAGGTGCACGAGGACATGGGCGCCCACACCCGCGCCCTGGACACCGCCCTCCGCGTCGCCGAGGAGCACGACGTCCAGGTCGCCCTGCACAGCGACGGGCTGAACGAGTGCCTGTCGGTCGAGGACACCCTCTCCGTGCTCGACGGCCGCACGATCCACGCCTTCCACATCGAGGGCTGCGGCGGCGGACACGTACCCAATGTGCTGAAGATGGCCGGCGTGCCCAATGTCATCGGCTCGTCCACCAATCCGACCCTGCCCTTCGGCCGGGACGCGGTCGCCGAGCACTACGGCATGATCGTCTCCGTACACGACCTCAAGCCCGATCTGCCCGGTGACGCCGCCATGGCCCGCGACCGCATCCGCGCCGGGACGATGGGTGCCGAGGACGTGCTGCACGACCTGGGCGCCATCGGCATCACCTCCTCCGACGCGCAGGGCATGGGCCGGGCCGGCGAGACCGTCCGCCGCACCTTCGCCATGGCCGGGAAGATGAAGACCGAGCTCGGGCCCCTTCTTCCCCATGGAGGGGAGGCCGGCGACGGGCCGCAGGACGACAACGCCCGCGTGCTGCGCTACATCGCCAAGCTCACCATCAACCCGGCGATCGCCCACGGCCTCGCGCACGAGATCGGCTCCATCGAGGTCGGCAAGCTCGCCGACATCGTGCTGTGGCGGCCGCCCTACTTCGGGGCCAAGCCGCAGCTGGTGCTCAAGTCCGGTTTCCCGGCGTACGGCGTCACCGGCGACCCCAATGCGGCGACCGACACCTGCGAGCCGCTGGTGCTCGGGCCGCTGTTCGGGGCGCACGGCGCGACGGCCGCCGACCTGTCGGTGGCGTTCGTGGCCCGCGCCGCCGTGGAGTCCGAATCCGACCGGATGCCGACCCGCCGCCGCAGGGTCGCGGTGCGGGGAACCCGGGGCATCGGCCCGGCCGACCTCGTCCTCAACTCCCGCACCGGGCAGGTGGATGTCGACGTCCGCACCGGCCTGGTGACCCTCGACGGCGCCCCGATGCGCTCCGAGCCCGCCGACCAGGTCTCCCTCAGCCGCCTCTACTTCTTGTGACATGGACCAAAGGACCAGCAGGATGAGCAACCACCCCGCCGCCGACGGCTTCTCGATGCCCGCCGAATGGGCGCCGCACCAGCGCACCTGGATGGCCTGGCCGTCGCCCAGCATCACCTTCGAGGACGGCGCCGATCTCGCCGAGTCGCGCGCCGCCTGGGGCGAGGTGGCCCGTACGATCGCCCGCTTCGAGCCGGTCACGGTCGTAGCCCGCCCGGAGGACTCCGCCGAGGCGCGCACGCTGCTCGGCGAGGGCATCTCCGTCGTGGAGGCCCCGCTCGACGACGCCTGGATGCGCGACATGGGCCCGACCTTCCTCACCGGCACCGGCACCGGCACCGGCACCGGCACCGGCACCGGCACCGGCACCGGCACCGGCACCGGCACCGGCAACGGCAACGGCAACGGCGACAGCAACGGCGACAGTGCCGGCCAACTCGCGGCCGCCGACTGGGTGTTCAACGGCTGGGGCGCCCAGGACTGGGCCGCCTGGGAGCACGACTCCAAGATCGGTGCCTTCGTCGCCGAGCAGGCCGGCGCCCGCCGCTTCACCACGTCCTTCGTCAACGAGGGCGGCGGCATCCACGTCGACGGCGAGGGCACCGTCCTGCTCACCGAGACCGTCCAGCTCGACCCGGGCCGCAACCCCGGCTGGACCCGCGAGCAGGTCGAGGCCGAGCTGCACGGCTTCCTCGGCACGAGCAAGAGCATCTGGCTCCGGCGTGGCCTCACCGCCGACTACGGCCGCTTCGGCACCCGCGGCCATGTCGACATCGTCGCCGCCTTCGTCCGGCCGGGCGTGGTCGTCGTCCACAGCCAGCAGGACGCCGCCCACCCCGACCACGCCGTGTCCCAGGAGGTCATCGCCCAGTTGCGGGCCTCGACCGACGCCAGGGGCCGCAGGCTGGAGGTCGTCGAGCTGCCCGCGCCCGGCGTCCAGGAGGCCGACGGCGAGCTGGTCGACTACTCGTACGTCAACCACTACCTCTGCAACGGCGCGGTCATCCTCTGCGCCTTCGACGACCCGGCGGACGCGGTCAACGCGACGATCTTCCAGGGGCTCTTCCCGGACCGCGAAGTCGTCCTGGTGGACGCTCGTACGATCTTCGCCCACGGCGGCGGCATACACTGCATCACTCAGCAGCAGCCCCAGGTCTGACCAGCACGGAGGACGCGGTGACCGAGTCGGCCCCCCGCCCCCGGCGGCGGCAGAAGCAGCCTCGCGAGGACGTGATGGCCGCCGCCATGGAGACCATCGCCGAGCGCGGGCTGTCCGAGCTGACGATAGCGGGGCTCGGCCGTCAGGTCGGCATGAGCAGCGGCCACATCCTCTACTACTTCGGCAGCAAGGACGAGCTGCTGCTGCAGACCCTGGAGTGGAGCGAGGAGCAGCTGGGTCACGAGCGGCGCAGGACGCTGGCCCGCCGCGACAGCCCGCGCGAGCGGCTCGAAGCGGTCATCGACCTCTACCTGCCCGACGGCCGCCGTGATCCGCGCTGGACCCTCTGGTCCGAGGTGTGGAACCGCACCACGGCCGCCGAGGAGACCCTCCTGCGCCAGCTCGAACTGGAGCTGGTCTGGCACCGCGACCTGGTCGCCCTGCTCGCCGAGGGCATCTCCCACGGCGCATTCCGCCCCGTGGACCCCGAGCGCTTCACGGTGCGGCTGCGCGCCCTCCTCGACGGCTTCGGGGTGCCGCTGGTCGTCGGCCTGCCCGGCACCGACCGCGAGCAGGTGCTGGGCCACGTAAGGGAGTTCCTGGACGAGGCGCTCTTGCCGCGGACGTAACGGTTCCGGCACGGTGGGTGACCATGGAAGCCACCATGGGACGAGAGCACTGGAAGAAGATCTGGGTCGGCTCGGCCGGCAACATGGTCGAGTGGTTCGACTGGTTCGTCTACGCGAGCTTCGCCACCTACTTCGCCGCCGCGTTCTTCCCCGGCGACAACCCCACCGCCCAGCTCATGAACACCGCCGGCATCTTCGCTGTCGGCTTCTTCATGCGCCCGGTCGGCGGCTGGCTGCTCGGCAGATACGGCGACCGCAAGGGCCGCAAGGCCGCGCTGACCCTCACCGTCACCCTCATGTCCGCCAGTGCCGTCCTCATCGCCGCCGCCCCGACCTACGCCGTCGCGGGCTACGGGGGAGCGGTCGTCCTGCTGATCGCCCGCATGCTGCAGGGGCTGTCGGTCGGCGGTGAGTACGCGGCCAGCGCCACCTATCTCACCGAGGCCACCGACCCGCGAAAGCGCGGCTTCGCCTCCAGTTTCCAGTACGTGTCGATGACCGTCGGCCAGATCATCGGCCTGGCCCTGCAGATCCTGCTCCAGCGCACCATGTCCGACGCGGCCCTGCACAGCTGGGGCTGGCGGCTGCCCTTCATCGTCGGCGCCCTCGGTGCGGCCGTCGTCTTCTATCTGCGCCGCACCATGCTCGAATCCGAGCTGTACGAGGAGGACGCGCACAGCACCGCCGCCGAACGCGGCACACTCACAGCGCTGTGGCGGCACAAGCGCGAGGCCGGCCTCGTCATCGCCCTCACCATGGGCGGCACCCTCGCCTACTACACCTACACGACCTACCTGACGAAGTACCTCTCCAACAGCGCCGGGCTGTCCAAGAACACTGCGACCCTGGTCAGCTTCTTCGCGTTGATCATCTTCGCCGGCATCCAGCCCGCCGCCGGAGCGCTCTCCGACCGCATCGGCCGGCGCCCGCTGCTGATCACGTTCGGCGTCTGCGCCACCTTCCTCACCGTGCCGATCATGACCCTGCTCCGGCATGTCGGCAGCTTCTGGCCCGCCTTCGGGCTGGCTCTCTTCGCCCTCGTCATGATCACCCCGTACACCGCGCTCAGCGCCGTCGTGAAGGCCGAGCTCTTCCCGACCGGCGTCCGGGCGCTCGGTGTCGCCCTGCCCTATGCCATCGCCAACTCGCTCTTCGGCGGCACGGCGGAATACGTGGCGCTGTGGTTCAAGGACGCGGGCCACGAGTCCGGCTTCTACTGGTACGTCGCCGGATGCGCGGCCGTATCGCTGGTCGTGTACGCCGCCATGCGCGAGACGCGCGACGTCGACCTGGGCCGTCTGGGCCGCGACGAGACCGCAGCCGGGGACCGGAGAAGCGTGCCCGCATCGTGAGACCTGCCGCCGGGCCGGCGCATCCTGTGCGAGACTGCCATCGTGCTTTCGCTCGCCACGATGATTATTGGCAGGGCGCGCCGGTCCGCAGTATCCGCACCGTAGACGACATACGGAGCGGAAACCGTGTCCCAGACCCGCGCGCAGACCTCTCGCACCCGCGAGGGGTTTTTTCGTTTCCCGGCCCACCCACGCCGGACAGCGGAGCGCGAGGGATGATGGGGGCAAGTGGAACCCGGTCTTCCGGAACCACTCACCCGACAGGAGTTGGAAGAGACCATGACGGCCGAACTGGACGACAGCTTTCACGTCTTCGACACCACGCTGCGCGACGGCGCGCAGCGCGAGGGCATCAACCTCACCGTCGCCGACAAGCTGACGATCGCCCGGCACCTGGACGACTTCGGGGTGGGCTTCATCGAGGGCGGCTGGCCCGGCGCCAACCCCCGCGACACCGAGTTCTTCGCCCGCGCGGCCACCGAACTCGACCTCCAGCACGCCCAGCTGGTCGCCTTCGGCGCCACTCGCCGAGCCGGCGGCAACGCCGCGGAGGACCAGCAGGTCAAGGCCCTGCTCGACTCCGGCGCCCCGGTCATCACGCTCGTCGCCAAGTCCCATGACCGGCATGTCGAGCTCGCCCTGCGCACCACCCTCGACGAGAACCTCGAGATGGTCCGCGACACCGTCTCCTACCTGCGCTCCCAGGGCCGCCGGGTCTTCGTCGACTGCGAGCACTTCTTCGACGGCTACCGCGCCAACGCCGAGTACGCCAAGGCCGTCGTCCGCGCCGCCCACGAGGCCGGCGCCGACGTCGTCGTCCTGTGCGACACCAACGGCGGCATGCTGCCCGCCCAGGTCCAGGCCGTCGTCGGGGTCGTCCTCGCCGACACCGGAGCCCGCCTCGGCATCCACGCCCAGGACGACACCGGCTGCGCCGTCGCCAACACCCTGGCCGCCGTCGACGCCGGCGCCACCCACGTCCAGTGCACCGCCAACGGCTACGGCGAGCGGGTCGGCAACTCCAACCTCTTCCCCGTCGTCGCCGCCCTGGAGCTCAAGTACGGCAAGACGGTCCTCCCCGAGGGCTCGCTCGCCGAGATGACCCGCATCTCGCACGCCATCGCCGAGGTCGTCAACCTCACGCCCTCCACCCACCAGCCCTATGTGGGCGTATCCGCCTTCGCCCACAAGGCGGGCCTCCACGCCTCCGCGATCAAGGTCGACCCCGACCTCTACCAGCACATCGACCCCGAGAGGGTCGGCAACACCATGCGGATGCTCGTCTCCGACATGGCCGGCCGCGCCTCCGTCGAGCTCAAGGGCAAGGAACTCGGCGTCGACCTCGGCAGCGACCGCGAGGCCATCGGCCGCGTCGTCGAGCGCGTCAAGAAGCGCGAGCTCCAGGGCTACACGTACGAGGCCGCCGACGCCTCCTTCGAGCTGCTGCTCCGCGAGGAGGTCGAGGGCCGCCCCTACCGTTACTTCCGCGTCGAGTCATGGCGCGCCATCATCGAGGACCGCCCCGACGGCACCCACGCCAACGAGGCCACCGTGAAGGTCTGGGCGAAGGGCGAGCGCATCGTCGCCACGGCGGAGGGCAACGGCCCCGTCAACGCCCTCGACCGGGCGCTGCGCGTCGGCCTCGAAAAGATCTACCCCCAGCTCGCCAAGCTCGAGCTCGTCGACTACAAGGTCCGCATCCTCGAAGGCAAGCACGGCACCGAGTCCACCACCCGCGTCCTCATCACCACGAGCGACGGCAACGGCGAATGGGCCACGGTCGGCGTCGCCGAGAACGTCATCGCCGCCTCCTGGCAGGCCCTGGACGACGCCTACGCCTACGGCCTGCTGCGCGCCGGCGTCGAGCCCGAGCCGCAGGCGTAACCCGGGGCCGGACCCTGGGCCTGGGCTGCCAGCAGCGTCAGCAGCCGCGCGACCTCGGCCGCCACCGCCTCGCGGGCCGGGCCGAGGTACTTGCGGGGGTCGGTCAGGGACGGGTCGGCGTCGAGCACCGCGCGCAGGGCCTGGGTGAAGTGGCCGTTGATGTGCGTGGCGATGTTGATCTTCCGCATGCCGTGCGCGACGGCCCGTACGAGGTCCGCCTCCGGCACGCCCGACGAGCCGTGCAGCACCAGCGGTACGGGCACGGCGTCCCGGAGCCGGGCGATCAGGGCGAAGTCCAGTTCGGCGTCGCGCGTGCGCATCGCGTGCGAGGAGCCGACGGCCACCGCCAGGGCGTCGACCCCGGTGGCGGCGACGTACGCGGCGGCCACGCCCGGATCCGTACGCGCGCCCGGGGCGTGGACGCCGTCCTTGCCGCCGATCTCGCCGAGTTCGGCCTCCAAGTGGACGCCGGCGCGGTGGCAGTGCTCGGCGACGGCGGCGGTGGCGGCGACGTTCTCCTCGTACGGCAGCGCGGAGGCGTCGTACATCACCGAGGTGAAGCCGAGGGCGACCGCCTCCTCGACCAGGGCGGGGTCGGTGGCGTGGTCGAGGTGGACCGTCACCGGGACGGTGGCGGCACGGGCGATGGCCAGTGCGGCGAGGGCGATCGGCTCCAGGGCGCCGTGGTAGCGGACGGTGTTCTCGCTGATCTGCATGACGACCGGGAGCCCGGCACGCTCGGCGCCCGCCGCGATGGCGGTGGCGTGCTCGATCTGGACGACGTTGAAGGCGCCGACTGCCGTCACGGCAGGATCACCGACCGGGTGAGATTGCGCGGGGTGTCCGGGTCGAGGCCGCGTGCCTCCGCGATGGCCACGGCCAGCCGCTGCGCCCGCACCAGATCGGCGAGCGGATCCAGGCCGCTCGCCTCCAGCACGCCGCCGGTGCGGGCGATGTCGGCGCCCAGGCCGTCCGGCACCGGGCCGAAGGCCCAGGCGACGCGGTTCGGCCCGGTGATCGAGATCGGCCCGTGCCGGTACTCCATCGCCGGGTACGCCTCGGTCCACGCCCCGGCGGCCTCCCGCATCTTCAGGGCGGCTTCGAGCGCGATGCCGTACGTCCAGCCGGTGCCGAGGAAGGTGAACTGCTCGGCGCCCACCAGCCCTTCGGGGAGCGGCTCGGCGATCGCCCGCCGCGCGTCGGCGACGGCGGGGGCGAGGTCGTGGCCGAGGTGGGTGCGCAGCAGCGCGAGCACGCTGGTCGCGAACCGGGTCTGGACGACCGACTTCTCGTCGGCGAAGTCCAGCACGACGAGGTCGTTCACGAGGTTCGGCGCCGCGATCGGGGTGTCGGGGTCGCCGATGATCGCGGTGGTGTGGGTCGTACCGGAGACGTCCCTGAGCACCTTCAGGACCTCGGTGGTGGTGCCGGAACGGGTGATCGCCACGATCCGGTCGTACTCCCGCCCGCTCGGGAACTCCGAGGCCGCGAAGGCGTCCGTCTCGCCCTGGTCCGCGTACTGCTCGCGCAGCACCGCGTACGCCTGCGCCATGAACCAGGAGGTGCCGCAGCCGACGACCGCCACGCGCTCGCCCGGGGCGGGCAGTTCGGCGGTCAGACCGGTGGACAGCTCAGCGGCCCGCTCCCAGCAGTCCGGCTGGGTCGCGATCTCTTCCGACGTGATCGACATGGAGTGTTTGTATCCGTTCGTGAGTCGTTTACGCGCGGAGACGGTTACGCGGACCGCGTGAGCGCGTCGGGCCGTACCGGATCCGCGAAGGGGTTCCCGGAGGCGAAGCGTTCGAGCTCGTCCATCGCGGCCTGGGCCATGCGTGCCAGCTCGTTGCCCAGGGACCCCGCGATGTGCGGGGTGAGCAGGACGTTCGGCAGATCGTAGAGCGGGGAGCCGGCCGGCAGGAAGTCCGGGTCCGTGACATCCAGTACGGCGTTGAGCCGTCCGCTGACCAGCTCCTTCGTCAGCGCGCCCGTGTCGACGATCGAACCGCGCGCCGTGTTCACGAGGGTCGCTCCGTCCGGCCCAGCTCGGGCCGGCTACGGAGCTCCACCGCCGGCGCGCCGGCGAAGCCGTCGAGCTCGAGCACGACGACCTCGTTGCGCCCCGCGCGCAGCAGCGGCCACGGCAGGTAGAGCGTCACCTGCGGCCCCCGGTCCCAGTAGCGGCCCAGGCAGAAACCGTTGACCCAGACGTAGCCCTTGGTGCCGCCGGGCAGGGCCAGATACGTGTCCGCGGGCTCCCGGACCTCCAGGCGGCCCCGGAGGAAGACCGGCCCCGGTCCCGCCGAGGCGACGGCGCCCCAGGGCAGCTCGGGCAGCGGGCCGTCCAGCGGGACCGGGCGCATGGTCCAGCCGTGCACGTACTGCTGGGTGTGCAGCACGGCCGCGACGCCCTTGCGGTCGCCCAGCGCGGGCCCGTAGTTGACCCGGCCCATCGACTCGACCAGCAGCCCCAGGCGTACGCCCTCGCCGTCCACCGCGACCTCCGTGGCCTCCCTGGCCTCGGGGCCGTCCCGCTCCAGTACGGCGACCTGCCGCCCGTCCACGTACACGTGCGCCCGGTCGGCCAGCCCCTCCACCGTCAGCGGATACGCCTGGCGCGGACCCGGGACCGTCGCCTCGTACAGCACCAGGCCGTGCGCGATCCCCAGCTCCTCGAAGGACAGCGGGACGGGGGAGTGGACCGGCCCGGTGGACACGGCGTCCAGGACGTCGAACAACCGCACCGGGTCGTGCAGTTCCACCCGCCCGGGTGGCAGCAGCGGCGGCATCGCCTCCGGCTCCGGGGGAGCCAGCTCGGCGTACCGCGACAGCACCTCGCGGAAGGCCCAGAACTTCGGCGTCGGGGCGCCGCGTTCGTCGATCGGGGCGTCGTAGTCGTAGGACGTGACGGTCGGCTGGTACGCCCCCGCGTGCCGGGGCCCGCCGCGGTTCGCGCCGGCCCAGGTGCCGAAGGTGGTGCCGCCGTGCGCCATGTAGATGTTCACCGAGGCCCCGGCGGCCAGGATCTCGGCCAGCGTCGCGGCCGCGTCCTCGGGCGCCCGCACGGTGTGCTTCTCGCCCCAGTGGTCGAACCAGCCGCACCAGAACTCCATGCACATCGCCGGGTCGTCGGGCCGGACGGCCCGCAGCCGCTCGAACGCCTCCGTGGCCCGGTCGCCGAAGTTGACGGTGGCCAGATGTCCGGGCAGCGCGCCGCCGGTCAGGAAGAAGTCGTCGGGCCCGTCGGAGGTGAACAGCGGTACGTCGATGCCGCGTTCGCGCAGGGCCGCCGCCTGGTGCTCCAGATACGGTCGATCGGACCCGTACGATCCGTACTCGTTCTCGATCTGCACCATGAGCACATTGCCGCCGCGCGTCACCTGGTGCCGTGCGATCACCGGGACCACGCAGTCCAACCAGCGCTCCACGTGCGCCAGATACGCCGGATCGCTCACCCGCAGCCGCATCGCCCGGTCGGCGAGCAGCCACCACGGCAGCCCGCCGTTCTCCCACTCCGCGCAGATGTACGGCGACGGGCGGACGATCGCGTGCAGCCCGGCGTCGGCGGTGGCGCGCAGGAAGGCGTCGAGGTCGGCGAGGCCGGAGAAGTCGTACGCGCCGGGGCGCGGCTCGTGGAGATTCCACGGGACGTACGTCTCCACGGTGTTGAGGCCCATGGCGCGCAGCATGCGCAGCCGGTGCGGCCACTGGTCGGGGTGGGTGCGGAAGTAGTGCATGGCGCCGGACAGCAGGCGCAGGGGGCGGCCGTCGAGGCTGAACCCCTCGGGCGATATCTCGAACATGAGGGGTTCTCCGGCGAAGACGGTCGGGCGGGGCGGGGTCAGGAACTCGACGAGTCCCGGATGTGCAGCTCGGGAAGGATGGCCAGCCGGTGCTTGGGGCGGTCGGGGTCGGCGATGCGGGCGGCGAGCAGCTCCACGGCGGCGGCACCGACGGCGTGCTTGGGCGGGGCCACGGCGGTGAGCGGGATGTCGGCCAGGGCGGCGACCTCGTCGTCGTACGCGACGACCGCGACATCGCCGGGGACGGCGAGCCCCCGGGCGCGCAGCCGCTGGAGGACCAGGATGGCGTCGTGGTCGTTGTGGACGATGGCGGCGTCGATCCGCCGTTCGGTGACGGCGTCGACGAAGGCCTCGATGTGCCGGTCGCGCTCGGCCTGGGTGGCGGTCTCGGGCGGTGGCGAGTCGAAGCGCAGGTCCTCCGGGGCGTCGAGGCCCGAGGCGGCCATCCCGGCGAGGTAGCCCTCCTTGACCCAGGGCGCGGTGGGCGTGTTGCCGCGCAGGACCAGGGCGATGCGGCGGCGGCCGGCGTGGGCGAGGTGGCGGACGGCCAGCCGGGCGCCGTAGACATGGTCGGAGACGACCCGCTCGACACCGGCCGTGTCGTCGTCGGGGCGGCGTTCGACGAGGGTGACCGGCACGGTCAGCCCTTCCAGCCAGCGGCGTTCCTCCGTGCCCCCGCACGGGGTGATCAGCAGGCCGTCGATGCCGTCGTCGAGCATCCGCTGGGCCTGGGCCTGCTCCTCGGCCGGGTTGTACTGCGAGATGCCGAGTATCAACCGGATCCCCAGGGTGCCGGCCGCCTCGCGGGCGCCCTTGATCACCTCGGGGTAGTAGTAGTCGGCGGCCGGGACGATCAGGCCGAAGGTGCGGGCCACGGCCCGGGCCCGCGGCGCGAGGGGGAAGGCGGTCTCGGCCGGCGGTCCGGCGGTCTCCGCCCGGGTCTCGGGCAGGACGGCGCCGCCGTGCACACGGGCGATCAGCCCGCGCTCGGCGAGCGTCTCGACATCGCGGCGTACGGTCACGGGCGAGACGCCCAGTTCCTCCGCGAAGTCGGTCACCCGCAGCGATCCGCGATCGCGCAGCCTGCGCAGTATCGCCTGGTGTCGTTCTTCGGCGTGCACGCGGTCCAGCTCCTCTTTCGGCGTTCCGACTACTGGCCCTGACCTGGAGTGTAGTCCTTGTCGGATCGTTGGTGAACGTTTCTGATCGATCAATCAAAATCGGCCCAAGTTGTTCAGACCATTGCTGCACTCTGTTCGTACGTGCTAGAAACCGCGCACTTCTTCGTTCCTCGTTCACCCGGCTCCGGAGGTCCCCCCGACATGTCTCCCGCCTGGTCCCGCCGCACCATCCTCCAACTGCTCGCCGGTACGGCCCTCGCCCTCCCCATGGCCGGCGCCGCCGCCGGGCCGGCCTTCGCGGCGGACGCGTACGACACCCTCCGCACGCGCTGGAAGACCCTGATGCTCGGCAGCGGATTCGACTCCACCGCGGCCCCCTACTCCACCAAACTCGCCGCCCTCGGCACCAGCGCCACGACCTTCCGGTCGAGCATGGCGCCCGCCACCGGCTCCCTCTGGTCCGACCTGCCCCTCAGCACGTCCAGCTCCATCACCACAAGTTACGCACGCCTCCTGACGATGGCTCAGGCCTACGCACAGCCCGCCACCGGTCTGACCGGCGACTCGACGCTGCTCGCCGACGTCATCACGGGGCTGGACCACCTCTACACCCAGGCCTACAACGAATCCACCACCTCATACGGCAACTGGTGGGACTGGCAGATCGGTTCGCCGCAGAAGCTGCTCGACATCGCCACGATCGTCCACCCCTCCCTGTCGTCGGCCCAACTGGCCGACTATGTCGCCGCCGTCGACCACTTCGTCCCCGACTCCGCCGTCGCCACCTACTCCGGCACCAGCACCGGCGCCAACCGCGTCGACCTCTGCCGCGTCCTCGCGCTGCGCGGCATCCTCGCCACGTCCTCCGCCAAGCTCGTCACCGCCCGCGACGCCCTCACCCCCGTCTTCCCGTACGTCACCACCGGCGACGGCCTCTACGCCGACGGCTCCTTCGTCCAGCACACGTACGTCCCCTACACCGGCTCGTACGGCGCCGTGATGATCGACGGCCTGGCCCGGCTGCTCGCCCTGCTCTCCGGCTCGACCTGGGCGGTCACCGACAGCGGCGTCCAGAACGTCTTCGACGCCGTCCAGGCCGCGTACGCGCCCTTCATCTACAACGGCCTGGTCATGGACGGCGTCGCCGGCCGCGCCATCAGCCGCGGCATCCAGATCTCCGACGCCACCGCCACCCAGCTGGACGACCACCTTCGCGGCCACGGCATCATCTCCTCCGTCGCGCTGCTCGCGGAAAGCGCCTCCGCCACCGAGAGCGCCACCTGGAAGGGCCTGGTCAAGGGCTGGATCGCCCGCGACTACTACAGCGCCGTCCTCACCGACCCCAAGCTCGGCGTCGCCGACCTGTACCGCCTGCAGACCATCAACTCCACCTCCTCCGTCACCGCCACCGCAGAGCCGGTCGCCCACCGGCTCTTCCCGTCCATGGACCGTGCCGTCCACCGCCGTGCCGGCTGGGCGGCGAGCATCAGCATGGCCTCCAACCGCATGACGTACTACGAGAACGGCAACGGCGAGAACCTGCGCGGCTGGCACACCGGCGACGGAATGCTCTACTGGTGGGGCTCCACCTACGCCAACGGCCAGTACAGCGACGCCTTCTGGCCCACCGTCGACCCCTACCGCCTCCCGGGCACGACCGTCTCCAGGCTCGCCCTCGCCGACGGCGCCGGCGGTACGTGGGGCGCGGCCCGGCCCGACGTGAAGTGGGTCGGCGGCACCACCGACGGCGAGTACGCGGCCATCGGCCAGTACGTGAAGGGGCTGTCCAGCACCCTCGTCGCGAAGAAGTCGTGGTTCTGCGTCGACGACTCGATCATCTGCCTCGGCGCGGGCATCACCTGCACCGACGGCACCGCCGTCGAAACCGTCGTCGACAACCGCAACCTCGGGCCCTCCGGCACCCACGCCCTCACCGTCGACGGCACCGCCCAGTCCACCACCCTCGGCTGGACCGGCGCCTTCACCTCGGCCACATGGGCCCAGATCAGCGGCTTCGGCGGCTACGTCTTCCCCGGCGGCGCCACCGTCAACGCCCTGCGCGAGGCCCGTACCGGCGCCTGGTCCGACATCAACACCACCAGCGCCACCACGTCCTTGACCCGCCGCTACCTCACCCTCTGGTTCCCCCACGGCACCGCCCCGGCCGCCGCCACCTACGCCTACATCCTCATGCCCGGCGCCACCACGACCACCACGGCCGCCCGCGCCGCCGCCACCTCCTGGCTCACCGTCCTCGCCAACACCGACACCCAGCAGGGCGTCAGCGTCCCCTCCCTCGGCTACACCGGCATCAACTTCTGGTACGCCGGCACCGTCGGCGCCGTCACCGTCTCCGCCCCCGCGAGCGTCCTCATCCGCGTCACCGGCTCCACCGCGACCATCTGCGTCTCCGACCCCAAGCGCGAGGCCACCACCATCGACCTCACCTGGGCCCGCGCCGTCACCGCCGTCACGTCCAAGGACTCCACCGTCACCGTCAACTCCACCGGCTCCTCCCTGTCCCTGACCGTCACCCCCGGCACGGCGGGCGCCACCCACAGGGCGGTCGTCACGCTGGGGTAGGCACGGCCCCCGCGAACTCCCGCAGGGTCTCGACGTAGTGGCCGCCGCAGTCGATCCGGGTGAGGTCCTTCAAGCGATGCTTGCGTGGCGCGTCGTGCCATTCGGCGTCCAGGTCGACCTCGTGGAGGCGCAGGGTCTTGCGGCCGAAGCCGACCGGGGCGCCGATCCAGCAGGCATCGAGGACCCGCACAGTCATCGAGTCACCGCCACCGAGCCGCTTGACGCGCGTGATGTCGGCAGTACGGACCGCGGTCCAACCGTCGAGCCGGAGGTCGACGCACCGGGCGAGCAGGGTCCAGGATTCGCTCACGTCGAGAACGAAGCCCTCGATCGGATCGGCGTGGGGGATCGATCGACGGATCCGTACGAGGTGGCGCTCGGCCGGGATCGTGATCATTCGCTCAGCAACTCCGGCAGCTTCCGCATGTCGTCGAAGACGACCGTGTCCGGGCCTTCGAGCGACGCGGCCGGGGTGATCCCGCCCGCGTAGCCGAAGGAACGCATGCCGGCGGCCCGGGCGGCGAGGATGCCCGGGCGGCTGTCCTCGACGACGACGCAGGCGGCCGGGTCCATGCCCATCGTGCGGGCGGCGTGGAGGAAGAGGTCGGGCGCGGGCTTGCCGACGGTGACCTCGGGGTCGTCCTGGGCGCTGAAGATGCGGCCGGCGAAGGTGTCGTACAGGCCCGTACGGCCCAGGGTGTGGCGCATCTTGGCGTGGCCGCCGCTGGAGGCGACGCAGGTGGGCAGCCCGAGGGCGGCGACCCCGGCCAGCGCCTGACGGATGCCGTCGACCACGGTGAGCCCGGCGTCCACGAACTCGGCGTGCAGCTCGCGGAACCGGGCCAGCCAGGGCTCGGCGGTGCCGGGGCCGAGGCGTTCGGTGACCTGGTCGGACATGGCCCGGGCATCGCGGCCGATGAAGCGGCTGATGATCTCGGCCTCGGTGAGCGTCCAGCCCAACTCCGGGCCCATGGTGGTCAGGACGCGCACGGCGATCCGCTCGCTGTCGACGAGGACGCCGTCGCAGTCGAAGATGACCAGCCTTATTCGTTCGCTCACCCGCGCATGCTGCCATACGTTCATGACGTGACGACGACGCCCCGCATTCGGCCCGCGACCCCCGCCGACGCGGCCGCCATCGCCCTCATCCAGATCACCTCGCGGGAGGCGACCATGCCCGCCCCTTCTCCTTGCGTCCCTCGCGCCGCTGCGCGGGCTTCGGGCCGCTGCGCCGGCCTCCGGCCGTCGTGCCGCGCGGTGGGCGCCTGCGGATGTGTGGGGGGATTCTGACGTGACGACGACGCCCCGCATTCGGCCCGCGACCCCCGCCGACGCGGCCGCGATCGCCCGCATCCACATCACCTCGCGGGAGGCGACCATGCCGTACCTGCCGCCCCGCAAGCGCAGTGATGCCGAAGTGCAGCGGTGGGTGGAGAACGTCGTGCTCAAGGAGTGCCGCGTCTGGCTGGCCGAGCGGGATGGACAAGCGCTCGGCTTCGCGGCGCTGGAGGACGAGGATCTGCTGGACCAGCTCTATCTGCTCCCGGACGCCCGCCGCCAGGGCATCGGCACTCTGCTGCTGGACGAGGTCAGGCGGCACAGTCCCGCGGGCCTGTCCCTGCATGTGTTCCGGCAGAACACCGACGCGCGCGCCTTCTACGAACGCCACGGCTTCACCGTCACCGAGACCAACGACGGCAGCGCCAACATGGAGAACCTCCCGCAGCTGACCTACCGCTGGACGCCGTCCTCCCAGACCTGAACGTGCACCTCGTCGCCGACCGCGATCGCCCCGGCCCGCAGCACCGCCGCCTTGGTCGCGAAGCTCACCTTGCCGTCGTAGTCCGGCTCGCGGCGGTAGCCGGCCAGGGTGCGGATCGGCTCGGGGCCGGCGGTACGACCGGTGGCCTGGTCGACCATCGGCACGGCGCAGCGCATGGCGCGGACGGAGTAGCCGAGGCCGACCGTGCCGAGGGTCATGTGGCGGAAGCGGTCCTCGGTGTGGGGGTCGGGCCAGCCGGTGATGACGATGTTGGGGCGGAAGCGGTCCATGGGCACGGGGTCGGCGCCGCGCTCGAGGATGCGCGCGTTGAGCGCGTCGAGGGAGGCGAGGGAGGTGACCGAGAGGGCGTGGGCGTCCGCGAAGTTGACCTTGCCGTGGGGGTACCTCCCAGGCGAAGCTCCGGGGGAGTGTTCGCCCCAGCCGTCGCGGTCGAAGCCGGGGCGTACCCGCACCAGGCGGCAAGGGGCGCCCAGGAAGCCCGAGAACCAGTCGGCGACGCGCGGCCCCTGGTCCACGGCCTCACCCATGGGCCGCCCGAAGAGGCTGACCTCACGCCGTTCGCCGTCCAGGGCCACGTCCAGGTCCAGCGCGTCCGCCCCCGGGGCCGTCAGCCGCAGCCGCTTGCCCTCGTCGAGCACCTCGACCCCGACGACGGCGAGCCGCGGGTCGTTGCGCTGGCTGCGGAAGGCGCCGTCCTCCTCGCTCACGACCATGAACGTACGGTCGTGGTCCAGGCCGGTCTCCGTGACATCCGCCACGGCGACGGAGACGCCGGCGCAGCCTTTCACGGGGTAATACGTCAGGGAGTGCACGGATGCGGTGGCAGACATGACAGCGACCGTACCGAAGCGCCGGTGACCAACAGCACACGTACTGACCAGTAACGTAATCACCCCCGCGGCCATAAAGTGTCGGCCGTACGCTCCCCACCCTCGAACCGACCTGGGAGATCGCATGCGTTCCGCGAAGGACTTCTTCCGACCGCTGGCCGTGGGGGCTCCTGACCCCGTACGGGAGGTGCCGTTCCGGCCGTCGCGGATGATCCACTTCTTCGACCCGAGCAACGAGAAGATGGCGGCGAAGGTCCCCTCCATCGCGGCGAAGGTGGACGTCCTGCTCGGCAATCTGGAGGACGCCGTCGCGGCCGACCGCAAGGAGGCCGCGCGCGAGGGCCTGGTGCGGATCGCCAAGGCCACCGACTTCGGCGAGACGCAGCTGTGGACGCGGATCAACAGCCTGGACTCGCCCTGGGCGCTGGACGACCTGCTGACGCTGGTCACCGAGATCGGGGACAAGCTGGACGTCGTGATGGTGCCCAAGGTGGAGGGCGCCGAGGACATCCACTACGTGGACCGGCTCCTCGCCCAGCTCGAGGCGAAGGCCCGCATCGACCGCCCCATCCTGGTCCACGCGATCCTGGAGACCGCCGGGGGAGTGGCGAACGTCGAGGAGATCGCCGGGGCCAGCCCCCGCATGCAGGGCATTTCCCTCGGCCCCGCCGACCTCGCGGCGAGCCGGCGCATGAAGACCACCCGCGTGGGCGGCGGGCACCCGGGATACCTGGTCCGCGAGGACCCCAAGCGCCCCGACCTCGACCTGCCCCGGCTGACCTATCAGCAGGACCTGTGGCACTACACCATCGCCCGCATGGTCGACGCCTGCGCCGCCCACGGGATCCTGCCGTACTACGGTCCGTTCGGGGACATCAAGGACACCCTCGCCTGCGAGGACCAGTTCCGCAACGCCTTCCTCCTGGGCTGCGTCGGCGCCTGGAGCCTGCACCCGGTGCAGATCGACATCGCCAAGAAGGTCTTCTCGCCGGACCCCGCCGAGGTCGCGTGGGCCCGCAGGGTGATCGACGCCATGGGCGACGGCACCGGAGCGGTGATGATCGACGGGAAGATGCAGGACGACGCCACCTTCAAGCAGTGCCGGGTGGTCGTCGAGCTGGCCGACGCACTCTCCGCCCGGGACCCCGAGCTGGCCGAGGCGTACGAAGCCGCGTACAAGGACGCGTACAAGGAGCAGAGCTGACATGACCGACGCCAACGCCATCCTCCGGCCCCGCCGGTCCGTGCTCTACATGCCCGGCGCCAACGAGCGCGCCCTGGAGAAGGCCAAGACCATCCCGACGGACGCGCTGATCCTCGACCTGGAGGACTCCGTCGCCCCCGACGCCAAGGCCGATGCCCGCAAGCGCGTCGCGGCCGCGGCCGCCTCCGGCGAGTACGGCTACCGGGAGGTCACCATCCGGGTGAACTCCCCCGGCACCCCCTGGCACGAGGACGACCTGCGGGCCGCCGCCGAGGCCGGCCCGGACGCCGTGGTGGTCCCCAAGGTGGACTCGCCGGAGACGGTGCACGCCGTCGAGCGGGCCCTCGAAGCCGCCGGGGCCCCGGACCGGACGGCGATCTGGGCCATGGTGGAGACCCCGCAGGCGATGCTGGACGCCCGCGCGATCGCGGTGGCGAGCGAGCGGCTCACCGTCCTGGTCATGGGCACCAACGACCTCGCCAAGGAGCTGCACGCCGAGCACGTCCCGGGCCGGGCCCCGCTGCTCACCGGGCTGTCCCTCGCCCTCCTGGCCGCCCGGGCGGCCGGCAAGGTGATCCTGGACGGGGTCTACAACGACGTCACCGACCTGACCGGCTTCGAGGCGGAGTGCGTACAGGGCCGCCAGTTCGGCTTCGACGGCAAGACGCTGATCCACCCCAAGCAGGTGGAGATCTGCAACAACGCCTTCGCGCCCTCGGAGGAGGAAATCGACAAGGCCGGCCGCATCATCGCCGCCTTCGAGGAGGCCCAGGCAGAGGGTCGGGGCGTCGTCACGGTCGACGGACGGATGATCGAGAACCTCCATGTGGAGGACGCTCGCCGTGTCCTCGCACTTGGCGCGGCTGTTGCCGGGAGGTAACGCCCAGTAGGACGAACGATACAAAGAATCGGCCCCGCGCCCATCGCGCGGGGCCTTTCTTGTGTTGGTTCTGTCCAGATGCTCCATGAAGTGGGGTCGGAGTCTGTGCGGAGTCGACGCCGATTTTTGAGGGGCATCGCTCGTAAGGTCGATGTCATGACCGTTTTGGACGAAGTGCCGGCCGAGCCCGCAGCCGAGGCGAACGACGCCCGTGGCCGGGTGGCAGAACTGCACGCCATCCGCGAGCAGGTCCGGCGTGGACCCAGCGACCGTGCCACCGAGGCCCAGAAGGCCAAGGGCAAGCTGACGGCTCGCGAGCGTATCGACCTGCTCCTCGACGAGGGCTCGTTCAACGAGGTCGAGCCGCTGCGCCGGCACCGCGCCACCGGCTTCGGCCTGGAGGCGAAGAGGCTGTACACCGACGGAGTGATCACCGGCTGGGGCACCGTCCACGGCCGCACGGTCTTCGTATACGCACACGACTTCCGGATCTTCGGCGGGGCGCTGGGCGAGGCCCACGCCACCAAGATCCACAAGATCATGGACATGGCCATCTCGGCCGGTGCCCCCCTGGTCTCGCTCAACGACGGCGCCGGCGCCCGTATCCAGGAGGGCGTCTCCGCGCTCGCCGGCTACGGCGGCATCTTCCAGCGCAACACCCGCGCCTCCGGCGTCATCCCGCAGATCTCCGTGATGCTCGGCCCGTGCGCGGGCGGCGCGGCCTACAGCCCGGCGCTGACCGACTTCGTCTTCATGGTCCGCGAGACCTCGCAGATGTTCATCACGGGCCCGGACGTCGTCCAGGCCGTGACCGGCGAGAAGATCTCCCAGAACGGCCTCGGCGGCGCCGACGTCCACTCCGAGGTCTCCGGTGTCTCGCACTTCGCGTACGACGACGAGCAGACCTGCATCGAAGAGGTCCGCTACCTGCTGTCGATGCTCCCGCAGAACAACCGGGAGAACCCGCCCGCCGCCCCCACGTCCGACCCCGCCGACCGGCGCGGCGACGTGCTGCTGGACCTGGTCCCGGCGGACGGCAACCGCTCCTACGACATGCACAAGGTGATCGAGGAGCTCGTCGACGACGGCGACTACCTGGAGATCCACGAGCGCTGGGCGACCAACATCATCGTCGCCCTGGCCCGCCTCGACGGCCAGGTCGTCGGCATCATCGCCAACCAGCCCGCCTCCCTCGCCGGCGTCCTCGACATCGAGGCCAGCGAGAAGGCCGCCCGCTTCGTGCAGATGTGCGACGCCTTCAACATCCCGCTCGTCACTCTTCTGGACGTCCCCGGCTTCCTACCGGGCGTCGACCAGGAGCACGGTGGCATCATCCGGCACGGCGCCAAGCTGCTGTACGCGTACTGCAACGCCACCGTGCCCCGGATCTCACTGATCCTGCGGAAGGCCTACGGAGGTGCGTACATCGTCATGGACAGCCAGTCCATCGGTGCCGACCTCACCTACGCCTGGCCCACCAACGAGATCGCGGTGATGGGCGCAGAGGGCGCCGCCAACGTCATCTTCCGCAAGCAGATCGCCGAGGCCGACGACCCCGACGCCATGCGGATCGCGATGGTCAAGGAATACAAGAGCGAGCTCATGCACCCTTACTACGCCGCTGAGCGTGGCCTGGTGGATGACGTGATCGACCCGGCGGAGACCCGAGAGGTCCTCATCCGCTCGCTCGCGATGCTGCGCACCAAGCACGCCGACCTGCCGTCGCGCAAGCACGGCAACCCGCCCCAGTAAGGGAGAACGACCACTGTGAGCACCCCTACTGACAGCACGTTCGTCCGTGTCGAGAAGGGCCAGGCCAGCGACGAGGAGCTGGCGGCCCTGACCGCGGTCCTGCTGGCCCGCGCGGCGGCGACCGGCCAGGACACCGAGGACTATGTCAAGCCGCGCTCCGTGGCCGGCTGGCGCCGGCTGGAGCGGCAGTCCGGCTTCGCCGCCCCGCACAGCTGGCGCAGCTGACCGTCACCACAGCAGCGCGAAGGCCCCGCACACAGCGTGCGGGGCCTTTCGCGTCGTACCGCCGGGGCTACCGCAGCCGTGCCATCAGCGCGTGCTCGACCAGCGTGATCAGCGCGCTCTTCGCCTCGCCGCGGTGGCGGGCGTCGGTGATGATGATCGGCGCCTCGGGGCCGATCTGCAGGGCCTCGCGGACCTCTTCGGGCTTGTAGGGCTGCTGGCCGTCGAAGCCGTTGAGGGCGATGACGAACGGCAGGCCGCTGTTCTCGAAGTAGTCGACCGCCGGGAAGCAGTCGGCGAGCCGGCGGGTGTCGACGAGCACGACCGCACCGATCGCGCCACGCACCAGGTCGTCCCACATGAACCAGAAACGGTCCTGGCCCGGGGTGCCGAACAGGTAGAGGATCAGGTCCTCGTCGAGCGTGATACGGCCGAAGTCCATGGCCACGGTGGTCGTGGTCTTGTCCGGCGCGTGCGTCAGGTCGTCGATACCGGCGGATGCCGACGTCATCACGGCTTCGGTGCGCAGCGGGTTGATCTCCGATACGGCACCGACGAACGTGGTCTTACCCACGCCGAAGCCGCCCGCCACCACAATCTTCGCGGAGGTGGTTGAGCGAGCTGGAGGACCGCTAGAGCTTGCGAAGTCCACTGAGCACCCTTTCGAGCAGTGTCACGTCTGGCTGGCCGCCCGAGGCTTCGTCGCCACCGGGCTGGTGGATAGCGACGAGGCCGGCCTCGGCCAGGTCGGCGACGAGGATTCGGGCAACGCCGAGGGGGATGGAGAGGAGCGCGGAGATCTCCGCGACCGACTTGATCTCCCGGCAGAGGATGCAGATCCGCTGATGCTCCGGCAACTGCCCCCGCAGTTGCGCCGGTTCGGCCGTGGTGCTGACCAGTGCCTCGATGGCGAGCTGGTAGCGCGGCCGGGTCCGGCCACCGGTCATGGCGTACGGACGGACCAGCGGCTGCTGGTCGGAACCGACCGGTGTGGGGCGGCCCGCCCGGGACGACCCGCCCCGTGAGGTGGGAGGTGTCGACTGCGGAGGCGGAGCCTGCGGAGGCTGGTACGGCTGGATCCTCGGCTGCCGGTGTTGCGGCTGGCGTGGCTGGGCACCATGAGCACCGGGGACGGGCTCCTGGCTCGGAGCCGAGGGGAAGTTGAACCGCTTGTAGGGCGGCTGCTGTTGCGGATTGCCGTACTCATCTCCGCCTGGGGGCGTTGCCACGGTTCCTCCTCCAGCTGGGTCGACGCGTCTGAGCACCCTATGGGTACTCAGACACGTCCGCATGCCTGTCCGTTAGTTGAGCAGGCTGCCCTGCAATTCAGCGCGCAGATCGGGTGTGAGTACCGACCCTGCCCGGTCGACGAGCAGGGCCATTTCGTAGCCCACGAGGCCGATGTCGCACTCGGGGTGTGCGAGCACGGCCAGCGAGGAACCGTCGGAGACGGACATGATGAAGAGGAAGCCGCGTTCCATCTCCACGACCGTCTGGTTGACGCTGCCGCCCTCGAAGATGCGGGAGGCGCCGGCGGTCAGCGAGGTCAGGCCCGAGGCGACCGCGGCGAGCTGGTCCGCCCGGTCCCTCGGGAAGCCCTCGGACATCGCGAGAAGCAGGCCGTCGGCAGAGACCACAACCGTGTGGGACACCCCGGGGGTGTTGTCCACAAAGTTGGTGATCAACCAGTTCAGGTTCTGTGCCGCCTGGCTCATCGGACTCAACTAACGCTCCTGGTGATTGGGGCCGAAGCCCTGGCCGTTCGTGTCAGTTCCCGCAGTGCGTCCCTGCTGGACGCCGCGCCGCAGATTGCTCAGCCGGCCACGGACGTCCTCCGGGTTGCGAGAGACCTGGGGGCCGCTCTGCGGAGTCTGCTGGGCGGTGCCCGGGACCAGGTTGGCCTTGGGGACCCGCCGGGGCAGGCCGGAGGGGGTGACCCCGCCCGCCTTGGGCTCGCGGGCCTGTTCGGCCCGCTGCCAGTTCTGGTCGTTCGCCGAACGCCACGACGAGGTGTCGTCCTGCACCTGCGCTGGGACCGCCGCCGAAGGAGTCTCCTCGGGCTGTGTCCAGCCGCTGCGGTCACGACGCGGCAGGCCGGCGTCGGTCAGCGAGTTGGACACGCTCGAGGTGGGGCCCGGTCGCTCGAAGCCTACGCTCTCCGGGGCCCCAAAGGGGGCGCTTGGGGAGGAATCAACGGCCTGCGGCTGGTACGGCGGCTGCGGCGCCTCCTGCGGCTGCTGCTCCTGGTAGCCGTAGCCGTTGGACTCGTAGGGCTGCGTCTGCGGCTGGGGCTGCGGATCGCCGTACGACTGCTGGACCTGCGGCGTCGGCTGCGGCCAGTCGTCCTGGTACGCGGCGGTCGCGGGCTCCTCGTAGGGCTGCGGGGCGGCGTAGGGCTGCTCGCTGTAGGAGTGCTCGCTGTAGCCGTTGGACTCGTAGCCGTTCGAGGCGTAGGGCTGCGGCTCGTAGGGCTGCCCGTACGCCTG
Source organism: Streptomyces sp. NPDC059373 (assembly GCF_042751495.1). NCBI lineage: Bacteria > Bacillati > Actinomycetota > Actinomycetes > Kitasatosporales > Streptomycetaceae > Streptomyces > Streptomyces sp. NPDC059373. Next base: position 81,727 of record NZ_JBHYXC010000027.1, on the reverse strand, counting down.
CCCGTACGCGGCCTCCTCCGGCTCGCGCTCGCCGGTGTTGGCCTCCAGCTGGGCGCGGCGCTCCTCGCGCATCAGGGAGCGGCCCACGGGGTCCAGGGAGCGGGCGTCGTCCGGGACCTGGATGTCGTAGCGGGAGTCGTCGAAGCCGAGCTCGGCGGCGGTCGGCGCGTAGGCGGCGAACTCCGACGTCTCGTCGTGCTGCGGGACGATCCGGGACACGGTGAAGTCGTCCTCGGGGGCCAGCATCTCCTCGCCGCCGCCACCGTGGGTGATCGGCTCGGGGAGCATGACCAGCGAGGTGGTGCCGGCCTGCTCGCCGGAGGGGCGGAGCTGGACGCGGATGCCGTGCCGGTCGGCCAGCCGGCCGACCACGAACAGGCCCATGCGCTTGGAGATGGAGGCGTCCACCGTCGGCGGGTCGGCCAGCTTGTGGTTGATGTCCGCGAAGTCCTCGGCGGTGAGGCCGATTCCCTTGTCGTGGATCTCGACCATCACCCGGCCGTCGGGCAGCCGGGTCGCGGTGACCCGGACCTTGGTCTGCGGGGAGGAGAAGGTGGTGGCGTTCTCCAGCAGCTCGGCCAGCAGGTGGACCATGTCGGTCACGGCGGTGCCGTGGATCTCGGTCTCCGGGATGCCGACCAGCTCGATGCGCTCGTAGCTCTCCACCTCGGAGGCCGCCGCGCGGAGCACGTCGACCAGCGGGACCGGCTGGTTCCAGCGGCGGCCGGGCTCCTCGCCGGCGAGGACCAGGAGGTTCTCGCCGTTGCGCCGCATGCGGGTGGCGAGGTGGTCCATCTTGAAGAGGTTCTCGAGCTGGTCCGGGTCCGCCTCGTTGTTCTCCAGCTCGGTGATCAGGGTGAGCTGGCGCTGGATGAGGCCCTGGTTACGGCGCGAGAGGTTGGTGAAGATCGCGTTGACGTTGCCCCGCAGCAGTGCCTGCTCGGCGGCGAGCCGGACGGCCTCGCGGTGCACCTGGTCGAAGGCGCGGGCGACCTCGCCGATCTCGTCCTGGGAGTTGATCGGGATGGGCTGGATGCGGGTGTCGACCCGGCCCGGCTCCGTACGCGACAGCTGGTCGACCAGGGCGGGCAGGCGCTGTTCGGCGACCTCGAAGGCGCCGTTGCGCAGGCGGCGCATGCTGTTGCTCATCGAGCGGGCCATCATGGCGGCCACGATGAAGGCGATGATCAGCGCGACCAGCACGACGGCCGAGTTGACGATGGCGTCGGTGCGGGCGCTGTTCGCGATGTCCTGCGAGTCGTTGTAGGCCGAGTCGGCCAGGTCCTTCTGGATGTTGCGGTAGGCGTCGAAGCCGAGGGTCGAGGCGGCGAACCAGGACTCGGCGGTGACGCCCTGGGTCTTCAGCACGCTGGGCGAGGCGCCGGAGGCTATGAGCTTGATCATGTTCGTGATGCTCGGCGGGGCGACGAAGGTCTGGCCCGCGGCGGCGGCCTGCTCGGCGGCCTGCTTGGCCTGGGCGGTGCCCTTCTTCGTGGCCGCGGCCTCTTCGGTCGTCAGCCGCTGCAGGTCGGCGGGGGTGCCGCCGCCCTTGTACTCCTCGATCGCGATCTGCTGCAGATAGGCGTACGAGGCGAAGGAGGTCAGCTGGGTGGTGAGTTCACCCTTGGCGAGCTTGCTGCGGTCCTCGACCAGGATGTGCGTGCCGATGGAGCGGGTCAGCGACTCGGCGGCCTGGGTCAGCGAGATGGCGTAGAGGGTGCGGCCGTAGGCGGCGATGTTGGTGGTGCCGAAGCCGAGTTCGTTGGCCAGCTCCATGAGCGGGTGCTGGACGGCGATGTAGCCCTCTTCGGTCTGCACGCCGGACACCTTGTTGGTGTAGGCGACGGCCCGCAGTGGGGCCAGCTTCTTCTCGCCGTCCCGGACCGTCTTGATACGGCGCTGGAGGCTGTCGGTGTTCGGCATCTGCGCGACGGCCTTGTCGAAGGTCACCTTGGCCGCGTCGGTCGCCGCGCGGACCTGGGTCACCGTCTTGCTCTTGGTGTCGCCCTGCAACAGCGGAACCACCGAGAGGTCGCGCTCGTTGTTGAGTGCGAAGCCGTAGGCGGCCGCGGTGCGGACCACCTCCGCCGTACGGACCGCGTCGTCGGCCTTCTGCCAGGTCTGCACCGAGCTCTGCACCCGGAAGCCGCCGAAGACGAGAGCGACGAGCACCGGGATGAGGAGGATGGCGTTCAGGCGCGTGGCCACCCGCCAGTTGCGCATGGCGAAGCGGCTGCCCGGATCGCCCGGCGCCTCACTGACCGGCTCGTTCGCTGCCGCAGGGGCCGTCGTCCCGTATCGCGCAGGCGGGGTGAAGTTGCCGCGCGGATGGTCCGCGGGACCCGGCTCTGCTCGCCTTGTGTTCCTCACTCGACCAACAACCTCTCGGCGACGGCACTGATGGGGCCGTTACTACTGTCGGGTTCCACGAATTCCAGCACGCCATGGGGGTGCTCTACAAACGATGGGCAGGAACTCCCACGCTCGGAAATCGCGCTCTATAAAACGGGCATAAGGGTAAAGCTGTGGCAAATTGTGCAGAGATGAATGCTCTGTGAAACCGTCCGGGCGCAGCTTGTGTTCATGGCCGGTTTGATTCTCTGTCGAAACGTTATGAACACAAGGACCGGCCGTGTCAAAAGACACAGCCGGTCCGTGCCACAACTGGCAAACTGGAATGCTTACTTGAGGCGAGCGAGCAGCGCGTGCTCCACCAGCGTGATCAACGCGCTCTTCGCCTCGGCACGGTGCCGGGCGTCCGTGGTGATGATCGGTGCGTCGGGGCCGATCTGCAGGGCCTCGCGCACCTCCTCCGGACGGTAGGGCTGGTGTCCGTCGAAGCCGTTGAGGGCGATGACGAACGGTAGCCCGCTGTTCTCGAAGTAGTCGACCGCCGGGAAGCAGTCGGCCAGCCTGCGGGTGTCGACCAGCACCACGGCGCCGATGGCACCGCGCACCAGGTCGTCCCACATGAACCAGAAACGGTCCTGACCCGGCGTACCGAACAGGTACAGGATCAGGTCGTCGTCCAGCGTGATACGGCCGAAGTCCATGGCCACCGTGGTGGTGGTCTTGTCCGCGACATGGCTCAGGTCGTCGATCCCGGCCGACGCGGAGGTCATCACGGCCTCCGTGCGCAGCGGGCTGATCTCCGAGACCGCGCCCACGAACGTGGTCTTGCCCACGCCGAAGCCGCCCGCCACCACGATCTTGGCCGAGGTGGTGGAACGAGCCGCAGGCGGACCACCGTACGCCGCCTGCTGCCCGGGCCTAGAGCTTGCGAAGTCCACTGAGCACCCTTTCGAGCAAGGTCACATCGGGCTGTCCGCCGGCCTCGCTGCTGCTCGGCTGGTGGATGGAGACCATCCCGGCCTCCGCCAGGTCGGCCACCAGAATCCGGGCCACGCCGAGCGGAATCGCCAGCAGTGCCGAGATCTCCGCGACCGACTTGAGCTCGCGGCACAGGTGGCAGATGCGCTGGTGCTCGGGGAGCAGCCCTTGGTACGCACCCGGGTCGGCGCTTGTGCTGACCAGCGCCTCGATGGCGAGCTGGTAGCGCGGCCGGGTGCGGCCACCGGTCATGGCGTACGGCCGCACCAGCGGCTGGTCGCCTTCGCCCCCGTACGACGCATGGTGGGGCGCGCCGTACGGGCCGGGCGAGGCGGGCGGCGGTGTCATCAGGGTCCTCCGGATCGAGCGGAAGCGGTCGCGAATCGTAGGGCAGTGCTTGCTGGTGGTACGTGAGGCTTGCTCAGCCCATCAGGCTGCCTTGCAGTTCTGCGCGCAGATCGGGGGTGAGAACGGCGCCCGCCCGGTCGACGAGCAGGGCCATCTCGTAACCCACGAGGCCGATGTCGCACTCCGGGTGTGCGAGCACGGCCAGCGAGGAACCGTCGGAGACGGACATCAGGAGAAGGAAGCCGCGCTCCATCTCGACCACGGTCTGGTTGACGCTGCCGCCCTCGAAGATCCGCGAGGCCCCCGCGGTCAGCGAGGTCAGACCGGAGGCGACGGCCGCCAGCTGGTCGGCGCGGTCACGGGGGAAGCCCTCGGACATCGCCAGCAGCAGGCCGTCGGCGGAGACCACGACGGTGTGGGACACCCCGGGGGTGTTGTCCACGAAGTTCGTGATCAACCAGTTCAGATTCTGTGCCGCCTGGCTCATGGTGCTCAACTAACGCTCCTGCTGGTGAGTGTTGCCGCCCCACTGACTATCGGGGGCACGGTCGCCGGGGCCGGGGGTGGCCTGACGTCCTTGCTGGATACCGCGTCGGAGGTTGGTGAGGCGTCCGCGCACGTCGTCGGGCGCCCGCGAGACCTGCGGACCACCCTGGGGGGCCTGCTGGGGAGCGGCGCCCCCCGGGACCAGGTTGGCACGCGGTACGCGGCGCGGCAGACCGGACGGGGTGATCCCGCCGGCCGACGGCTCGCGGACCTGCTCGGCGCGTTGCCAGACCTCGTCGTTCGGCGTGGGACGCCAGGCCGGGGTCTCGCGGCGCGGGGGCTGCGTGGGCTGGTACTGCTGCTGGTTGTTCGGCTGACCGTTCTGGTTCTGGTTCTGGTACTGCGGTGCCGAAGTGCCGGGGCGTTGCAGCGGCTGCTGCTGGCGCGGCGGCGGGGTGTGCTGCTGGGGCTGGGCCTGCTGCGTCGGCTGGGGCTGCGGCGGCTGTTCGGCGCGGGTCCGCTGGGGCGGTGCCTGCTGGGGCCGGGCCGCCTGGTTGGGCCGCGGCTGCGGCTGCACCGGGGCGGAGGGCTGCTGCTGGGGCGCGGGGGCGGTCGGGCCGCTCTCCACGTGGACCTGCTGCATCCGCTCGACCCGGCCGCTGCGGAACCAGTCCGACTCGAGGGCCTCGAATATCGGGCTGCGCTCGTCACCGCGCATCGGCGCCGGCGGCAGGGCCATCGGCTCCGCGACGGGCGGCAGCTGGGGCTCCGCGCCACGGTTCGGCTGAGGCCGCTGCTGCTGCGGGGCCGGGGCCGGGGCGGGCGCCTGCGGCATCGGGGTGGGCGCGGGGGCCGGACGGCCACCGGTGCCCGGCTGCTGGAACACATCGCTGCGGGTGAACCCGCCCTGGCCCTGACCGCCCTGCTGCGGACGGCCCTGCGGGACGGTGCCGAAGTCCGCGACCGGGGCCGGACCCGACTGCGCCGCGGGAGCGGGCATGGCGGCCGGAGCCGGACGCGGGCCGCTGCCCGAACCGCGCTGCGGACCGGTGTGCGGAAGGCTGTCGAAGTCCGGGCGCTCGAAGGCCTGCGTGGACTCGACGTCCTCGTGGCCACGTGCCCGGTCGGCCGCCGCGGACGCCGGCTGCGGGGCGTTGCCCCCGCGCTGGGGCTGCTGGGGCTGCTGCGGCGGCTGGGGTGCGGTGCGGCCGTTGTCCTGGCCGGACTCCGCCCAGCTCGGGTTCGTACGCTGCGGAGCGTGACGCCCACCGGGACCGCCGGGGGCGGGAGCCGGACGGGACCCCGCAGGGCGGCCCTGCGGCGAACCGGGGCCGCCGGGGCCGGAGTTGAGGGCGGGGCGCGGCTCGGAAGCCGGCACCTGGCCACGCTGCGGCGGACGGCCGACCTGGCCGTTGCCGGGACCGGCGCCCAGACCCGCGGCGACCGGACCGCCGGGGCCACCCGGCATACCGGGCTGCTGGCCGCGGCCGGCAGCACCGGGCTTGACCTTGCCGCCGCCCTGGGTGACATCCACCGGCAGCATGACGAGCGCCGTGGTGCCGCCGGAGTCGGACGGGCGGAGCTGGATCCGGATGCCGTGTCGCAGGGACAGCCGGCCGACCACGAACAGGCCCATGCGGCGGGAGACGGAGACGTCCACCGTCGGCGGGTTGGCGAGCCGCTCGTTGATGTCGGCGAGGTCCTCCGGGGACAGGCCGATGCCGGTGTCGTGGATCTCGATCAGTACGCGGCCGTCGGGCAGCGCGTGACCGGTGACCCGCACCTTCGTCTGCGGCGAGGAGAACGACGTCGCGTTCTCCAGCAGCTCGGCGAGCAGGTGGACGAGGTCGTTGACGATGCGGCCGGTGACTTCGGCGCCGGGCACCGAGGTCAGCTCGATGCGCTCGTACTGCTCCACCTCGGAGGCCGCGGCGCGCAGCACGTCGACCAGCGGGACCGGCCGCGTCCAGCGGCGGCCCGGCTCCTCGCCCGCGAGGACCAGGAGGTTTTCACCGTTCCGGCGCATACGGGTCGCGAGGTGGTCCAGCTTGAAGAGCGAGGACAGCTGGTCCGGGTCGGCCTCGCGGGACTCCAGTTCGGAGATCAGGCTCAGCTGACGCTGGATGAGGCCCTGGCTGCGGCGCGAGAGGTTGGTGAACATCGCGTTGACGTTGCCTCGCAGCAGCGCCTGCTCGGCGGCCAGTCGGACCGCCTCGCGGTGGACCTCGTCGAAGGCCCGGGCCACCTGGCCGATCTCGTCGCGGCTGGTGATACCGATCGACTCGACCGAGGTGTCCACGTCCTGCGGGTCGGACTCCGACAGGTGCTTGACCAGCTCGGGCAGTCGCTTCTGGGCGACGTCCAGCGCACCTTCCTGGAGCCGGCGCAGCGAGCGGATCATGGAGCGGGCCACGACGAAGGCGCCGACGACCGAGATGCCCAGCACGAGCAGGATGATGGCGCCGTTGAGGTACGCCTCCTGCGAGGCCGCGTTCTGCAGCTTCAGACCCTGCTGGGTCATGTCGTTGAGCAGCTGGGCTTCGATCTTCTTCATCGTCTCCAGCTTGGTCCGGGCGTTGTCGTCCCAGTCCAGGTAGGAGCCTGTGATGTTCTTGATGCCCTCTTCGGTCGCCGCGACGCGGTCCTGCTGCTCGTCGACGGCCTGGATCGTGTCGTTCTTGGCGGCGTCCAGCGGCGACAGCAGTTCCGTGGTGGCTGCCTCGCCGTAGATCTGCCGGAACTGGTTGAGCGTGGTCGCCTCGGCCGAGTGGACGCCGTCGAGGTAGCGCCAGTCGTTGGGCTGGAGGTTGTTGCCGTTGGCGAGGGCGGCACTGATCATGGCGCGCTGGATGGAGTCGTACTCCTTGGCCGCCGAGAAGGCGGCCAGCGCACGGGTGCTCTTGATCATGTCCGAGTTGCCGGAGGCCTGGGCCATTTCCTCGGAGAGGCCGAGCAGCTGGGTGATCAGATCGTCGTACTCGGAGACCGTCTGCGAGATGTAGTTCTCGTCCGTGTAGGCGTTCGCACGGATGTCCTTGAGCGTGCCGAGCTGCTTGTTGATCGCGACCAGCGAGGCGCTCACACCGGTGAGGTCCTGCGGGATGCCGTTGTTGCTGGCGGCGATGAAGGCAGTCTTCGCCCGCTCGGTCGCCTCGCGCTTGGCGATGACCGTGTCGTTCCCGGTGTTGCGGTTCTTGCCGCTCAGCGGGCCGGCGGAGCTGTCGCGCTCTTCCTGCAACGCGGCGGCCAGCTTGGTCGCCTGCTCGGTCAGGTCGGTCAGCGTCTGCACGTTGCCGAGCTGGGTGACGTTGTCCAGCGAGCTCTGGATGCGCAGGGCACCCAGAGACGTCGCCGCGACGACCGGCAGCGCGAGCAGCGACACCAGACGCGTGCTGATGCGCCAGTTGCGCATGGCAATGCGCGAGCCGTGCTTGGGGCCCGTACCCGTGCCGCGGAGCGGGCCCGCGCTAGGTTGCGCGCCCGTGGTCCCGGCTTCTGCGGTTTCGTTCGTCCGGCGCGGTGATGGGCCGTGATCGGTCCCACCACGCTGCTCCGGGTCGCCGCCCGCAGCGCCGCCATCCCTCTTGAAACGTCCCTGCACTAGCGTCGCAACCTCTGGACCAGGCGTCCGCCGCGCGGGCGGCAGGACGGTGTCGAGTTCGGGAGCCCCACCCTCCCCGGCGGGTGCCCTGTTCGCCGCCGCTCGGTGGCCGAACGCGCCCCCTGCGCGCCGGATGATGCGGCGGTCCGGGGAATTCCAGCACAGTGCCGGATCCGGCAACAAGGCTCGAGCCGCATTGAGCGGAATGTGTGACTCAGCGCATTGGGCGGGTCACCCGTTGTCGGTGACGGTATCGGGGATAGTCGGCTAATTCGGACGTTATTCCCGCAAGTCGCGAGGGGGGTTCGGGGCCCCTTTCCACCCCACTCGTGGGCGAAGAGTCCCTAAAAGTCCTGGATGCCGGATTGGACGACCTTGATCCACTGTCCGACTCGGTCGTTTTGTCCATCCATTGGTGAGGAATATCACAGCCCGCTGGTTGTCTCGGGCACCGAGTGGGGGGAATGGGCGCCACTAACCTGACGCTTTACACCGTGTTGCAAGCCGTCAATCGGCGCGATAGTGCGCCCTGAATACCCGAGGTCCAGACCGGCCCATGAAGACGACCATGCTGATGCGTCCCATAGCCAACCCGCGCCGCACCACCCTGGCCCACCTGAAGGACGCGGAGCCGCTGCTCGAGGCCGAGCCGGCCACGGACGCCGAAGCGGTGGAGGTACGTCCACTGCCTCAGCAGACGGCGAATCCCCGCCGCACGACGCTCGTCAACCTCCCCGATCAGGGCTGAGCCGCCGCAGGTTCGCCGGCTCGCGCGCCCGCGTCAAATAGGCTGGGGCTTCCATCTCCGGTCACCCCAGTGAGGGAAAGCGTGCGCATCGCCAGGTTCTCCATCGACGGCAATGTCGCCTTCGGCGCGGTCGAGGGTACGGACTCCGTGCCCGACGGCCTCGTCCTCGACATCATCAAGGGCGTCCCGTTCGCCGACTTCGAGCTCTCCGGTACGAAGGTCCCGCTGAGCAAGGTCCGGCTGCTGCCGCCCGTACTGCCCAGCAAGGTCGTGGCCATCGGCCGCAACTACGCCGAGCACGCCGCGGAACTGGGCAACGAGGTGCCGCCCTCGCCCTGGGCGTTCTTCAAGCCGTCCACCTCCGTGGTCGGCCCGGGCGACCCGATCGTGTACCCCACGTTCTCCAGCGAGGTGCACCACGAGGCCGAGCTGGCCGTGGTCATCGGCCGTATGTGCCGTGAGGTCCCGCGCGAACGCGTCAAGGACGTGATCCTCGGCTACACCTGCGCCAACGACGTCACCGCCCGCGACACCCAACGGGCCGAGAAGCAGTGGGCCCGGGCGAAGGGCTTCGACTCCTCCTGCCCGCTCGGCCCCTGGATCGAGACCGGCGTGGACCCCTCGGACCTGGCGATCACCGCGACCGTCAACGGCGAGCTGCGGCAGGCCGGCCGCACCAGCCAGATGGTCAACTCCATCGAGGACCTGATCGTCAACATCACCGAGGCGATGACCCTGCTCCCCGGTGACGTCATCCTCACCGGCACCCCGGCCGGGGTCGGACCGCTCAACATCGGCGACGAGGTCGCCGTCACCATCGAAGGCATCGGCACTCTCACCAACAAGGTGATCAAGCGTGGCTAGCGCAGCAGTTTCCCCCGTTTCCCCCGTCCGCGTACGTTTCTGTCCCTCGCCGACCGGCAACCCCCACGTGGGCATGGTGCGCACCGCCCTGTTCAACTGGGCCTTCGCCCGCCACCACAAGGGCACCCTGGTCTTCCGCATCGAGGACACCGACGCCGCCCGCGACACCGAGGAGTCGTACAACCAGCTCCTCGAGGCGATGCGCTGGCTCGGCCTCGACTGGGACGAGGGCCCCGAGGTCGGCGGCCCCCACGCGCCGTACCGCCAGTCGCAGCGCATGGACATCTACGCGGACGTCGCCCGCAAGCTCCAGGACGCCGGCCACGCCTACGCGTGCTACTGCACCACCGAGGAGCTCGACGCCCGCCGCGACGCCGCCCGCGCCGCCGGCCGCCCCTCCGGCTACGACGGCCACTGCCGGGACCTCACCCCCGAGCAGATCGGCGCGTACGAGGCCGAGGGCCGCAGCTCCATCGTCCGCTTCCGGATGCCCGACCAGCCGATCACCTTCACCGACCTGGTGCGCGGCGAGCTGACCTTCACCCCGGACAACGTGCCCGACTACGGCATCGTCCGGGCCAACGGCGCCCCGCTCTACACCCTGGTCAACCCGGTCGACGACGCGCTCATGGAGATCACCCACGTGCTGCGCGGCGAGGACCTGCTGTCCTCCACCCCGCGCCAGATCGCCCTGTACGCGGCCCTCGCCGAGATCGGCGTCGGGAACGGGCTGGTGCCCGAGTTCGGCCACCTGCCCTACGTCATGGGCGAGGGCAACAAGAAGCTCTCCAAGCGCGACCCGCAGTCCTCGCTCAACCTCTACCGCGAGCGCGGCTTCCTGCCCCACGGCCTGCTGAACTATCTCGCCCTGCTGGGCTGGTCGTTCTCCGCGGACCAGGACATCTTCACCATGGACGAAATGGTCGCGGCGTTCGACATCAAGGACGTCAACGCCAACCCGGCCCGCTTCGACCTCAAGAAGGCCGAGGCGATCAACGCCGACCACATCCGCCGCCTCGACCTCAAGGCCTTCATCGAGGCCTGCGACCCCTGGCTCAAGCCTCCGCATGCCCCCTGGGCGCCCGAGGACTTCGACCAGGCGGCGTGGGAGGCCATCGCCCCGCACGCCCAGACCCGCCTGACGGTGCTGTCCGACATCACCGCCAACGTCGACTTCCTCTTCCTGCCCGAGCCGGCCGAGGACGAGGCCTCCTGGCAGAAGGCGATGAAGGACCCCGCTGCCGCCGCCGACCTGCTCCGCACGGCCCGTACGAAGCTGGCCGCCGCCGACTGGAACGCGGAGTCGCTGAAGGAGGCCGTCCTGGCCGCCGGCGAGGCCCACGGCCTCAAGCTCGGCAAGGCCCAGGCCCCCGTCCGGGTCGCCGTCACCGGCCGCACCGTCGGCCTGCCGCTCTTCGAGTCCCTCGAGGTACTCGGCCGCGAGCGCACCCTGGCCCGCATCGACGCCGCCCTCGCGAAGCTCGGCGGCTGACGGCGGTGCCGATCCGCGCCGTGCTCTGGGACATCGACGACACGATCTTCGACTACACCGGGGCCGAGCGCGACGGCGCGCTCGCGCACTTCGAGGCCGAGGGCCTGCTCGGGAGGTACGCATCCCCCGAGCAGGCCCTCGGCCTCTGGCGCGAGGTGATGGAGTTCCACTACGACCGCTTCCTCGCCGGTGAGCTGACCTTCGCCGAGCAGCGCCGCGAGCGGGCCCGGGACTTCCTGGGCCGCCACTCCATGGACGACGCCGAGGCCGACGCGTGGTTCGCCGGCTACCGGGCGCACTTCGAGGCGTCCGCCGCGACGGCCTTCCCGGACGTCCTGCCGACCCTGAACGCGCTGACCCCCGCCTACCGGCACGGCGTGCTCTCGAACTCCAGCGTGGCCCAGCAGGAGCCCAAGCTCCGCAGGCTCGGCCTCCGCGACCGCTTCGAATGCCTGCTCTGCTCCGACGAGCTCGGCCACGCCAAACCCGCCCCCGAGGCCTTCCTCGCCGCCTGCGACGCGCTCGGGCTGCCGCCGCGCGAGGTGGCGTACGTAGGTGACAAACCCGACACCGACGCACGCGGCGCCGACGCGGCCGGCCTCCTCGGCGTCTGGCTGGACCGGGCGGGCCGGGCGCCCGCCCCGCCCGACCTGCGGCGTATCACGGACCTGGGGCAACTGCCCGGGATCCTGACGGCCGATACCCGTTTTGGAGCCCCGTCTCCGATCGGGTAATGTTCTTCCTGCGCCGCCCGAGCGGGCCGAAAGGCCGGACCGGAAAGCGTAACCAAACAAAACCCCCCAAAGTGGGGGTTGAGTTTTGGTGGGGTATGGTGTAATTGGCAGCACGACTGATTCTGGTTCAGTTAGTCTAGGTTCGAGTCCTGGTACCCCAGCGCATCACTTTCGCAGTGCAAGCCCCCGTTGTGTAGCGGCCTAGCACGCCGCCCTCTCAAGGCGGTAGCGCCGGTTCGAATCCGGTCGGGGGTACTGGTCCCGTACGGGACTTCGCTAGGGCCCCCGTTGTGTAGCGGCCTAGCACGCCGCCCTCTCAAGGCGGTAGCGCCGGTTCGAATCCGGTCGGGGGTACTTGACACACCATGGGGTATGGTGTAATTGGCAGCACGAGTGATTCTGGTTCATTTAGTCTAGGTTCGAGTCCTGGTACCCCAGCGCAGTATCCGCTTCACCCGCAGAACAGGCCCCCGTTGTGTAGCGGCCTAGCACGCCGCCCTCTCAAGGCGGTAGCGCCGGTTCGAATCCGGTCGGGGGTACACGAAGAGAAGAAGGGCCCAACGCCACCGGCGCCGGGCCCTTTTTGCTATCCGCCCGTCTCACCCACGACCTCTTTTTGACGCCGTGCTCGCACCGCTCGGCCCTGGCGGGCCTCCCGGGCTTCGCCCGGCTGCGCCGGACTCCGTCCGTCGTGCCGGGGCTGGGGCGGCGGGGTGGGCTAGTGCCCCTCCCGGCAAGCTTTGCCCTGTCGCACCGCCCAGCACGCACGCTCGCGGCGTTGGCCAAAAGTCCTGGTAGCTCCGCTACAAAGACTTCCGGCCGCCTTGCGATCGCACGCACCGGACGACGCTCCTTGACGGGCAAACATCGCCGGTCACGGCACTAGCTGCCCTCCCTGAAGCGGCGGTTGGATTCCTCGGCCTCGGCCAGGCGCCGCAGGCTCAGCAGTACGGGCTCGTAGAGCACGGTGAGCATCACGGCGGCCTCGACCTTCTCGAGCGGGGTCGCGTACTCCTCGAGCAAGTCCAGGTCGTGGACGGCCAGTCGGGCGGAGATGTGGGCGTACGGCGTCAAGTGCGCCACGTCGCAGGGGTATCCGAGGCGGGTGAGGGTGGCGACGGCCGAGACCAGCATCCGGTAGGCGGGGGAGAGGCCGGCGACGGCGCGGCTGAAGCTCCAGTCCAACTTCTGGAGGAGGCGGTCGACTTCGCGCTGTGCGGCTTCGGTCGTGGGATCGTCGTCGGCCGGCTCGGGCCCGTGCGGCAGGGCCCAGACCGCCGCGCCGATCCGCGCGTGCTGGTCGAGGGAGTCGTCCTCCACCGCGGTCAGTACTTCGCGGGCGGTGGCCACCGGTAGCCGGCCGACCTGGATGAGGGCCCGTACGAGGCGGAGCCGGCGCAGGTGTTCCTCGCCGTACTCGGCCTGGGTGGCTGTGACGCGGCGGCCGGGCGGCAGCAGTCCCTCGCGGAGGTAGTACTTGATCGTGGCGGTGGACACCCCGCTGCGCTCGCTCAGCTCCGCCAGTCGCATTCCTCTTGCACCTTCCATTGGGGAGTGACACTATCCAAGCATGGATAGCAACACTATCCAACGCGTCGATCACGCCGCACAGGGGGATCCACCATGAGCGCCAAGCCGATACCGGGCCGCCAGACCGCCGCCGCCGAAGGCGACATCGTCGTCTTCCACATAGGGATGCGGATCAATCACTACTGGGCGCTGCGCAACTGGTTCCCGGTCTTCCAGGCCATGCCGCGCATGCTGCGCGAGCTGTCCCGGGACAAGACCGCGGGCCTGCTCGGCTACCGCCTGCTGAGCGGCGGCCCGAGGATCTTCTACGTCGTCCAGTACTGGGAGTCCAAGGAGAAGCTGCTCGCCTACGCCGCCGACCAGGACAAGCTGCACCGCCCCGCCTGGACGGCCTTCAACCGCCACGCACGCGCCGGCAAGGGCCACGTCGGCATCTGGCACGAGACGTACCTGGTCCCCGCGGGCTCGTACGAGGCGATCTACGCGGACATGCCCGCCTTCGGCCTCGCGGCGGCGACCGGCGTCATCCCGGTCGCCCGGCGCGGTGAGCGCGCCGGGGACCGCCTGGCCGCCGCGTGAACGCCTAACCGTTGCGCCGCAGGGCCTCGGAGAGCCGCCCGGCGGCGTCGATGACGGCCTGGGCGTGCATACGGCCCGGGTGGCGGGTCAGCCGCTCGATGGGCCCGGAGACGGAGACGGCGGCCACGACGCGGTTGGAGGGGCCGCGTACGGGCGCCGACACCGACGCCACGCCCGGCTCGCGCTCGCCGATGGACTGGGCCCAGCCACGGCGGCGTACGCCGGAAAGCGCGGTGGCGGTGAAGCGGGCGCCCTGGAGGCCGCGGTGCAGCCGCTCGGGCTCCTCCCAGGCCATCAGGACCTGCGCGGCGGAACCGGCCTTCATCGGCAGCGTGGAGCCGACCGGCACCGTGTCCCGCAGGCCGGAGAGCCGCTCGGCGGCCGCCACGCAGATCCGCATGTCGCCCTGGCGGCGGTAGAGCTGCGCACTCTCGCCGGTGACGTCCCGCAGGTGCGTGAGAACCGGGCCCGCCGTGGCCAGCAGGCGGTCCTCGCCGGCGGCCGCGGCCAGCTCGGACAAGCGCGGCCCGAGGATGAATCGACCCTGCATGTCCCGCGCGACCATACGGTGGTGCTCCAGGGCGACCGCCAGTCGGTGCGCCGTGGGGCGGGCCAGGCCGGTGGCGCCTACGAGCCCGGCCAAGGTGGCCGGGCCGGACTCGAGTGCGCTGAGCACCAGAGCCGCCTTGTCGAGAACGCCGACGCCACTACTGTTGTCCATGCAACGATACTCGCGTCTCACTCTGTGAAACGCAAGTTCAATTTTCCGTAGAACGCGTCACGCTTGAAGCACAGAGCTGTGGCACCCACCCCCACAAAGGGCCGGAGCGCCGCAGCATCGGACGAGTTGGCCGGCAATGCGGCCGGTCGGAGGGACAGCGATGGGTAGGACACTCGCGGAAAAGGTCTGGGACGATCACGTCGTCCGGCACGCCGATGGCGAGCCCGACCTCCTCTACATCGACCTGCACCTCATCCACGAGGTCACCAGCCCCCAGGCCTTCGACGGCCTGCGGATGAACGGCCGCCCGGTGCGCCGCCTGGACCTCACCATCGCCACCGAGGACCACAACACTCCGACCCTCGACATCGACAAGCCGATCGCCGACCCGGTCTCGCGCACCCAGCTGGAGACGCTGCGCAAGAACTGCGCCGAGTTCGGCGTCCGCCTGCACCCGCTGGGCGACGTCGAGCAGGGCGTCGTTCACGTCGTCGGCCCGCAGCTGGGCCTGACCCAGCCCGGCATGACGGTGGTCTGCGGCGACAGCCACACCTCCACCCACGGCGCCTTCGGCGCGCTGGCGTTCGGCATCGGCACGAGCCAGGTCGAGCACGTACTGGCCACCCAGACGCTGCCGCTGGCGCCCTTCAAGACCATGGCGATCACCGTCGAGGGCGAACTGCCCGCCGGCGTCACCGCCAAGGACCTGATCCTGACGATCATCACCAGGATCGGCACCGGCGGCGGCCAGGGTTACGTCATCGAATACCGCGGCTCGGCCATCGAGAAGCTGTCGATGGAAGCCCGCATGACCATCTGCAACATGTCGATCGAGGCCGGTGCCCGCGCGGGCATGATCGCCCCGGACCAGACCACCTTCGACTACCTCCAGGGCCGCGACCACGCGCCCGAGGGCGAGGACTGGGACGCCGCAGTCGCGTACTGGAAGACCCTGAAGACGGACGAGGACGCCGTCTTCGACACCGAGGTCGTCGTCGACGCCGCCGCGCTCTCGCCGTTCGTCACCTGGGGCACCAACCCGGGCCAGGGCGCCCCGCTGAGCGCCACCGTGCCGGACCCCGCCTCCTTCGCCGACCCGAGCGACCGTATGGCCGCCGAGAAGGCCCTGGAGTACATGGCGCTGTCCGCCGGTACGCCGCTGCGCGAGGTCAAGGTCGACACCGTCTTCCTCGGTTCCTGCACCAACGGCCGTATCGAGGACCTGCGCGCCGCCGCCGCCGTCGTCGAGGGCCGCCAGGTCGCCGACGGGGTACGGATGCTGGTCGTGCCCGGCTCCGTACGCGTCGCGCTGCAGGCCGTCGAAGAGGGCCTGGACAAGGTGTTCAAGGCCGCAGGCGCCGAATGGCGGCACGCGGGTTGCTCGATGTGTCTGGGTATGAACCCCGACCAACTCGCCCCCGGCGAGCGCTCCGCGTCCACCTCCAACCGCAACTTCGAAGGACGGCAGGGCAAGGGCGGCCGCACCCACCTGGTCTCCCCGCAGGTCGCCGCCGCCACCGCGGTCACCGGCACCCTCGCGTCCCCCTCCGACCTGAGCCCCGTGGAGGCCTGAGCAGTTATGGAAGCGTTCACCACCCACACCGGCCGGGCCGTGCCGCTGCGCCGCAGCAACGCCGACACCGACCAGATCATCCCGGCCCACTGGCTGAAGAAGGTCACCCGCAACGGCTTCGAGGACAGCCTGTTCGAGGCCTGGCGCAAGGACCCGTCCTTCATCCTCAACCAGCCCGAGCGCAAGGGCGCCACCGTCCTGGTCGCCGGCCCCGACTTCGGCACCGGCTCCTCCCGCGAGCACGCCGTCTGGGCCCTGCAGAACTACGGCTTCAAGGCCGTCATCTCGTCCCGCTTCGCCGACATCTTCCGCGGCAACTCGCTGAAGAACGGCCTGCTCACCGTCATCCTCCCGCAGGAGACCGTCGAACAGCTCTGGAAGCTCACCGAGGCCGACCCGACCGCCGAGATCACCGTCGACCTCGAATCCCGCGAGGTGCGCGCCGCCGGCATCACCGCCCCGTTCGAACTGGACGACAACGCCCGCTGGCGGCTGCTGAACGGCCTGGACGACATCAGCCTCACGCTCGGAAACGAGGCCGACATCTCCGCGTACGAAGCCAAGCGGCCCTCCTTCAAGCCGCGGACTCTGCACGTCTGACCTGGCACATAACGCAGCGCTGACGCAGCGCCCCCTGCCGACCGGCAGGGGGCGCTGCTGCTTGTTCGGCCCCGTGCTGAGCGACAACTCACCCCAGATGACACAATCGGCACATGGAACGCGAACGCCAACTCAAGCTGTACGCGTCCCTCGCTGCCAGGTTGAAGCAGGCCCACACCCGAGTGGCGGGTCTGCAAGTGTCCGAGGAGATCCGGGTCAAGTTGAGCCGGAAGCTCCTCGTCATCACCGCTGCCGCGAAGCACGATCTCCCAGGTGCGGCAAGGCGTCTGGATGCTCTGATGAAGGACCTCGATGAAGGCCGATTCCCCGATCGAGGCTCTTCCTGAGCGCCGAGTTCGTTGCGGCACAAGGGTGATTCGCCCGTTTCGTATTTGATTTGCGGTATATATCCGCCTAGCGTGCGAAAAAGCCCGAACCCAATCGCCGGGCAAAGTTCCGAAGGGGAAGACGTGAACAAGGCGCAGCTCGTTGAAGCGATTGCCGACAAGGTCGGCGGTCGGCAGAACGCGGCGGACGCGGTGGACGCGGTCCTGGACGCGATCGTCCGCGCGGTTGTCGCCGGGGACCGGGTCTCGGTCACCGGATTCGGCTCGTTCGAGAAGGTCGAGCGTCCGGCCCGCTACGCCCGCAACCCCCAGACCGGGGAGCGGGTCCGGGTCAAGAAGACCTCGGTGCCGCGCTTCCGCGCGGGCCAGGGCTTCAAGGACCTGGTCAGCGGGACGAAGAAGCTCCCCCGCGGCGGCGAGGTCTCGGTCAAGAAGGCGCCCAAGGGCAGCCTGACCGGCGGCGTCACCGCCAAGGCCACCACGAAGAAGGCGGCCGCGAAGAAGACCACCGCAGCCAAGAAGACCGCCGCGAAGAAGACCACGGCGGCCAAGACCACCGCCGCGAAGAAGACCACGGCGGCCAAGAAGACCACCGCGGCCAAGAAGGCCACGACGGCCAAGAAGACCACCGCCAAGAAGACCACCGCCAAGAAGGCGACCTCCAAGCGGACCGCCCCGGCCAAGAAGACCACCGCCAAGAAGGCCCCGGCCAGGTCCTCCGCGCGCAAGGCCGCCAGCAAGCGCACCGCCAACCGCTAGCCCCTCCGGGAGTCACACCGATCCTCGACGCCGTCCGTTGGGTCGGGGGCACCCTCAACAGGCCGCGACGGGCCGGGCTCCTCACTGGAGCTCGGCCCGCGGTGCGTTCGGGCCCCGGCTCCGGCCCCGCCCCCCGGCCCGGGACGGCGGGGGCCGGGCTCAGCTCTGCGGGTCCGGGAAGGTCTGCAGGGTCACGAAGACCACACGGCGACCGTCACCGCTTCCCTCGGTACGGATCCGGACCCGCTGTCCAGGACGAAGCAGCCGCAGGCCGCCCGCGTCGAAGGCCGCCGCGTCGAACGGCAGCGGAGTGCCGTCGTCGAGCAGCACACTGCCTTCACGGCTGTCGGGGTCGTACGTGTACGCGGTCGCCTGCATGCGGCTCAGCCTAGCCGTTGGTCCTCGAACTCCAGCCGTGCCGCCGTGGCGGCCGTACGGGGCCCGACGCCCAGCATGAGCGCCGCCCGCAGATCCGCCGGCGTATCCACGTCCTGGCGGACGGAGTCCACGCCGGGCAGAAGGATTTCGCGGGCCCCGGAAGCGCGGTGGCGGGCGCGCGAGGGGCCGGAGAAGCCGGGAGCCAGCGGCACCCGGGGGGCGGCGGCCAGCAGGGTCGTCCCCACCCCGGCGGCGTCGGCCACAAAGGCCCGCCCGGCGCCCGCCGCCGCGTCGTCGAGTACCCGGTGCAGCTCCTGGGGCCGCAGGGCGGGGAGATCGGCGTTGAGGGCCGCCACGGCGGCACCGGGCCGGGCCGCCAGCACGGCAGCCGCCCCGTGCCGCAGGGCGGCGTTGAGGCCCGCCGCCGGGTCGTCCGGCAGGACGTACGCACCCAGGGCCGCCAGTTCCGTACCGGCCAGCGGATCGTCGGTGACCACCGTCACATCCCGCACCGCCGCACAGGCCAGCGCCGCGGCCACGGTGTCCTGGGCGAACGCCAGCGCCAGCCCGGCCCGCACCGGGCCCGCCGAGTCGGCGAGGCGGCTCTTGGCGACGGCGAGCGGCTTGAGGGGGACCACCAGGGACCATGTAGACACCGAACTATTGTGCTCACGCCAACCGGGTCGGCGGCGACCGGCGCCCCTGGCGTTACGGTGGGCGTACCGGCGACACTTGTGCGGCTGCGAAACCCGTACAGGCCGCAGCCGTACACAGTGGCCGCGGCCCGGAGACCCCGGGCAGGCGGCGGAACGAGGAGGATGTTCTGGTGTCCCGCCGCAGAATCGGCTTCTGGTACCGGCTCGCAGCTGTCATCGCAAAACCGCCGCTTGTTCTCCTCTTCAAGCGGGACTGGCGTGGAATGGACAACATTCCGGCCGACGGCGGATTCATCACCGCGGTGAACCACAACTCCGCCCTCGACCCTCTGTCGTACGGGCATTTCCAGTACAACACCGGACGCGTTCCGCGCCTGCTCGCGAAAGCCACCCTCTTCGACGTCTTCTTCGTCGGCATGATGCTGCGCGGCACCGGCCAGATTCCCGTCTTCCGCGAGTCCACGGACGCCGCCAACGCCTTCCGTGCCGCCGTCGACGCGGTCAACCGCGGCGAGTGCGTCTCCTTCTACCCCGAGGCCACCCTCACCCGGGATCCCGACTTGTGGCCCATGGTCGGCAAGACCGGCGTCGCCCGGGTCGCGATGATGACGAAGGCACCGGTCATCCCCGTCGCGCAGTGGGGTGCCAACGAGGCGCTGCCGCCCTACGGCAAGCTGCACCTGTTCCCGCGCAAGACCCTCAAGGTCATCGCGGGACCGCCGGTCGACCTGAGCGCGTACTACGGGCTCGACCCCACCCCCGATGTGCTGAGGGAAGTGACCGACGTCATCATGGCGGCCATCAGCGCGCAGCTCTCCGAACTGCGCGGCAAGCCCGCGCCCGCCGTACGGTTCGACCCGCGCAAGCAGAAAGGGATCTCCAAGTGACGACGCGTTGCGCGGTGTACGGAACCGGCTCCTGGGGCACGGCCTTCGCGATGGTGCTCGCCGACGCCGGAGCCGAGGTGACCATGTGGGGCCGCCGCCCCGAAGTGGCGGAAGCGGTCAACACCACCCACACCAACCCCGACTACCTGCCGGGCATCGAACTGCCGGCTGCCATCCGGGCCACCACCGACCCCGCCGAGGCCGCCCGCGACGCCGAGTTCGTGATCCTCGCCGTACCGTCGCAGACGCTGCGCGGCAACCTGGCGGACTGGGCGCCGCTGCTGCCGCCGGACTCCGTCCTGGTCAGCCTGATGAAGGGCATCGAACTCGGCACCGCCAAGCGGATGAGCGAGGTCATCGAGGAGGTCGCCAAGGCCGGCCCCGAGCGCGTCGCGGTGCTGTCCGGCCCCAACCTCGCCAAGCCGATCGCCGCCCGGCTGCCCGCCGCCTCGGTGGTCGCCTGCCGCGACGAGGCGGTGGCCCGCCGGCTGCAGGCGGCCTGCCACACCGCGTACTTCCGCCCGTACACCAACACCGACGTCATCGGCTGCGAACTCGGCGGCGCCGTCAAGAACGTCATCGGCCTCGCCGTCGGCATCGCCGACGGCATGGGCCTGGGCGACAACGCCAAGGGCTCGCTGATAACCCGCGGCCTCGCCGAGACCACCCGTCTCGGCCTCGTCCTCGGCGCCGACCCGCTCACCTTCTCCGGCCTGGCCGGGCTGGGTGATCTGGTCACCACCTGCTCCTCGCCGCTGTCCCGCAACCACACCTTCGGTACGAACCTGGGGCGCGGGATGTCCGTGGAGGAGACCATCGTGGTCACCAAGCAGACCGCCGAAGGCGTCAAGTCCTGCGAGTCCGTGGCCGATCTGGCGCGCCGGCACGGCGTCGACATGCCGATCACCGAGACCGTCGTCGACATCGTCCACAACGGCAAGTCGCCCGCGGTCGCCGTCAAGGAGCTGCTGTCCCGCTCCGCCAAGTCGGAGCGCTGAGACGGTAGGGTCAACGCGACATGAGCAACCAGCCTTCATCGAACAGCAAGCCGCGGGTCGCGGTCGTCTTCGGCGGCCGCAGTTCCGAGCACGGCGTCTCCGTCGTGACCGCCGGAGCCATTCTGCGCGCCATCGACCGTACGAAATACGACGTGCTGCCCATCGGCATCACCACGGACGGCCGGTGGGCGCTGACCGCCGACGACCCCGAGCGCATGGCCATCGCCGACCGGCGCCACCCCAGCGTCGACCAGCTCGCCGAAGCCGACGAAGGCTCCGTGCTGCTCCCGGTCGACCCCGGCAACCGCGAGGTCGTCTACGCCGAACCCGGTTCCGTGCCCAAGGTCCTCGGCGAGGTCGACGTCGTCTTCCCCATGCTGCACGGCCCGTACGGCGAGGACGGCACCCTCCAGGGGCTGCTCGACCTCTCCGGCACGCCGTACGTCGGCTCCGGCGTCCTCGCCTCGGCCGTCGGCATGGACAAGGAGTACATGAAGCGGGTCTTCACCTCCTTCGGGCTGCCCGTCGGCCCGTACACGGTGATCCGCCCCCGCGAGTGGGAGAACGATCCGGCCGCCGCCCGCAAGAAGATCGTCGACCTCGCGGGCGAACACGACTGGCCGCTCTTCGTGAAGCCCGCGCGGGCCGGCTCCTCCATCGGCATCAGCAAGGTCGACGACCTCTCCGGTCTCGACGACGCGATCGAGGAAGCCCGCCGCCACGACCCCAAGGTCATCGTCGAAGCGCTGCTGCGCGGCCGCGAGATCGAATGCGGCGTCCTGGAGTTCGAGGACGGCCCCCGCGCCAGCGTCCCCGCCGAGATCCCGCCGGTCAGCGCCCACGCCTTCTACGACTTCGAGGCCAAGTACATCGACTCCGCCGAAGGCGTCGTCCCCGCACCCCTCACCCCCGAGCAGACCGCCGAGGTCCAGCGCCTCGCCGTCGCCGCCTTCGAGGCCGCCTCCTGCGAGGGCCTCGTCCGGGCCGACTTCTTCCTCCTGGACACCGGCGAGTTCGTCATCAACGAGATCAACACCATGCCGGGCTTCACGCCCATCTCCATGTACCCCCGCATGTGGCAGGAGTCCGGCGTCTCCTACCCCGAACTCGTCGACCGCCTCATCCAGGCGGCATTGCGCCGCCCGACCGGCCTGCGCTGACGGCTCCGCCGGGTTGTGGGTAGGCCGTCCTGCCCCCAACCCGGCTCAGAGCTCGGTGGGCACCGCGCGCTTCACCGCCGCCGCCAGATCCGTCAGCGGATTGACCTCCGGCGCGTACTTCCCCGGCACCGTCACCTCGACGAAGGTCTTCCGCCCGGTGGTGGTGAACCGGTATCCGTCATCGAGCTTCTGGATGAGCCAGCTCACGCCGTTCACGTCGGCCGCGTCCGAGGTCGGGTCGTACGTCTTGTTGCCCGGGGTCAGGACGGCCGGCCGGGCCACGCCGCAGCGCAGGACCACCGTAGGATCGCCCCAGCCGGCGGTGAGCCGGGACGCCGGGGCGAGGGTGCGCCGGGAAAGCCCGTCGACCTTGGCCGGGAGCGCGCTGTGAAGCTTGCCGCACATCGCGGTGGCCTCCGCCGAAGGCTTGGGGACGGCGACGTTTGCGCCCCCGTCCCCGCCGGAGACGGAAACGTAGACCGCCGCCGCGGACAGGCACGCGACGGCGGACACGGACAACAGCACTGCACGACGACTCGGACGACGACTGGGGCGGCGGAATATCACCCGCCGAGTCTAGAGGGGGGACCGGAGAGGACTCAGAGGTGGACCACCGGACAGGTCAGGGTGCGGGTGATCCCGTCCACCTGCTGTACCTTCGCGACCACCAGGCGGCCGAGATCGTCGACCGTGTCGGCCTCGGCGCGCACGATCACGTCGTACGGGCCGGTGACGTCCTCTGCCTGGATGACTCCGGGGATCTTGGAGATCACCTCCGCTACTGCCGAGGCTTTGCCCACCTCGGTCTGGATCAGAATGTACGCCTGTACCACGGAACCTCCAGGGCGGCTACGAGGATCATGTGGGAGGGGACGCCACGGTACCGCGTCGCCGCACGTCACGGGGAGACCCGCGCGGGCACGGTGTGCGGCGGTCCTGGCCGGACGGCCCATGGCAAGGGGAATGACCAGGTGAAGGGGACGAAGAGATGAAGGGGACCGTGGGCGAGTTGGGGGAGTTCGGGCTGATCAGGGAGTTGACCTCCCGGCTCACCTCCAGCCCCGCCGTACGGCTCGGGCCCGGCGACGACGCGGCCGTGATCGCCGCGCCGGACCGCCGGGTGGTGGCCACGACGGACGCGCTGATCGAGGGCCGGCACTTCCGCCGGGACTGGTCCACCGCGTACGACGTGGGCCGCAAGGCCGCCGCCCAGAACCTCGCGGACATCGCGGCGATGGGCGCGGTCCCGACCGCCGTGCTGCTCGCCCTGGTCGTGCCGGCCGACCTGCCGGTCACCTGGCCGGTCGAGCTGATGGACGGCATCCGCGACGAGTGCCAGGTCGCGGGGGCCGCCGTGGCCGGCGGCGACGTCGTACGCGGCGACACGATCATGGTCTGCATCACCGCGCTGGGCGACCTGCGCAACCGCGAGCCCGTCACCCGCTCCGGCGCCCGGCCCGGCGACATCATCGCCGTCACCGGCTGGCTCGGCTGGTCCGCGGCGGGCTTCGCCGTCCTCTCGCGCGGCTTCCGTTCGCCGCGCGCCTTCGTCGAGGCCCACCGGCGGCCCGAACCCCCGTACCACGCGGGCCCGGCGGCCGCCGAGCTCGGCGCGACCGCCATGACCGACGTCAGCGACGGCCTCGTCGCCGACCTCGGGCACATCGCGGCGGCCAGCGGCGTACGGATCGACCTGAAGTCCGCCGACATAGACGTCCCCGCCCAGATGTCCGACATCGGGCAGGCCGTCGGCGTCGACCCCCTGCACTGGGTGCTCACCGGGGGAGAGGACCACGCGATCGTCGCCGCCTTCCCCCGAGACGTGAAGCTCCCGGCGCGGTGGCGGATCATCGGCGAGGTCCACACAGCCGCCGGCACCCCGCAGGTCACCGTCGACGGCGCCCCCTGGGACAAGGCGGGCGGCTGGGACCACTTCGGCGCCGACGCATGAGCGTCCTGCCCCCGCCCAGGGTCCTGACCATCGCCGGCTCCGACTCCGGCGGCGGGGCCGGCATCCAGGCCGACCTCAAGACGATGCTGTCCCTCGGCGTGCACGGCATGAGCGTCATCACGGCGGTCACCGCGCAGAACTCCGTCGGCGTGCAGGGCGCCTGGGAGCTGCCCGCCGAAGCCGTACGCGCCCAATACCGCGCCGTCGTCGACGACATCGGCGTCCAGGCCGTCAAGACCGGCATGCTCGCGTCCCCCGAACTGGTGGCGGTCGTCGCCGATCTGCTCGCCGACCAGGACGCCCCGATCGTCGTCGACCCGGTCGGCGTCTCCAAGCACGGCGACACGCTGCTCGCGCCCGAGGCCCTGGAAACCGTACGTACGCGGCTGCTTCCGCTCGCCACCGTCGCCACGCCCAACCTCGACGAGGTCGCCCAGCTCACCGGCGTCACCGTGGACAGCGAGGACGACATGCGGGAGGCCGCCGCGGCGATCCTGGCGTACGGCCCACGCTGGGCCCTCATCAAGGGCGGCCACCTCACCGGCGACGCCGTCGACCTGCTCTCCGACGGCACCCGGGACCACTGGCTGCACGCCCCCCGCCACGACAACCGGCACACCCACGGCACCGGCTGCACCCTGGCCAGCGCCATCGCCTCACACCTGGCACGCGGCCTCGACGTCCCCGACGCCGTCCACGCCGCCAAGCACTACGTCACCGGCGCGATCGCCGCCGGCTTCCCCCTGGGCGCCGGCATCGGCCCCGTCGACCACACCTGGCGCCTCCCCGAGTCCTGAGAACACAGCGAGAAGCCGGCCCACCACAAGGGTGGACCGGCTTCGAGTAGCCGCAAGGCTGCGCTACGACGTGTACGTCAGCGCGCGACCTTGCCGGCCTTGATGCACGAGGTGCAGACATTGAGGCGCTTCGGCGTCCGACCGACCACAGCACGCACCGTCTGGATGTTGGGGTTCCAACGACGGCGAGTACGGCGGTGCGAGTGCGAAATGTTGTTGCCGAAGCCCGGCCCCTTGCCGCAGACGTCGCAGTTGGCAGCCACGGGTCACTCCAAAGACTTCAGATGCACGTACGGTGAAATCCCTGCGGTGTCCGAGCGCCATAACTGATGACCGGGTTGATCCGAGGGATGGCCCGAGATTGGTCCCGGGCAACCGGAGCAGCATACTACGACCGCTCCTGTGCAACGAAACTACCATGGTCAGCGGGCCCTCCGCCCCGGACAGCCCAGCCCGGGGACCTCCCGCTACTGTGCGTGGCAGCCCGAAGCCGCCCGACGCAGTCGGCCCCCTGGAGGATCACGTGCCCGTCACGCACACGCTCGACGCTGCTGCCGTGCGGGCGTGGTGCCGACTGACCCTGCAGGCCCTGGGCCGGGCCCGCGAGGAGATCGACGCGATCAATGTCTACCCGGTCGCGGACGGTGACACCGGTACGAACCTCTACCTCACCGTCGAGTCCGCCGCGGAGTCGCTGGAGGCGAGCGCCGACCACACCGACCTCCCGCAGGTCCTGCGAGCCATGTCACAGGGCGCCCTCATCGGTGCCCGCGGCAACTCCGGCACCATCCTGGCCCAGCTCCTGCGGGGCATGACCGGCGTCCTCGTGAGCGGTGGCGGCCTGGCGCCGGCGCTGCGCGAGGCCGCGGATTCGGCGTACCAGGCGGTGGCGCACCCCGTGGAGGGGACGATGCTCACCGTCGCGGCGGCCGCGGCGGAGGCCGTGACGGGGGTCGAGGGAGACCTCGCGGTGGCCCGGGCCGCGTACGAAGCCGCCCGCAGCGCGCTCGCGGCCACCCCGGGACAGCTGGCCGAACTCGGCCGTGCCGGAGTCGTGGACGCCGGCGGACGCGGGCTCGTGGCCGTCCTCGGGGCCCTCGCGGACGCACTGTCCGGTCGGGAGCCGGCCGCTCACGCGGTGATGGAACCCACCGGGACCGTGGTCCCCTTCGGCTGCGGATCCGACGGCGACCCGCACGTCACGCCGGGCGGGCCCGCGTACGAGGTGATCTACCTGCTGGAGGCCGCCGACCCGGCCGTCCCCGCCCTGCGGGAAGCCCTCGACGGCCTCGGCGACTCCCTGGTCGTGGTCGGCGGCGACGGGCTGTGGAACGTCCACGTCCACGTCGACGACGTCGGCGCCGCCGTCGAGGCCGGCATCGCCGCCGGCCGCCCCTACCGCATCAAGGTCACCCACTTCGGCGACCAGGTCCGGGCGGGCGCTCCCCGGGGCGAGCGGGTGCTGCGCGCGGTCGTCGCCGTCGTACGCGGCAACGGACTGGCCGCGCTCTGCTCCGACGCCGGCGCGGTCGTCGTCGGCTCCGGTGAGGAGATCCCCGACGCGATCCGCCGCGCCCACGCCCGCGAGGTCGTCCTCCTCCCCAACGACGCCGACCTCCGTGAAGCCGCCGGCGCCGCCGCCGACCAAGCCCGCGCCGAGGGCGTCCGCGTCGCCCTCATCCCCACCCGCTCAGCCGTCCAGGGCATCGCCGCCCTCGCCGTCCACGAACCCGCCCGCCGCTTCGACGAGGACGTCGTCGCCATGACCTCGGCGGCTGGCGCCACCCGCTACGCCGAACTCGGCGTCGCCGAGCGCGAGTCCTGGACCTCCGCCGGCATCTGCCAGGCCGGCGACATCCTCGGCCTCATCGACGGCGACGTCGCCGTCATCGGCGGCAACCTCGTCGAGACCGGCGCCATCGTCCTGGACCGCATGCTCGCCGCCGGCGGCGAAATGGTCACCCTCGTCCTCGGCTCCTCCGCCCCACCCGACCTCGCCGAGCGCCTCGAAACCCACGTCCGCGACGGCTACCTCGCGGTCGACACGGTCGTCTACCACGGCGGCGAGGCGGGCTGCCCGTTGCTCATCGGCGTCGAGTAGGCGCGCACCCCACCGGGCCCACCGTCGGGGTGAGGGCGTGCCCCGACAGGGCATGCGCACGCGGATTGTCCGTGCCGTGCGCAAAGATGGACCCGATGTCTGCCCTGGACGAATCCCTCACGAAGTCGGTCGGCGGCCGCACGGCAAAAGTGCTGGCCGACCATCTCGACCTGCACACCGTCGGCGACCTGCTGCACCACTACCCGCGCCGTTACGCCGAGCGGGGTGAGCTGACGCGTCTGGCGGACCTGCCGCTGGACGAGCACGTCACCGTGGTCGCGCAGGTCGCCAAGGCGACGAAGAAGACCTTCAACGCGGGCAAGGGCGTACGCCTGGAAGTGGTCGTCACCGACGGCAGCGGGTCACTGACCCTGGTCTTCTTCGGGCGGGGCGTGTTCAAGCCGGAGCAGGACCTGATCCCCGGGCGGCGCGGGATGTTCGCCGGCAAGGTGTCGGTGTTCAACCGGACCCGGCAACTCGCGCATCCGGACTACCAGTTGCTGGACGCCGAGGCGGGGGAGGACGCCGTGGACGCGTTCGCGAACCAGCTGATCCCGCTGTATCCGGCGTGCAAGCAGTTCGCGTCGTGGCAGATCGCCCAGTCCGTCGAGGTGGTCCTCGACTCGCAGAACGCGGCCGGATGGGCCGGCGTCGGCGAGCCGCTGCCCGCCGCCCTGCGGGAGGCGCGCGGCCTGGCGCCGTTGCCGGAGGCGCTGGAGAAGGTCCACCGGCCACGTACGAAGGCCGATGTCAACGACGCCAGGTCCCGGCTGAAGTGGGACGAGGCGTTCGTGCTGCAGGTGGCGCTGGCCCGGCGGCGGGCGGCGGAATCCGCGTTGCCGGCGGTGCCGCGCGTGGCGGCGAAGGACGGGCTGCTGGCGGACTTCGACACCCGGCTGCCGTTCACGCTCACCGAGGGCCAGCGAAAGGTCACCGGGGAGATCTTCGGAGACCTCGCGACGGATCACCCGATGCACCGTCTGCTCCAGGGCGAGGTCGGTTCCGGCAAGACACTGGTGGCCCTGCGGGCGATGCTGGCCGTCGTCGACGCCGGCGGCCAGGCGGCGATGCTGGCGCCGACCGAGGTGCTGGCCCAGCAGCACCACCGGTCGATCACGGAGATGATGGGCGACCTGGCGCAGGGCGGAATGCTCGGCGGGGCCGCGAACGGCACGAAGGTGACGCTGCTCACCGGCTCCATGGGCACCGCCGCGCGCCGGCAGGCACTCCTGGACCTGGTGACCGGCGAGGCCGGCGTCGTGGTGGGCACGCATGCGCTGATCGAGGACAAGGTGCAGTTCCACGATCTGGGTCTGGTCGTGGTGGACGAGCAGCACCGCTTCGGGGTCGAGCAGCGCGACGCGCTCCGGGTGAAGTCGGCACAGCCTCCGCACCTGCTGGTCATGACGGCGACGCCGATCCCGCGCACCGTGGCGATGACGGTCTTCGGCGACCTGGAGACCTCGGTCCTGGACCAGCTGCCCGCCGGGCGTTCGCCGATCGCCACGCATGTGGTCCCCGCCAAGGACAAGCCGCACTTCCTGGCCCGTACGTGGGAGAGGGTGCGCGAGGAGGTCGAGGGCGGGCATCAGGCGTACGTGGTCTGCCCGCGGATCGGGGACGAGGAGGCCGACCCCAAGAAGAAGTCCGCCGAGACCCCTTCCCCTGAGGACCTGGCCGAGCGGCGCCCGCCGCTGGCCGTGCTGGACATCGCCGAGCAGCTGGTGAAGGGACCGCTGGCCGGGCTCCGGGTGGAGTTCCTGCACGGCAGGATGCCTCCGGACGCCAAGGACGACGTGATGCGGCGCTTCACGGCCGGCGAGGTGGACGTACTGGTCGCGACGACGGTCATCGAGGTCGGCGTGAACGTCCCGAACGCCACCGTGATGGTGATCATGGACGCGGACCGCTTCGGCGTCTCCCAACTCCACCAGCTCCGTGGTCGCGTCGGCCGTGGCACCGCCCCCGGTCTGTGCCTGCTCGTCAGCGAGATGGCCGAGGCCAGCCAGGCCCGCGCCCGGCTCGACGCGGTGGCGGCCACGCTGGACGGCTTCGAGCTGTCCCGTATCGACCTGGAGCAGCGCCGCGAGGGCGACGTGCTGGGCCAGGCCCAGTCCGGCACCCGCTCGTCGCTGCGCATGCTCACCGTGATCGAGGACGAGGACGTCATCGCCGCCGCCCGCGAGGAGGCCACCGCCCTGGTCGCGGCCGACCCGGAGCTGACCGGCCACCCGGACCTGCGCAGCGCCCTGGAGAGCCTCGTGGACGCCGACCGCGAGGAGTACCTGGACAAGGGCTGAGCCGTATCGTGGTTGAGCCAGAACGCCGCCTCAGCCCCTCAGGACGTGACATGACCCGCGTGATCGCCGGAGCCGCCGGTGGCCGCCGCCTCGCCGTACCGCCGGGGACGGGGACCAGGCCGACCTCGGACCGGGCGAAGGAGGGGCTGTTCTCCACCTGGGAGTCGCTGCGCGGCACCCTGCGCGGGGCCCGGGTGATCGACCTGTACGGCGGATCGGGCGCCGTGGGCCTGGAGGCGCTGTCGCGCGGCGCGGAGCACGTCCTGCTGGTCGAGGCCGAGCCGCGCGCCGCCCGCGTCATCAGGGAGAACGTGCAGGCGCTGGGCCTTCCCGGCGCCGAGGTGCGGGCCGGCAAGGCCGAGAAGGTCGTCGCGGGGCCGCCCCCGGCTCAGCCGTACGACCTGGTCTTCCTGGACCCGCCGTACGCCGTGGAGGACGACGAGCTCCGCGAGATTCTGCTCACACTCCGTACCGGGGGGTGGCTGGACGAGGACGCGGTCGCCACCGTGGAGAGGAGCACCCGGGGCGGAGAATTCCGCTGGCCCGAGGGATTCGAAGGACTGAGGGCCCGTCGCTACGGCGAGGGGACGTTTTGGTACGGTCGCGCCGCCCAGGTTACCGACGCGTCATGACGCACCCGCAGAGCGAGGAGTTTCCATTGCGCCGCGCAGTCTGTCCGGGGTCCTTCGACCCCATCACCAATGGACACCTCGACATCATCGCCCGCGCCTCCCGGCTGTACGACGTGGTGCATGTGACCGTGATGATCAACAAGGCCAAGCAGGGCATGTTCACGGTCGACGAGCGGATCGCCCTCATCGAGGAGGTCACCGCGGAGTTCGGCAACGTGCAGGTGGAGGCCTTCCACGGGCTGCTGGTCGACTTCTGCAAGGAGCGCGACATCCCGGCCATCGTGAAGGGCCTGCGCGCGGTCAGCGACTTCGACTACGAGCTGCAGATGGCGCAGATGAACAACGGTCTGTCGGGCGTCGAGACCCTCTTCATCCCCACCAGCCCGACCTACAGCTTCCTGTCGTCTTCCCTGGTCAAGGAAGTCGCCCAATGGGGTGGCGACATCTCGCACTTGGTGCCGCCCACGGTCCTCGAGGCCCTCAACCGGAAGCTCGGGCAGCGCTAGCGCCTTGCCCGGTCGCGGCGTTGACGTCGGTCGACGACTCCCCCAGCCGGACGCCGGGAGGTGCCCCTCCGCGTCACCCTCCTTCCTCCGCCGTGCGATCGCCCGCACCGGACCCCGCTCCTTTCCCCATGGGGGCCGACCGGGCAGGCGCTAGGCTCTGCGCTGTGGACGTCCAGAAGAAGCTCGATGAGATCGTGGCCGCCATCGGGGCCGCCCGGTCGATGCCGATGTCGGCCTCCTGTGTGGTCAACCGCGCTGAGCTGCTCGCCATGCTCGGTGATGTGCGCGCCGCGCTTCCCGACTCCCTCTCGCAGGCCGAGGCGTTGCTCGGCGGGCGCGAGCAGATGGTGGAGGAGGCCCATGCCGAGGCGCAGCGGATCATCGAGTCCGCGCACGCCGAACGCGGCTCCATGATCTCGGACACCCAGGTCGCCCGGCAGTCGCAGGAGGAGGCCGAGCGGATCGTCGCCGAGGCCCGCCGCGAGGCCGAGGAGATCCGCGCCGAGGCCGACGACTATGTCGACAGCAAGCTGGCGAACTTCGAGGTGGTCCTCACCAAGACCATCGGCTCGGTCGACCGCGGCCGCGAGAAGCTCCTCGGGCACGGCCCCGGCCTCGACGAGCAGGGCTACGTCGACGAGGACGCCCCGGAGCGCTCCGCCGACCCCGAGACCCTGCGCCGCCGCGCCGACGACTACGTGGACGCCAAGCTGGGCGCCTTCGAGGCGGTGCTGAGCAAGACCCTGGAGGCCGTCGGCCGCGGCCGCCTCAAGCTCACCGGCCACACCGCAGTCGATGACCTCGGCGCCCACATGGCGGCCCAGGACGCGGCCGGCGGGCACGCCGAGCAGACCGACGCCGAGTACATGGCCGGCCTCGCCGCCCCGGTGCCCGCGCAGCAGCAGCCCCCGCAGCCCCAGCCGCTTCAGCCCGCGGAGTACCAGCAGCCGTACGACCCGAACGCCGGCTACGGCTACCCGCAGCAGCAGGACCCGTACGGCCAGCAGCAGTACGTGCCGCAGGACCAGTACGCGGCCGACCCGTACGCGGCGCAGCAGCAGGGCTACCAGGACCCCTCGTACGGCTACCAGCAGGATCCGTACGCGCAGCAGCAACAACAGCAGCAACAGCCGGAGTACGGCTACCAGCCGCAGCAGCAGCCCGCGCTGGACGAGACCAGCTTCTTCGACACCGGCATGATCGACCTGGACCGGCTCCGTGAGCTGGAGCGGGAGCGCGGTTTGGGCTGAGCCCGGGGGACCGGTATCCTGATCCCTCAGCCGTGTAATCCGCCGGCGCTTCGGCGTGCCCGCCACCGTGAAACGGGTGGTGCACGCCGTACCGATGAAAGAGGAAGCCCTGAACACCCGCCTCGACCACCGCGACCCTCTCGTGTTCGACACGCACGAGCTGGGCCGTCGTCCTGGGTCGATGCGGAAGGTCTCCCGCACGGTGCCCGCGCCCAAGGACCTCGGCATCGAGGTGATCGGCGTCCGCGAGGGCGCGGACATCCAGCTTGACCTCCGCCTGGAGTCGGTCATGGAGGGGGTACTCGTCACGGGTACCGCCCGTGCCACGCTCTCGGGGGAGTGCGTAAGGTGTCTGGAGCCGATCGAGCGCGAGCTCGACACGGAATTCCAGGAGCTGTACTCCTACCCCGACGCCGACACCCGGACCGGTGGGCACCTCAAGCCCGCCGACGCCGGTGACGACGCCGAGGAGGAGGACACACTCCACCTCGAGGGCGACCTGTTCGACCTCGAACCTGTGCTGCGTGACGCGGTGGTTCTCGAACTGCCGCTGCAGCCGGTGTGCCAGGACGACTGTCCGGGCCTGTGCTCCGAATGCGGGGCGCGGCTCGCGGAAGACCCGGACCACCACCATGAGGTCACCGACATCCGTTGGGCGGCCCTGCAGCAATTTCAGAAGAGCGGCGCCGACCAGGGTGCCGACGAGAACCAGGAGAAGTAGCCGTGGCTGTTCCGAAGCGGAAGATGTCGCGCAGCAACACGCGCCACCGCCGTTCGCAGTGGAAGGCTGCGCCCGTGAGCCTGGTGGCGTGCGAGCGTTGCCACGAGCCGAAGCAGCAGCACATCGCGTGCCCGAGCTGCGGCACCTACAACCGTCGTCAGGTCCTCGAGGTCTGATCGGCGGGTGACGGGCTCCATGTCAGATACGGCAGCCTCGTCCCACACGCTTCTGGAAGGGCGGCTCGGCTACAAGCTTGAGCCCGCCCTTCTGGTGCGTGCGCTGACGCATCGCTCCTACGCATACGAGAACGGTGGCCTGCCCACCAACGAGCGGCTCGAGTTCCTCGGGGACTCCGTCCTCGGCCTGGTGGTCACGGACACGCTCTACCGCACCCACCCCGACCTCCCGGAAGGCACTCTCGCCAAGCTCCGGGCCGCGGTGGTCAACTCGCGTGCCCTCGCTCAAGTCAGCCGCGGCCTCGACCTCGGCAGCTTCATCCGCCTGGGCCGTGGCGAAGAGGGCACCGGCGGCCGTGACAAGGCGTCGATCCTCGCGGACACCCTTGAAGCGGTCCTCGGCGCGGTCTATCTGGACCAGGGTCTCGAAGCCGCGTCCGAGCTGGTCCACCGGCTCTTCGACCCGCTCATCGAGAAGTCCTCCAACCTCGGCGCCGGCCTGGACTGGAAGACCAGCCTCCAGGAGCTCACGGCAAGCGAGAGTCTCGGTGTCCCCGAGTACGTCGTCACCGAGACCGGCCCCGACCACGAGAAGACCTTCACGGCTGCCGCCCGCGTCGGTGGTGTCGAGTACGGCACCGGCACCGGCCGCAGCAAGAAGGAAGCCGAACAGCAGGCCGCGGAAGCGGCCTGGCGAGCCATCTCAGGGCTGAACCTCTGACGGTCCGGGTCGGGGCCAGGCCCTCCGCCTCAGGCGGACGGCTTGGCCCCGACCCGGCCACCGGCGCGCCCGGCAACGAAACCCGAAGGGAACGGCACGTGCCCGAGCTGCCCGAGGTCGAAGTCGTCCGACGCGGCCTCGCCCGCTGGGTGAGCGGCCGGACCGTCGCCGAGGTCGAGGTGCGGCACCCCCGCGCCGTACGACGCCACCTCGCGGGCGCGGAGGACTTCGCGGACCGCCTCAAGGGTGCCGCCCTCGGCGAGGCGCACCGCCGGGGCAAGTACCTGTGGCTGCCGATCGACGGCGAAGCCGCGCTGCTCGCCCACCTGGGCATGAGCGGCCAACTCCTCGTCCAGCCGCAGGACGCGCCGCCCGAGACCCACCTCCGGATCCGGATGCGCTTCGCTGACGACCTCGGTACGGAGCTGCGCTTCGTCGACCAGCGCACCTTCGGCGGCCTCTCGGTCCACGGCACGACGCCCGACGGAGCACCCGCCCCGCTCGCGCACATCGCACGTGACCCGCTCGACGACGCCTTCGACGAGGGCGCCTTCCACGCGGCGCTGCGCCGTCGCCGTACGACGATCAAGCGGGCGCTGCTCGACCAGTCGCTGATCAGCGGGGTCGGCAACATCTACGCCGACGAGGCGCTGTGGCGTACGCGACTGCACTACGAGCGCCCGACAGCGACCCTCACCCGCCCCCTCACCGCCGAGCTGATCACCCACATCCGCGAGGTGATGGGCGACGCGCTGGCCGCCGGGGGCACCAGCTTCGACAGCCTCTACGTCAACGTCAACGGGGAGTCCGGCTACTTCGACCGGTCCCTGGACGCGTACGGCCGTGAGGGCGAGCCCTGCCGCCGCTGCGGGACGCCGATCCGCCGCCGGCCGTGGATGAACCGCTCCAGCTACTACTGCCCGCGCTGTCAGCGCTCGCCGCGCGCGTCATAGCGCCGCTGGGCCTCGATCACCTGGGGCATCCGCTGCTCGACCAGCTCGATGAGCGCCCTCAGCCGCTCGGCGGTCTCCTGCCCCAGCGGGGTGAGGCTGTAGTCGACGCGCGGCGGATTGGTCGGCTGCGCCTCCCGGTGTACGAGGCCGTCCCGCTCCAGGGCGTGCAGGGTCTGGGAGAGCATCTTCTCGCTGACGCCCTCGATCCGCCGCCGCAGCTCGTTGAAGCGCAGCGGGCCCTCCATGAGTCCGCCGAGCGCGAGGGATCCCCAGCGGCCGGTGACGTGCTCCAACGTCGGCCGTGAGGGGCAGCCACGCGCGAACACGCTGAACTCGACGTCCTGGCTTTGGGTCTCCATGGGGGAAGCGTACCCTCATGCAGCGCTAACTGTCGGGTTGCGATTTCTGAAAGTTAGTGCTTCTCTGGTCCGGTCAGTCGGCAACCCCTCCCGTATCCCCAGGAGCACACCCATGACCGCGCCCGTCGTCTCGATCGCCTACCACTCCGGCTACGGCCACACCGCCGTCCTCGCCGAGGCCGTCCGCGACGGCGCGGCCGCCGCAGGCGCCACCGCCCACCTCATCAAGGTCGACGAGATCACCGACGCCCAGTGGGAGCTGTTGGACGGCTCCGACGCGATCGTCTTCGGCTCGCCGACCTACATGGGCACGGCCTCCGCAGCCTTCCACGCCTTCGCCGAGTCGACCTCCGGCCGCTTCTACTCGCGTGACTGGCAGGACAAGCTGGCAGCCGGCTTCACGAACTCCGCCTCCAAGAGCGGCGACAAGCTCAACACCCTGCAGTACTTCACCGTGCTCGCCGCCCAGCTCGGCATGCACTGGGTCAACCTCGGCCTACTCCCCGGCTGGAACACCTCCGAGGCCTCCGAGAACGACCAGAACCGCCTCGGCTTCTTCCTCGGCGCAGGCGCCCAGACCAACGCCGACCACTCCGCCGACGCCCTCCACAAGGCAGACACCGCCACAGCGGAACACCTCGGCCGCCGGGTCGCCGAACAGGCCCGCCTCTTCGCGGCCGGCCGGGCGGCAGTCGCTGCCTGAGCCGCTCGCCGAGCGACGACCCAGCCGAACGCCCTGACCTGTGGTTATGTCAGTAGCCGAAGTCCTGGGTCCACCAGGGGCCGCCGGTAGCGAGGAAGGCGCCGACGCCGATCGTCTTGAAGTTGCAGTTGAGGATGTTGGCTCGGTGGCCGGGGCTGTTCATCCAGGCGTCCATGACGGAGGCGGCGTCCGGTTGGCCGCGGGCGATGTTCTCGCCGCCGAGGCCGGTGATGCCGGCGGCTTCGGCGCGGTCCCAGGGGTCGTTGCCGTCGGGGTCGATGTGGTCGAAGAAGTCCCGCTTGGCCATGTCCTTGCTGAAGGCCTCGGCGAGCTTG
Source organism: Streptomyces sp. NPDC059373 (assembly GCF_042751495.1). Lineage (NCBI taxonomy): Bacteria > Bacillati > Actinomycetota > Actinomycetes > Kitasatosporales > Streptomycetaceae > Streptomyces > Streptomyces sp. NPDC059373. The sequence continues at coordinate 46,431 of NZ_JBHYXC010000027.1, read as the reverse complement.
CCCAGATCCGGGTCGGCGATCAGCGCGGCGCAGCCGATCTTGGCTCGCTCCGCGTTGACCAGCGCCAGTACCTGGTCCTCGGCGCTGTTCCCGGTGTTCGCGGGCTCGCTGGCGGTGCTGGACGCGGTGGCGCTCGGCGTGGCCGTGGGCGCCGTGGTGCTGGCGGACGGGCTGGGCGTCACGACCGGCGCCGAGGCGCTGGGGGTGGCGGCGGGGGCCGAGGGCGTGGCGACGGGCGCGCTGGAGCGGCCGTTGCCACGGCTGGCGGGTTCGGAGGCGCGGTCGGTGGGCGTCGCGGAGGCGCCGCCCTGCACGCCGGTGTTCTCGGACTGGCCGCCGGCCTGCACTTGTCCTGCGTTACTGCCGGGGAAGGCGTACCCTCCCGACCCGTTCGGCCCCGGTAGCAGCCCCGCGGACACCGCGATCGCGCCGACCGCCATCGCCGCCGACGTCGCCAGCAACCCGGTGCGTACCGGGTGGTGGCGGCGTCGCTTGGCGTTGACCAGGCTGGCGCGGTTGTTCGTGCGGCGGCGCCGACCCCCGCTCCGTTTGATCACGGGCGGTGGGGCAGTACGTGAATGGCGACCCATCCGGTGCTGTCCTTGCGTCGTCGGGGATCACCCGAACGGGTGAGTCCTTTGCGGCGCGACTGTATCGAATGACGCACGGGACTGTGGTGAACCTGTGAGAACTGCCGGGATAACGTGCGGACATGAACGAGAATGTCCGGCTCACCGCCTGGGTGCGGGGCCGGGTCCAAGGAGTCGGATTCCGCTGGTGGACCAGGGCCACCGCACTGGAGATCGGCGGTCTCTGCGGCTATGTGAGCAATCTCGCAGACGGCCGGGTGCAGGTCGTCGCCGAGGGGCCTCGAGCCGTCTGCGAGCGCCTTCTGGCATGGTTGCGCGACGGGGACACGCCCGGGCGGGTGGACGGTGTCACCGAGATCTGGGACGTACCCAGAGGTGGTTACGAGAGCTTCGAGATCCGCTGACCACCGACACGTCCTCGCAGGTGGACGCGCGGAGCGCGGGTAGGTGGCAATCGCATGAGGCAAGGTCTGCGGGGAGGTTGCCTTTTGTGGAACGGCATGCAAGGCTGCCGTAATCGAGGGCGATCACCAGCCTCGCGGTACGCAACCGGCGCCATCTCCGCGCCGCGATTTCTTAGGCGTGCGCGACGAGTGGGCTGTGATCGTGTTGACCCTCAAACCATTTGGTGAGACGCTGGAAGCCCCGCCCAACGAGGCTGTTATGGCTTGAAAACGGCAGCTTCGGCACTACAGGGCGCGGGTGCCAAACCCCTCACTCACGACCCACACCGCTCCGGTTCGGTCACTCAGCGTGGAGGACCATCCATCATGGCAAAGGCGCTTCTCGGTTACGTCGGCGGCCCCGACCCGCGACTCCTCGCCGAGATGCGAAGGCTGCAGCAGCGTGTTCAGGACCTGGAGTCCGAGCTTGTACGGATCCAGGCCCAGAACGATGCGCTTGCTGCCGCGTCGCACGAAGAGTCGCTGCTCAGCAGCATCGACGTACACCACGCGGAGCCCGTTCTCGCTTGATCCTGCCTTTCGGCAGATCAGTGGCGACGTGCCCGCTTGGGATGTGCAAGGGACGCTTCGGCGTCCCTTCGTCGTTTCCGCCCCTGCCCTCGACCCCTCGACCTCCGGTGATCTCCACCCTTACGCTCTCAATGCCCTGCGCGTCCTGCCGTGAAACGCCGGGGATAGACCCAAAGCGAAGGGCAAGCGAAGGGTAGGGTTCTTCGGCGTGCACCTCAAGAGCCTGACCCTGCGCGGGTTCAAGTCCTTCGCCTCGGCGACGACGCTGCGCTTCGAGCCCGGAATCACCTGCGTCGTCGGCCCCAACGGCTCCGGCAAGTCCAACGTCGTGGACGCGCTGTCCTGGGTCATGGGCGAACAGGGCGCGAAGTCACTGCGCGGCGGCAAGATGGAGGACGTCATCTTCGCCGGCACCACCGGGCGCCCGCCGCTCGGCCGGGCCGAGGTGTCGCTGACCATCGACAACAGCGACGGTGTACTGCCCATCGAGTACGCCGAGGTCACCATCACGCGGATCATGTTCCGCAACGGCGGCAGCGAGTACCAGCTCAACGGCGACACCTGCCGGCTGCTCGACATCCAGGAACTGCTGTCCGACTCCGGCATCGGCCGCGAGATGCACGTCATCGTCGGCCAGGGGCAGCTCGACTCCGTACTCCACGCCGATCCGATGGGCCGCCGCGCCTTCATCGAAGAGGCCGCGGGCGTGCTGAAGCACCGCAAGCGCAAAGAAAAAGCGCTGCGGAAGCTCGACGCGATGCAGGCCAACCTCGCGCGCGTACAGGACCTGACCGGTGAGCTGCGCCGACAGCTCAAGCCCCTGGGACGGCAGGCCCAGGTGGCCCGACGGGCAGCGGTCATCCAGGCCGATCTGCGCGACGCCAGGCTGAGGCTGCTTGCCGACGATCTTGTCACACTGCGAGAGGCGCTGCGTACCGAAGTCGCCGACGAGGCGGCCCTCAAAGAGCGCCGGGACACCGTCGAGTCCCTGCTCGCCGAGGCCCTCAAGCGCGAGGCCGGTCTGGAGGAGCAGGTCAGGGCGCTCGCCCCACGGCTCGCCGACGCGCAGGCCACCTGGTACGGACTCTCCCAGCTCGCCGAACGGGTACGCGGCACCATCGGCCTCGCCGAGCAGCGGGTACGCCACGCCACCGGCCAGCCCGCCGAGGAACGGCGCGGCCGCGACCCCGAGGACATGGAGCGCGAGGCCGCCCGCATCCGCGAGCAGGAGGCCGAGCTCACCGAGGCCCTGGACGCCGCCCAACGCGCCCTGGACGACACCATCGGCCACCGGGCCGAACTGGAGCGGCAGCTCGCCGACGAGGACAAGCGCCTCAAGGCCGCCGCCCGCGCCATCGCCGACCGCCGCGAAGGCCTCGCCCGGCTCAGCGGCCAGGTCAACGCCGCCCGCTCCAGGGCCTCCTCCGCCGAAGCCGAGATCGGCCGCCTCTCCGCCGCCCGAGACGAGGCCCGGGACCGCGCCGAGTCCGCCCAGGAGGAGTACGAGGAGCTCAAGGCCCAGGTCGACGAGCTCGACGCCGACGACTCCGAACTCGACGACCGCCTGGAAGCCGCCAAGCGCGACATGGCCGCCGCCGACGAGGCGTTCTCCGCCGCCCGCGAAGCCGCCACCGCCGCCGAACGCCGGCGCGCCGCCGTCACCGCCCGCCGCGACGCCCTGGCCCTGGGCCTGCGCCGCAAGGACGGCACCGGCGCCCTCCTCGCCTCCGGAGACCGGCTCACCGGTCTCCTCGGCCCGGCCGCCGAGCTGCTGACGGTCACCCCGGGTTTCGAGGTCCCGGTGGCCGCCGCCCTCGGCGCCGCCGCCGACGCCGTCGCCGTTTCGGGGCCAGGAGCGGCTGCGGAGGCGCTGCGCCTGCTGCGCGCGGATGACGCGGGCCGGGCGGCGATGCTGGTGGCAGCGCAGTATGCAGCCCCTCCGGCGTTCGAGGACCTGGGGTCCGGGGGGCAGAGCGCCCTGGTTGCGGGAAGGGGCGGGGTGGGGGAGGCTCCCGCGCCCACGGTTACCGTCGCCGCAGCCGTTCCGCACGCCCGTACGGAGGCCGACCCGGGCCTGACCCCCGCCGCCGGGCTGGTCTCGGGCCCCGCCGAACTCCTGCCCGCCGTACGGCGGCTGCTCCGGGACTACGTCGTCGTCGGGACCCTCGCCGACGCGGAAGCGCTCCTCGCCGCCCACCCCGACCTGACCGCCGTCACCGCCGAAGGCGACACCCTCGGCGCGCACTTCGCCCAGGGCGGCTCCGCCGGCGTCCCCAGCCTCCTCGAGGTGCAGGCCGCCGTCGACGAGGCCGCCGCCGAGCTGGAACATCTGGCCGAGAGCTGCACATCGCTCACCGAGGAGCAGGGCGAGGCCAAGGAGCGCCGGGCCGCGACCGCCCGTCTCGTGGACGACCTCACCCAGCGGCGCCGCGCGGCGGAGAAGCAGAAGTCGTCGGTCGCCCAGCAGCTCGGCCGACTCGCCGGCCAGGCCCGCGCCGCCGCCGGCGAGGCGGAACGTACCGCCGCGGCCGTCGGACGGGCCGAGGAGGCGCTGGCGGCCGCCACCGAGGAGTTCGAGGAGCTGTCGTACCGCCTGGGCGAGGCCGAGGCCGCCCCCGCCGAGGAGGAGCCGGACACCTCCGTACGGGACCGCCTCGCCGCCGACGGCGCCAACGCACGCCAGACCGAGATGGAGGCCCGGCTCCAGGTCCGTACGCACGAGGAGCGGGTCAAGGGCCTGGCCGGCCGGGCCGACGGCCTGGACCGCGCGGCCCGCATGGAGCGCGAGACCCGGGCCCGGGCGGCCCAGCGCAGGGCCCGCCTGGAGTACGAGGCCAAGGTCGCCTCCGCCGTGCTGGCCGGGGCGCGCGGGCTGCTCGAATACGTACAGGTCTCCGTCGCCCGGGCCGAGGAGGAGCGCGCGGCGGCCGAAATGGCGAAGGCCGAGCGCGAGGCGGAACTGGCCGAGGAACGGCGGCAGGGCCGGGAGCTGAAGTCGGAGCTGGACAAGCTCACCAACGACGTCCACAAGGGCGAGGTCCTCGGCGCCGAGAAGCGGATGCGGATCGAGCAGCTGGAGTCCAAGGCCCTGGAGGAGTACGGCGTGGAGCCCGCCGGGCTGGTCGCGGAGTACGGCCCCGAGCATCTGGTCCCCCCCTCCCCGCCCGCCGAGGGCGAGGAGCTTCCGGAGGACCCGGAGCACCCGCGCAACAAGCCCCGCCCCTATCACCGCGCCGAGCAGGAGAAGCGGCTCAAGGCCGCCGAGAAGGCGTACGCGCAGCTCGGCAAGGTCAATCCGCTGGCGCTGGAGGAGTTCGCGGCGTTGGAGGAGCGGCACCAGTTCCTCAGCGAGCAGCTGGAGGACCTGAAGAAGACCCGGGCCGACCTGCTGCAGGTGGTCAAGGAGGTCGACGAGCGGGTCGAGCAGGTCTTCACGGCGGCGTACCACGACACGGCCCGCCAGTTCGAGGGCGTCTTCTCGCGGCTCTTCCCGGGCGGCGAGGGCCGGCTGATCCTCACCGACCCGGACAACATGCTCACCACCGGCGTCGACGTCGAGGCCCGCCCGCCGGGCAAGAAGGTGAAGCGGCTGTCGCTGCTGTCCGGCGGCGAGCGCTCGCTGACCGCCGTCGCCCTGCTGGTGTCGATCTTCAAGGCCCGGCCGAGTCCGTTCTATGTGATGGACGAGGTCGAGGCGGCCCTGGACGACACCAACCTGCAGCGCCTGATCCGGATCATGGAGGAGCTGCAGGAGAGCTCGCAGCTCATCGTGATCACCCATCAGAAGCGCACGATGGAAGTCGCCGACGCGCTGTACGGGGTCTCCATGCAGGGCGACGGCGTGTCCAAGGTGATCAGCCAGCGGCTGCGCTAGAGAACTTGGCTCTTACATTCAACTCATAAAGCCAGGTGGCGGAGCTGTGTGGCGTAAGAGACTCTGTTGGAAAGCTTTTCAGTTCAAAACTTGAAGGCATAAGGTCTCCTTCGTTGTCCTGATGTTCGGGTGGTGGGCCGCCAGCTGTCCGCCGACACTCGAAGATCAAGCCCCCCACAGGAGGGCTCAGCGCTGAGCCCCAGGAGATCACCTTGACCAGCACCGCAACCGCGGTCGGTTCCGGAGGCCGCAAGGCCCACCCGGACCACCTCGGACACGTCATCTTCATCACCGCCGCCGCCGCCATGGGCGGCTTCCTCTTCGGCTACGACAGCTCCGTCATCAACGGCGCCGTCGAGGGCATCCGGGGGAAGTACGACATCGGCTCCGCCGCCCTCGCCCAGGTCGTCGCCATCGCCCTGATCGGCTGCGCCATCGGCGCCGCGACCGCCGGCCGGATAGCGGACCGCATCGGCCGTATCCGCGTGATGCAGATCGCCGCCGTGCTCTTCACCATCAGCGCCGTAGGCTCCGCGCTGCCGTTCGCCCTCTGGGACCTCGCCATGTGGCGCGTCATCGGCGGCTTCGCCATCGGCATGGCCTCGGTCATCGGCCCCGCCTACATCGCCGAGGTCGCCCCGGCCGCGTACCGGGGCCGGCTCGGCTCCTTCCAGCAGGCCGCGATCGTCATCGGCATCGCCATCTCCCAGCTCGTCAACTGGGGCATCCTCCAGGCCGCGGGCGGCCGGCAGCGCGGCACGATCGGCGGCCTCGAGGCCTGGCAGGTCATGCTCGGTGTGATGGTCGTGCCCGCCGTGCTCTACGGTCTGCTGTCCTTCGCGATCCCCGAGTCGCCCCGCTACCTGATCTCCGCCGGCCGCATCGAAGACGCCAAGGGCGTCCTGCGCGACGTCGAGGGCGCGAGCGTCGAGCTCGACAGCCGCATCGCCGAGATCCGCGACCACATGCGCAGCGAGCAGAAGTCCAGCTTCTCGGACCTCCTCGGCGGCCGCTTCGGCTTCCTCCCGATCGTGTGGGTCGGCATCGGGCTGTCGGTCTTCCAGCAGCTCGTCGGCATCAACGTGATCTTCTACTACTCGGCGACGCTCTGGCAGTCCGTCGGCATCGACCCGAGCAGCTCCTTCCTCTATTCCTTCACCACGTCGATCATCAACATCATCGGCACCGTGATCGCGATGGTCTTCGTCGACCGCATCGGCCGCAAGCCCCTCGCCCTCATCGGCTCCGCCGGTATGGCCGTCTCCCTCGGCCTCGTCGCCTGGGCCTTCTCCCACAAGACCGGCACCGGCAGCAACATCAGCCTCCCGAACGCCGAAGGCACCGCCGCCCTCATCGGCGCCCACGCCTTCGTGCTCTTCTTCGCCCTCTCCTGGGGCGTCGTCGTCTGGGTCTTCCTCGGCGAGATGTTCCCCAACCGCATCCGCGCCGCCGCCCTCGGCGTCGCCGCCTCGGCCCAATGGATCGCCAACTGGGCCATCACCGCCAGCTTCCCCAGCCTGTCCGACTGGAACCTGTCGGCGACCTACGTCATCTACACCGCCTTCGCGGTCCTCTCCATCCCCTTCGTCCTCAAGTTCGTCCCGGAAACGAAGGGCAAGACCCTGGAGGAGATGGGCTGACCCCGCTGCCCTACTCCTGCAGTCCGCTGCCCCGGCCCGCCCTGTGCGGGCCGGGGCAGCACACCTTGGCCGGCCGACGGCGCCCGGGTCACGCCTTCACGCGGGGAAGCACGTGCTCCGCGAAGAGCCGCAGGCTGCGCCAGCCCTCGTCGACCGGCATGCCGCCGCAGAGCGGGTGCAGGACGAGGCTCGTCTGTTCACCGCCCGCCTCGGCGAAGGCCACGCATTCCTCCGGCGTGAGGATCCGGTAGACGCCCTCGCGCCGCAGTTCCTCCACCGTCCCCGCCGCCGACCGGACGGCCGACCGGATCCCGCCGTTCTGCCAGGAGGCGTACGTGAGCGCCTCCCGCAGGAAGAAGGAGCCGTATTCCGCCCAGGCCCGGTCCGGGTCCTCCGCGATGTGCAGGAGCGGGACCTCCGCCGGAGGCATCAGGCACCAGCCTTCGGTGCCGTACTCCTCCATGCGGGCGTAGTAGTAGGCCTCCAGCTCTGGCAGGTGCGCGCTGGGGAAGAACGGCAGCCCCAGCCGGGCCGCCCGGCGGGCGGCGGCGCGCGAGCTGCCGGCCACCAGCAGCAACGGATGGGGCCGGGTGTACGGGAGGGGGGTGACCCGGACCGTACGGCCCCGGAAGGGGAAGGGCTCGCCGGTCCAGGCGGCGAGGAGGGTCTCCAGGACCTCGTCCTGGAGGGCGCCGCGCCGCCGCCAGTCGGCGCCGAGCGCCACGTACTCCTCCTCGCGGTAGCCGATCCCGGCGACCGTGACGAGGCGGCCGCCGCCGAGCAGGTCGAGTACGGCGATGTCCTCCGCCAGCCGCAGCGGATCGTAGAGCGGCCCGATCAGCGCGGATACGGTGACGGCGATCCGGCGGGTCGCGCCCAGCACGGCCCCCGCGAACACCAGCGGCGACGGCAGCCAGCCGTCGGGCGAGGCGTGGTGCTCCTCGGTCTGGACGGTGGCGACGCCCTTGTCGTCCGCGTACACGGCCATCTCGACGGCGGCGCGATAGCGGTGGGACAGCGCCTCGGGGGTGGCGGCGGCGGGGTCGACGAGGTTGAAGCGCACGACGGTGACAGCCATGGGCCGAAAGTAGCTGACGCAGCGTCAGATTGACAGAGGTGCGGCTCGCACACCGGAACCCGCCCGCGGAGAGTACGAACGGCCACCTACCGGGTCCCGCATACTGGTGTGCGTTATGGAAACCGTCATCCTTGCCGTAGTCATCGCCCTGGTCGCGGTCATCGCGGCCGGCGGCCTCGTGGTCGGCAGCCGTCGCAAGAAGCGGCAGCTGCCCCCCGCGCCGCCCGCCGCGCCGACGATCACCACCCCGCCCGCCGAACCGCACGTCGGTGAGGACGCCGAGGTCCCCCGGGACGAGCCCCGGCGGACCATCGAGGAGGTCGAGCTCCCGGAGGCCACCGCCGCCCCCGCGGCCCCGGTCCTGGAGCTCGAGCAGCCGGAGCCGACCGCCGGCCGGCTCATCCGGCTCCGCTCACGGCTGTCCCGCTCCCAGAACACGCTCGGCAAGGGGCTGCTCTCGCTGCTGTCCCGCGAGCACCTCGACGAGGACACCTGGGAGGAGATCGAGGACACCCTCCTCACCGCCGACGTCGGCGTCGCCCCCACCCAGGAGCTGGTCGAGCGGCTGCGCACCCGCGTGAAGGTGCTGGGCACCCGTACCCCCGCCGAGCTGCGCGAGCTGTTGCGCGAGGAGCTGCTCGCTCTCCTCGGTACGGACTTCGACCGCACCCTGCGCACCGAGAGCCACGAGGAGCAGCCGGCCGTCGTCATGGTCGTCGGCGTCAACGGCACGGGGAAGACCACGACCACCGGCAAGCTCGCCCGCGTCCTGGTCGCGGACGGCCGCAGCGTCGTCCTCGCCGCCGCCGACACCTTCCGTGCGGCCGCCGCCGACCAGCTCCAGACCTGGGGCGAGCGGGTCGGCGCCCGTACGGTGCGTGGGCCCGAGGCCGGCGACCCGGCGTCGGTGGCCTTCGAGGCCGTCAAGGAGGGCATCGCCGAGGGCGCGGACGTCGTCCTCATCGACACGGCGGGGCGCCTGCACACCAAGACCGGCCTCATGGACGAGCTCGGCAAGGTCAAGCGCGTCGTCGAGAAGCACGGCCCCGTCGACGAGGTCCTGCTCGTCCTCGATGCCACCACCGGCCAGAACGGCCTCGTCCAGGCCCGCGTCTTCGCCGAGGTCGTCGACATCACCGGCATCGTCCTCACCAAGCTCGACGGCACCGCCAAGGGCGGCATCGTCATCGCGGTCCAGCGGGAGCTGGGTGTGCCGGTGAAGCTTGTCGGGTTGGGGGAGGGTGCGGACGATCTGGCGCCGTTCGAGCCGGAGGCTTTTGTGGACGCGTTGATCGGGGAGGGCTAGGCCGGGACGGCCGGACGGAGTCCGGCGCAGCGGTTCGGAGCCTGGGAGGCCCCCTGGGGCCGAGCGGTGCGAGGGGCGCGTCGGGAATGGGATGCGCTGATCGGGGACGCGTGACCGCTGCCCTTACGCCCGGCCGCGGTGGCAGACGTACGCCAGTGTCCCCAGCAGCAGCCGGGCCTCCGGGGGCTGCTGGGCGCCGTCCAGGGCCGGGGGGCGGAGCCAGCGGACGGGGCCGAGGCCGCCGAGGTCGGAGGGGGGAGCGGTGACGTAGTCGCCGGGGCCGAGGCAGCGGAGGTCGAGGTCGGCGTCGTCCCAGCCCATGCGGTAGAGCAGATGCGGCAGCTCCGTGGCGGCGCCGGGGGCGACGAAGAACTGGGCGCGGCCGGTGGGGGTGGCGGTGACGGGGCCGAGGCGCAGGCCCATGCGTTCGAGGCGGACCAGGGCGTGGATCCCGGCCCGTTCCGCCACGTCGATGACGTCGAAGGCGCCGCCGACGGGCAGCAGCACGGCCGCGCCGGGCACCTGCTCCCACGCGGCGGTGGCCTCCTCCAGCGTGGCGCCGGCCGGGATCTCCTCGGCGAAGGGGAGCGGGTGGGCGCCGGGGGCGGCGCAGTGCGCGTCGCCGCAGGAGCATTCGCCGCCGCCTCGCGAGGCGCGCGCGCCCGGCGCGACGGCCCAGCCGCACAACCCCGTGTACTCCGCCACTGTGGTGCACGCCGAGGCTCGCGTGCGGCGGCGCACGCCCTGCCGCATGTACGGCATGTCGCGAATGGTCCGCATGCTGCCGATAGTGAAGCCCATGACACCCCCAACGGATCGCGGTCTCTGATGGTTACGCCCGCTCCTGAACTGCCGACTCCGATGCGATCGGCATGTGTCAAGTGAATCGTCTGCGGCGGGGGAGTAGTTCATTCGAAGGGGTGGCGAATGGTGGCGATTCTGCAGTGAGGGTCGCCGGATGGGTGATCGTAGGATTACTTTCAGTGCACAAGCCGCAGGAACCGCCGCCGCAGCCGGGTATGCCGGAGGCAAGCGCGGAGCCGTGGAAATGATCAAGCTCTATCGTTGACAGCGCTTCTGGTTGACAACGGTGTTGGGCGACTCGGGACGTACTCGGGATGGGGGCATTGCGGTGGGCGGCACACAAGACAAGCAGCCCAATGCGCAGTTGAACTCATGGTTCGTGCGCAGCGGCTGGTCCAAGGGCGAGTTGGCGCGCCAGGTGAACCGCCGGGCCCGCCAGATGGGTGCCCTCCACGTCAGCACCGACACCTCGCGGGTGCGCCGCTGGCTGGACGGTGAGCAGCCGCGTGAGCCGATCCCGAGAATCCTGTCCGAGCTGTTCTCCGAGCGCTTCGGCTGTGTGGTGCCGGTCGAGGACCTGGGCCTGCGCTCGGTGCACCAGCCGACCGCCTCGTCGGGGGTCGACCTGCCGTGGGCCGGTCCGCAGACGGTCCAGCTGATCAACGAGTTCTCCCGCAGCGACCTGATGCTCGGCCGCCGCGGCTTCCTCGGGGCCTCGTTGATGCTGTCCGCCGGACCGGCCCTGGTCGAGCCGATGCAGCGCTGGCTGGTGCCGACGCCCCTGGGCTTCCCCGACGCCACCGGGGCCGGGGTGCCGCTGCCCCGGAACGCCGGCCCGAGCGGCCGGGTGGCGCGGCTGTCCGATCCGGAGCTGGAACTGCTGGAGACCACCACCGTGATGTTCCGGCAGTGGGACAGCCAGTGCGGCGGCGGCCTGCGCCGCAAGGCGGTCGTCGGCCAACTGCACGAGGTGACCGACCTGCTCCAGGAGCCGCACCCCCAGCGGGTGGCCAGGCGCCTGTACCGGGTCACCGCCGACCTCGCGGCACTGGCCGGCTGGATGTCGTACGACATCGGGCTGCAACCCACCGCGCAGAAGTACTTCGTGCTGGCCCTGCACGCGGCCAAGGAGGCGGACGACCGGCCGCTGGGCGCCTTCATCCTCTCCAGCATGAGCCGCCAGATGATCCACCTGAACCGCCCCGACGACGCGCTGGAGCTCATCCACCTCGCGCAGTACGGCAGCCGGGACAGCGCCACCTCCACCACCCAGGCGATGCTGTACGCGATGGAGGCCCGGGCGTACGCCAACATGGGCCAGGTCAGCAAGTGCCACCGGGCGGTGCGGATGGCCGAGGACGCCTACACCGAGTCCCGGCCCGTCGAGGACCCCGACTGGATCAGCTTCTTCAACGAGGCCGAGCTCAACGCGGAGAACGCCCACTCCTACCGCGACCTGGCGTACGTGGCCGGCCGGAGCCCCACGTACGCCTCGCTCGCCCACCCCGTCATGCAGCGGGCCGTCGAGCTCTTCGGCAACGACCCGGTGCACCAGCGGGCGTACGCCCTCAACCTGGTCGGCATGGCCACCGTCCACCTGCTGCAGCGCGAGCCGGAGCAGGCGGCGGACCTGACCATCCAGGCCATCGAGGTCGCCCGGAAGGTGCGCTCCGAGCGGGTCAACACCCGCATCCGCAAGACATCGGACACCGCCCTGCGCGACTTCGGGGAGGTGCCGGCCGTGGCCCAGCTCACCGAGCGCCTCGCCACGCATCTGCCCGAGGTCGCGGAGACCGCCTGACCCGGGAAAGACCCACCCGGAAGACCCCGGCCGCGGCCGCCACCCCGATCAGCCCGACTCGGCTCCCCCATGCCAGGTCAACCGGGTGACTGCCGCGGCCGGTCCCGTATACAGGATGCACGGGGTCCCAAAGGGGTCACAGAGTAATCACGGCCGCTACCGCTGGGGTGGCGATTCACTTTGGCGTAACACGTACGACTTCTTCGTCACGGCACGGAAACATCGAGCGGCACTGACGGAAACCCGGCTTAGGCAATCTCATGGCCAAAACCGGCCCACCGTTTCAAACACCCCGCACGGGCCGTTCGGATGACGAGACGACGAGGAGACGCCGATGGCAGCAGGCATCCTGACGCTTGCCGCGGAAGCCCCCAAGATCGATACCGGCAATACGGCGTTCATGCTGATCAGCGCCGCGCTGGTGCTGGTGATGACCCCTGGTCTCGCCTTCTTCTATGGCGGCATGGTCCGGGTCAAGAGCGCCCTGAACATGCTGATGATGAGCTTTATCGCGATCGCCATCGTCACGATTCTGTGGACGCTCTACGGCTTCAGCATCGCCTTCGACAGCGGAAGCGGCCTCCTCGGCGGCTTCGACTGGCTCGGCATGCGGGGCATCGGCAAGACCGAGGTCTGGGCGAACGGCGTCCCGACCTATGTCTTCGCCGTCTTCCAGCTGATGTTCGCGATCATCACCCCGGCACTGATCAGCGGCGCGCTCGCGGACCGCGTGAAGTTCGTCGCCTGGTCGGTCTACATCTCCCTGTGGGTCACGGTCGTCTACTTCCCGGTCGCCCACTGGGTCTGGGCCTCCGACGGCTGGCTGTTCAAGTACGGCGTGATCGACTTCGCCGGTGGTACGGCGGTCCACATCAACGCCGGTGCCGCCGCGCTCGGCGCGATCCTCGTCATCCGAAAGCGCGTCGGCTTCAAGAAGGACCCGTTCCGGCCGCACAGCCTTCCGCTGGTCATGCTCGGCGCCGGTCTGCTGTGGTTCGGCTGGTTCGGCTTCAACGCCGGCTCGTGGGTGGCCGCGGACGGCGTGTCCGGTATCGCGTTCACCAACACGCAGGTCGCCACGTCCGCCGCCGTCATCGGCTGGCTGGCGTACGAGAAGCTCAAGCACGGCTCCTTCACCACCCTGGGCGCCGCTTCCGGCGCGGTCGCCGGTCTGGTCGCCATCACCCCGGCCTGTGGCTCGGTCAGCCCGCTCGGCGCCATCGCGGTCGGCGTCATCGCCGGTGTGCTCTGCGCGGCGGCGGTCGGCCTGAAGTACAAGTTCGGCTACGACGACTCGCTCGACGTCGTCGGCGTCCACATGGTCGGCGGCATCGTCGGCTCCCTGCTGATCGGCTTCTTCGCCACCGGCGGCGTCGGCCAGACCGCCAAGGGCCTGTTCTACGGCGGCGGCGGTGCGCAGCTCGTCAAGCAGCTCGTCGGCGTCAGCGTGGTCCTGTTCTACTCGCTGATCGTCTCGGCCATCCTTGCCAAGCTCATTGACCTGGTGATCGGATTCACCGTGAGCGAGGACGACGAGGTCGCGGGCATCGACCAGGTCGAGCACGCCGAGACGGCGTACGACTTCGCGGGTGTCGGCGGCGCGGCCCGGGCGATCGCCTCCGCTCTGGACGGCAGCAGCGAGACGAAGAAGGTGGACGCGTGAAGCTCATCACCGCGGTTGTGAAGCCGCACCGGCTGGACGAGATCAAGGAGGCCCTGCAGGCCTTCGGCGTACAGGGCCTCACGGTCACCGAGGCCAGCGGCTACGGCCGTCAGCGCGGTCACACCGAGGTCTACCGCGGTGCCGAGTACACCGTGGACCTCGTACCGAAGATCCGGATCGAGGTCCTGGTCGAGGACACCGACGCCGAGCAGCTGATCGAGGTCGTCGTCAAGGCCGCCCGCACCGGCAAGATCGGTGACGGCAAGGTCTGGTCGATCCCGGTCGAGACGGCGGTCCGGGTCCGGACCGGCGAGCGCGGACCCGACGCCCTCTGAGACCGCGAGGCGCGGCCGGTAATTCCCCGGCCGCGCCTCACACTTGGACCGAAGAAGCACGGGACGTAACAGAAGTACGAAGCACAGCCTGCGTCTGGAGACAGCGTGACGGAAAGCGTCGAAGCGAAAGCCAACGACGAGAACGACCCCGCAGGCTACGCGGCGGCCCGGTTGCACCTCCTCAACGAGGAAGAGCAGTCCGGGCCGCCGCGGCGTAAGGCCCTCGCGGAACTCACCGACCGCTGGCTCGCCGCCCTCACCCACGGCGCGGCCGCCGAGGCCGGGGTCGCCGGATACGCGCTCGTCGCCGTCGGCGGCTACGGCAGAGGCGAACTCTCCCCACGCAGCGACCTGGACCTGCTGCTGCTCCACGACGGCTCCGAGAAGGCCGGCCCGGTGGCGTCCCTGGCCGACAAGGTCTGGTACCCGGTCTGGGACCTCGGCCTCGCCCTCGACCATTCCGTACGCACCCCCGTCGAGGCCCGCAAGACCGCCGCCGAGGACCTCAAGGTCCAGCTCGGCCTGCTCGACGCCCGGCACATCGCCGGCGACGCCGCGCTCACCGCCGGCCTGCGCACCGCGATCCTCGCCGACTGGCGCAACCAGGCTCCCAAGCGGCTGCCCGCGCTGCACGAGATGTGCCTCGAACGCGCCGAACGCCAGGGCGAGTTGGCATACCTCCTCGAACCCGACCTCAAGGAGGCCCGGGGCGGCCTGCGCGACGCCACCGCCCTGCGCGCCGTCGCCGCGTCCTGGCTCGCCGACGCGCCCCGCGAAGGCCTGGAGGATGCCCGTACGCGGCTCCTCGACGCCCGCGACGCCCTCCACCTGGTCACCGGCCGCGCCACCGACCGGCTCGCCCTCCAGGAGCAGGACCAGGTCGCCACCGCGCTCGGCCTGCTGGACGCCGATGCCCTGCTGCGGCAGGTATACGAAGCCGCGCGCACCGTCTCGTACGCCTCCGACGTCACCTGGCGCGAGGTCGGCCGTGTGCTGCGCTCCCGCGAGATGCGGCCGAAGCGGCGCGGTCTGCTGGGGCTCGGCCGGACCGAGGCCGCCGCCACGCCCGAGGAGCGCACCCCGCTCGCCGACGGTGTGGTCGAGCACGAGGGCGAAGCCGTGCTGGCCCGCTCCGCCCGGCCCGACCGCGACCCGGTGCTGCCGCTGCGCGCCGCCGCCGCGGCCGCCCAGACCGGGCTGCCGCTGTCCCTGCACACCGTACGGCGCCTGGCCCAGGCCGCCCGTCCGCTGCCGGTGCCGTGGCCGGCCGAGGCCCGCGAGCAGCTGCTCACCCTGCTGGGCGCGGGGGAGTCCACCGTGCCGGTGTGGGAGGCGCTGGAGGCCGAGGGCCTGATCACCCGGCTGCTGCCCGACTGGGAGCGGGTGCGCTGCCGGCCCCAGCGCAACGCCGTACACATCTGGACCGTGGACCGGCACCTGGTGGAGTGCGCGGTGCGCGCCTCGGCATTGACCCGTCGTGTCGGCCGCCCCGACCTGCTGCTGATCGCCGCTCTGCTGCACGACATCGGCAAGGGCTGGCCCGGCGACCACTCGGTGGCCGGTGAGGTCATCGCCCGCGACGTCGCCGCCCGCCTGGGCTTCGGCCGCGCCGACGTCGACACTCTGGCGCTGCTCGTACGGCACCATCTGCTGCTCATCGACACCGCCACCCGGCGCGACCTGGACGACCCGGCGACCGTGCAGGTCGTCGCCGACGCCGTACGGGACACCGAGACCCTGGAACTGCTGCACGCCCTCACCGAGGCGGACGCCCTGGCCACCGGGCCTGCCGCCTGGAGTGCGTGGCGGGCCTCGCTCGTCTCCGACCTGGCCAAACGCGTCGCCGAGGTCCTCGCCAACGGCGCCGTCCCCGAGCCGATCACCCCCGAGCCCACCGCCGAGGAGGAACGTCTCGCCGTGGAGGCCGCCCGCACCGGCGGCCCGGTGCTGGCCCTGCACGCGCACACCGAGCCCGACCCGGACGCCGAGTCCGAGGCACCGGAACAGGTCGGCGTCGAGCTGCTGCTCGCCGTTCGCGACCGGCCGGGCCTGCTGGCCGAGGCCGCCGGGGTCCTCGCCCTGCACCGGCTCACCGTCCGCGCCGCGGACCTCCGCTCGGTCGACCCGATCGGGGAGGGCTCGGTCACGCTGCTGCGCTGGCGCGTCGCCGCCGAGTACGGCTCCCTCCCCGAGGCCGCCCGCCTGCGGGTCGACTTCGACCGTGCCTTCGCCGGCACCCTCGACATCGAGGCCCGCCTGGCCGAACGCGAATCCGCGTATCCGCGCCGCCGGGGCGTCACCGCGCCTCCGCCCCGCGTCACGGTCGCCCCCGGCTCGTCCGATTCCGCCACCGTCATCGAGATCCGCGCCCAGGACGCGCCGGGGCTCCTGCACCGCATCGGCCGGGCCCTGGAGATCACCGGCCTCAACGTTCGCTCCGCCCGCATCAGCACCCTGGGCGCCAACGCCGTGGACGCCTTCTACGTCACCGGCAGCGACGGCTCTCCCCTCACCGACGTACGGGCGGCCGAGGTCGCCCGGGAGGTCGAGCGCGCGCTGCGCTGACCCGGGTGGACGGGTGGGTGGGATACACCTGCATGCCCGGATACCCTTGAGGACGACCACCCGCCCCCGACACGAGGATCCGCGACCGACGTGTTCGATACCCTCTCCGACCGCCTTGCAGCGACTTTCAAGAACCTCCGGGGCAAGGGCCGCCTCTCCGAGGCGGACATCGACGCCACCGCGCGCGAGATCCGTATCGCGTTGCTGGAGGCGGACGTCGCACTGCCGGTGGTCCGCGCGTTCATCAAGCAGGTCAAGGACCGGGCGGCCGGCGCCGAGGTCTCCCAGGCGCTGAACCCCGCGCAGCAGGTCATCAAGATCGTCAACGAGGAGCTGGTCGGCATCCTCGGTGGCGAGACCCGCCGCCTGCGCTTCGCCAAGCAGCCGCCGACCGTCATCATGCTCGCGGGTCTCCAGGGCGCCGGTAAGACGACGCTGGCCGGAAAGCTCGGCCTGTGGCTCAAGGGGCAGGGCCACACCCCGCTGCTGGTCGCGGCCGACCTCCAGCGCCCGAACGCCGTCAACCAGCTGTCGGTCGTCGCCGAGCGCGCCGGGGTCGCGGTCTTCGCGCCGGAGCCGGGCAACGGCGTCGGCGACCCGGTGAAGGTCGCCAGGGAGTCGATCGAGTTCGCCAAGAGCAAGCTGCACGACGTGGTCATCGTCGACACTGCCGGCCGGCTCGGCATCGACGCCGACATGATGCAGCAGGCCGCCGACATCCGGGACGCGGTCAGCCCGGACGAGATCCTCTTCGTCGTCGACGCGATGGTCGGCCAGGACGCGGTCAACACCGCCGAGGCGTTCCGCGACGGCGTCGGCTTCGACGGCGTGGTCCTGTCCAAGCTGGACGGCGACGCGCGAGGCGGTGCCGCGCTGTCGGTCGCGCACGTCACCGGCAAGCAGGTCATGTTCGCCTCCAACGGCGAGAAGCTGGACGACTTCGACGCGTTCCACCCGGACCGCATGGCGTCCCGCATCCTCGGCATGGGCGACATGCTCACCCTGATCGAGAAGGCCGAGCAGACCTTCAGCCAGGCCGAGGCCCAGAAGATGGCCGAGAAGCTGGCGAAGGGGCCGAAGGAGTTCACCCTCGACGACTTCCTCCAGCAGATGGAGCAGGTCCGCAAGATGGGCTCCATCTCCAAGCTGCTCGGCATGATGCCCGGCATGGGCCAGATCAAGGACCAGATCGCCAACCTCGACGAGCGGGACGTGGACCGCACCGCCGCGATCATCAAGTCGATGACCCCGGCCGAGCGCCAGGACCCGACGATCATCAACGGCTCCCGCCGGGCCCGCGTCGCCCGCGGCTCGGGCGTCGACGTCAGTGCGGTCAAGAGCCTGGTCGAGCGCTTCTTCGAGGCCCGCAAGATGATGTCCCGTATGGCCCAAGGCGGCGGCATGCCCGGCATGCCGGGGATCCCCGGCATGGGCGGCGGCGGTGCCCGTCAGAAGAAGCAGGTCAAGCAGGCCAAGGGCAAGCGGAAGTCGGGCAACCCGATGAAGCGCAAGGCCGAGGAGCAGGCCGCCGCCACCCGCCGCGAGCAGCAGGCCGGCGGCGCGTTCGGTCTCCCGGCCGGCGGCGGAGCGGACAACTTCGAGCTGCCGCCGGAGTTCAAGGACCTGCTGCCGCCCCAGTAGCGGATCGGCAACTTCCAAGTCGGCGGCCCGCGGGGTGGTTCATGAACGACAATGAGCCCATGCGAGTCACGATCCGCGAGCCGCGTCCCGCCGACGCCGCCGCCTACGCGGAAGCCGTCATCCGCTCCGCCGAGCACATCGGGCGCTGGAATCCCGTCGACCCGGACGGTTTCCACGAGCTGCTGCGGCAGCAGGGGCTGGGGTTGCGTACGTTCCTGATCATCGACGGCGAGAGCGGCGGGATCGTCGGGAAGTGCAACGTCGCCAACATCGCGCGCGGCCGGTTCCGCAACGCCACGCTCGGCTACGACAGCTACCTTCCGTACGCCGGGACCGGCCGGATGAGCGAGGGCATGCGGCTGGTCGTCGACCGGTGCTTCGCCGACGCCCGGGAGGGCCTGGGGCTGCACCGGCTGGAGATCAACGTGCAGCCGGAGAACGAGCGGTCCATCGCGCTGGCGAAGCGGCTCGGCTTCCGGCACGAGGGCTTCTCGCCGCGCTTCCTCTTCCTGAACGACGCGTGGCGGGACCACGAGCGGTTCGCGCTCACCGTCGAGGACTGGCCGGGCCTGTGACGGTCCTGTGACCGCAGGCCCTGACCGGAGGCCCTGACGGCCTACGTTCCGGGGCGGCGCCCCGACAGGTGTCCGTATTGTTCGCTTATGAGCAATTCCGTGCCGCCCCGGCAGCAGCCCCACGATCCGTGGCGGTCGGAGGGCGCGCCGCCGAGACCGCCCACCCCGCCGCGCCGCAGGCTGGGCGGCTGGGGCGCCATGATCCTCACCGCGCTCGCGGTCTTCCTGATCACGGACCTGGTGCTGTCGCTGTTCTCCGGTGCCAATACGCCGACGGTGTCGTACACGGAGTTCGAGAGGCAGCTCCAGGCGAACAACATCTCGAAGGTCTACTCCAAGGGCGACGCGATCGAGGGCGTGCTCAGGAAGGAGCAGACCGTCCCCAAGAGTGACGGCCAGGGGAAGTACACCAAGTTCAAGACCCAGCGGCCGGTCTTCGCCGACGACAACCTGTGGGCCACGCTGACCAAGAACAAGGTCACCGTCATCGCCCAACCGGTGGTCCAGCAGCGCAGCTTCCTCTACAACCTGCTGATCTCGCTCGCGCCGGTGCTGCTGCTCGTGGCGCTGTGGATCTTCATCGGGCGTCGGGTGAGCAAGTCCCTGGCCGGCGGAATGGGCGGTGGCCTCGGCGGCTTCGGCCGGAAGGCGCCACCGAAGCCGGTCGTCCCCGAGGAGGGCAAACGCACCACCTTCGAGGACGTCGCCGGTATCGACGAGGTCGAGGCGGAACTCAGCGAGGTCGTCGACTTCCTCAAGCGACCCGAGGCCTACCGGGCGCTCGGCGCGCGCATGCCGCGCGGGGTGCTGCTGGCCGGGCCGCCCGGCACCGGCAAGACGCTGCTGGCCCGGGCGGTCGCGGGTGAGGCGGACGTGCCGTTCTTCTCGGCCTCGGCGTCCGAGTTCATCGAGATGATCGTGGGCGTGGGTGCGGGGAGGGTACGCGAACTGTTCGCCGAGGCGCGGAAGGTCGCCCCCGCGATCATCTTCATCGACGAGATCGACACCATCGGGCGGGCGCGCGGCGCCGCCGGGGGCCTGGGCGGCCACGACGAGCGAGAACAGACGCTGAATCAGATCCTGACCGAGATGGACGGCTTCTCCGGCTCCGAAGGCGTCGTCGTCATCGCCGCCACCAACCGGCCGGACGTCCTCGACCCGGCTCTCACGCGGCCCGGCCGCTTCGACCGTACGGTCCACGTCAGCCCGCCCGACCGGCCCGGGCGTGAGGCGATCCTCCGTATCCACACCCGCGAGGTCCCGCTGGAGAAGGGCGTCGACCTCACCCGGGTCGCCCGCAGCACGCCCGGCATGACCGGTGCCGACCTCGCCAACCTCGCCAACGAGGCCGCCCTCCTCGCCGTCAAGCGCGGCAGGAAGGCCGTCGGCCAGAGCGAGCTCTCCGATGCCCTGGAGAAGGTACAACTCGGCGCCGAGCGCCCGCTGGTCATCCCACCGGAGGAGCGCAAGCGCACTGCCTACCACGAGTCCGGCCACGCCCTCCTCGGCATGCTCCAGCCCGGCGCCGACCCCGTCCGCAAGATCACCATCGTCCCACGCGGACGCGCCCTCGGCGTCACCCTCTCCACGCCCGACTCCGACCGCTACGCCTACACCGAGGAGTACCTGCGCGGCCGCATCATCGGCGCCCTGGGCGGCATGGCCGCCGAGCACATCGTCTTCGGCGTCATCACGACCGGCGCCGAGAACGACCTCGAACAGGTCACCAACCTGGTCCGCGGCATGGTCGGCCGCTGGGGCATGAGCGAGAGGGTCGGCCCCATCAGCGCCATCCCCAACGACCCCCAGCAGCCCTACGGCCTCTCCGCCGCACCCGCGACGCTCGACGTCGTCGACAGCGAGATGCGGCGCATCGTCGACGAGTGCTACGGCACCGCACAACGGCTCCTCGACACGCACCGGGAGCAGCTCGACGCGCTCGCCACCGCCCTGCTCGCGGCGGAGACCCTGGAAGAGGCCGAGGCGTACGCCGCCGCGGGTATCCCGCGGCTGGCGAAGCCGGACGTCTGACGGATCTACGCGCGGGTGACGGATTTACGCGCGGGCGATCAGATAGCGGAAGACGTTGTCCATCCGGACCGCGCCGTCCGGGCGGCGGAAGGGGTGGAGGGCCTCGGCGAGTTCCTTCTCGACCTGCTCCTGATCGGTCGCGGCGACGGCGTCGTCGAAGAGCCCGGTGGAGATCATGCCGCGGACCGCGCTGTCCATGTCGGCGTAGCCGAAGGGGCAGGACACGCGTCCCGAGCCGTCGGGCCGCAGCCCGGCGCCGAGGGCCAGCTCCTCGAGGTCGTCGCGGCCGCTGAGCCGCAGGCGCCCGGCGGGGCCGCGGGGCTCGGCGAGGCGGGCGGCGACGCGGAGGACGCGGTGGGTGGCGCAGCGTTCGGACGGGCCCCAGCCGGCGAGGACCACGGGGGCGCCGCGCTCGGCGAGGCGGGCTGCGGCCGCGAGAGCGGGGGCGAGGACAGCCGACTTGGCGGCCGGGTCGAGGGCGGTGACCACCGTGAACGGCCCGGCGGTGGCGGGCAGCCGCTCGGGGCCGCCCAACAGCAGCCGGGCAGCCGGCCAGGCCCGCCCGCGCGCCGCCGCGCCCCACTGCGGCTCGGGCAGCAGCCGCTCCCGGGCCAGGGCCAGCCGTTGTTCGTCCGGCTCGCAGCCGGTGACCGCCGCACCCCTGGCCGCCGCCATCAGCAGGGCCAGCCCCGAACCGCTCCGCAGGCCCAGCAGTCGCGTACCGGGGCCGACACCGAGGCGGTCGTACACGGCATCGTAGAGCGGAACGAGCATGCGCTCCTGGATCTCGGCCCAGTCACGGGCCTTGGTACTGGTACTGCGTGAGCGTGCGAGCGTAGGTGTCATCGAGCAGCCCCAATCCGCCGAGTCCGATTCGCAGCTTGCCGTCCAACCCCCGTGATACGTACGTGCGCAGTGCATGTCCCCGAAAGCCAGACAACTCCCCTTCCGGCCCGGAGTCCAGAGGTTTGGGGCGGTTGCTTGTGTGCGCCCCGTATACGCTCCGATCACTCCCTGCTCATACGCCGATTCACGTTTCGCAGTCGCCTCGCCGTACCATCTGCGCCATGGCAAAGGCTCCCGTACTCACCCCCCAGGCGACCGATTTCCCGCGCTGGTACCAGGACCTGATCAACAAGGCCGAGCTGGCCGACAACGGGCCGGTGCGCGGCACCATGGTCATCCGACCGTACGGGTACTCGCTCTGGGAGCGGATGCAGCAGGAGATGGACGCGCGCATCAAGGACGCGGGCGCGCAGAACGCCTACTTCCCGCTCTTCATCCCGCAGTCGTACCTGACCAGGGAGGCCGAGCACGTCGAGGGCTTCGCCCCCGAGCTGGCGGTGGTCACGCACGGCGGTGGCAAGGGGCTGGAGGAGCCGGTCGTCGTACGCCCCACCTCCGAGACGATCATCAACGAGTACTTCTCGAAGTGGGTGCAGAGCTATCGTGACCTGCCGCTGCTGATCAACCAGTGGGCGAACGTGGTCCGTTGGGAGATGCGGCCGCGGATCTTCCTGCGCACGACGGAGTTCCTCTGGCAGGAGGGCCACACCGCGCACGCGACGTACGAGGAAGCGCGCGCCTACGCCGACATGATCCACCGTGAGGTCTACGGCGACTTCATGATCAACTACCTCGCCGTCGATGTGGTCCTCGGCCGCAAGACCGCCCGGGAACGCTTCGCCGGCGCGATCAACACCCTCACCCTCGAAGGGATGATGGGCGACGGCAAGGCCCTGCAGATGGGTACCAGCCACGAGCTGGGTACGAACTTCGCCAAGGCCTTCAACACCTCCTACCTGTCCGGCGAGGGCAAGCAGGAGCTGGTCTGGCAGACCTCGTGGGGTACGTCGACCCGCATGGTCGGCGGCCTGATCATGTCGCACGGCGACGACAGCGGTCTGCGCGTCCCGCCGCGCATGGCACCCGTCCAGGTCGTCGTGCTGGCGATCAAGGGCGACGACGCGGTCATCGCGAAGGTCCGCGAGATCGGCGCGAGGCTCAAGGCGGCCGGCATCCGGGTCCAGGTGGACGACCGCACCGACACCCCGTTCGGCCGCCGGGCCGTGGACTGGGAGCTCAAGGGCGTGCCCGTACGGGTCGAGATCGGCCCGCGCGACCTCGAGAACGGCACCGCGATGCTCGCCCGCCGGATCCCCGGTGGCAAGGAGCCGGTGTCCCTCGACGCGCTGGAGGCCCTCCTCCCGGCGGTCCTCGAGGAGGACCAGGCCACGCTGCTGCGCGAGTCGCGGGAGCGCCGTGAGTCCCGCACCGTCGACGTGGCGACGATCGAGGAGGCCGCCGAGGCCGCCGTCACCGGCTGGGGCCGCATCCCGTGGGCCGACCTGGGCCCGGAGGGTGAGGCCAAGCTCGCCGAGCAGGGCGTCTCCGTACGCTGCCTGGTGGCCGAGGACGGTTCGGTGCCGCTCTCGGACGACGCGCCGGGTACCGTCGCGATCGTCGCGCGGGCATACTGACGGCCCATGGACTGCCCGTTGGGCAGGGTGACCGAAAACCGACGTACGTAATCGGTAGTACGTCCCGGCTTAGGGGCGGGTGCGCGGGTTCTCCCCTGTTCTCCGCACCCGCCCTCAGTCATGGGAATCACTCAGAACTGACCCATGAGTGCAAATTATTTGGGATGCCCCGGAATCGGAACACCGAGCGGTCCCGGCTCGTTGTCACGACGTGAGCACGACACCACCAGTTCTCGCCGCCGAGCTTGCAGTCGCGTGGGCCGACATTCAACGGCACCACCCCGAACTGCCGGATCTGGCCGCCCCAGAGTCCCTGATCGGAGAGTCCTCGTCCGCCTGCGGCACCGAGCTCTCCTTTGAACGGCTGCTGCACGAGGCCGTGCACGGAGTCGCCGCCGCCCGCGGCATCCGTGACACCTCGCGCGCCGGCCGTTACCACAACCGACGCTTCCTGGCGATCGCCGACGAGCTCGGACTGGACCATTCCGAGGAGCCGCATCCCAGCAGCGGCTTCTCGTTGGTCCAGCTGCGCCCCGACACGAAGAGGCGCTATCGAGCCACTATCGACAGACTCCAGCGCGCCCTCAAGGCCCACACCGTGGCGACCGCCTCCGACACCGCCCGCAGCTTCCGCGGTCCGGCGGCCCGGCACGGCTCGTCCGGCGGCGGCGTACGCGTGAAGGCGGTGTGCGACTGCGGGCGTAACGTCCGGGTCGTACCGTCCGTGCTCGCGCAGGCGCCGATCGTCTGCGGTGCGTGCGGCACCCCGTTCCGTATCCCGGAGGCCGCGGCGGTGGCGTGAGCGGCCGGCTTTCTGCTGGACGGCCCTGTTGTACGGCAAGGACGTGCGTACGGGGCGTACGGCAGTGTGCCCGCCGTATGGCAGAATGGTCAGCTGAGCACTCGGCAGTCGTACAGGACCCCTCTCTCCTTCGGCTGACGCGTCCATCGGACGTTCGGGAACCACAACCCCACGTGGTGCTCCGTCACGTCCAAACACGTCAAGACCAGGAGACCCCACTCCAGTGGCAGTCAAGATCAAGCTGAAGCGTCTGGGCAAGATCCGTTCGCCTCACTACCGCATCGTCGTCGCCGACTCCCGTACCCGCCGTGACGGCCGGGCCATCGAGGAGATCGGCCTGTACCACCCGGTGCAGAACCCGTCGCGCATCGAGGTCGACTCGGAGCGTGCGCAGTACTGGCTGGGTGTCGGCGCACAGCCGACCGAGCCCGTGCTCGCGATTCTCAAGCTCACCGGTGACTGGCAGAAGTACAAGGGCCTCGAGGCCCCCGCGCCGCTGCTTGTCGCCGAGCCCAAGGCCGACCACCGCGCCCTCTTCGAGGCCGCGACCTCCGCCGCGGGCGACGGTCCGAAGGGTGAGGCCATCACCCCCAAGGCGAAGAAGTCCGAGAAGCCCGCTGAGGCCGAGGCCTCGGCCGAGTCGACCGAGGCCTGAGCGTGCTTGAGGAGGTCCTTGAGCACCTGGTCAAGGGCATCGTCGACAACCCCGACGACGTGCAGGTGGCCGAGCGCACCCTGCGTCGCGGGCGGGTACTGGAGGTCCGGGTTCACCCCGAGGACCTCGGTAAGGTGATCGGCCGCAACGGCCGCACCGCCCGCGCCCTGCGTACTGTCGTGGGCGCACTCGGCGGCCGTGGTGTCCGCGTCGACCTGGTCGACGTGGACGAGGTTCGCTAGACAGGTACGAAGCACCGGCACGGGCCGGGGTACGGCTCATGTGGCCGTCCCCGGCCCGTGCCGTATTCCGTAGAGCAAACAGGAGAACCGCAGTGCAGCTGGTAGTCGGCAGGATCGGCCGCGCCCACGGCATCAAGGGCGAGGTCACGGTGGAGGTGCGCACCGACGAGCCGGAGCTGCGGCTCGGCCCGGGCGCCGTACTGGCCACGGACCCGGCGTCGGCCGGCCCGCTCACCATCGAGACGGGCCGGGTGCACAGCGGCCGGCTGCTGCTGCGCTTCGAGGGCGTCAAGGAGCGCAACGCCGCCGAGGCGCTGCGCAATGTGCTGCTCATCGCCGACGTTGACCCGGAGGAGCTGCCCGAGGATCCCGAGGAGTTCTACGACCACCAGCTGATGGACCTCGACGTGGTCACCGTCGACGGCACCGAGGTCGGCCGGATCACCGAGATCACGCATCTGCCCTACCAGGACCTGCTGATCGTCAAGCGCCCCGACGGCAGCGAGGTCATGATCCCCTTCGTGGAGGAGATCGTCCCGGAGATCGACCTGGAGGAGCAGCGGGCGGTCATCGCCCCGCCTCCGGGCCTGCTCGACGACGAGCCGGGCGGGGCCGGCAAGGCCGGCGAGGCAGAGTAGCCATGCGGATCGACGTCGTCACGATCTTCCCCGAGTACCTCGAACCGCTGAACGTCTCGCTGGTCGGCAAGGCACGGCAGCGCGGCCAGCTGGACGTACGCGTCCACGACCTGCGCGACTGGGCCCACGACAAGCACAACACCGTGGACGACACCCCTTACGGCGGCGGCCCCGGCATGGTCATGAAGCCCGAGCCGTGGGGCGAGGCGCTGGACGCCGTGCTGGAGTCGGGGGAGGGCGGCGAGGCCGACGCGCGGCCCGTGCTCGTGGTGCCCACGCCCAGCGGGGTGCCCTTCACCCAGGAGCTGGCGGTCGAGCTGTCCGAACGGCCCTGGCTGATCTTCACCCCGGCCCGTTACGAGGGCATCGACCGCCGGGTCATCGACGCGTACGGCGAGCGCCTGGACGTACGCGAGGTCTCCATCGGCGACTACGTCCTGGCCGGCGGCGAGGCCCCGGTCCTGGTCATCGTCGAGGCGGTGGCCCGCCTGCTGCCCGGCGTCCTGGGCAACGCCGAGTCGCACCGCGACGACTCCTTCGCCCCCGGCGCCATGGCCGACCTGCTCGAAGGACCCGTCTACACCAAGCCCCCGGTCTGGCGGGACCGCGAGGTCCCCGAGGTGCTGCTCAGCGGTCACCACGGCAGGGTCGCCCGCTGGCGGCGCGACGAGGCCTTCCGCCGCACCACCGCCAACCGGCCGGATCTGATCGAGCGTTGCGACCCGGCGACGCTCGACAAGCACGACCGCAAACTGCTCGCCGAGCTGGGCTGGGCGGGGCTGGCGGACGGCCGATTTGGGCGAGCCGCGCAGGCCGTGGAAGAATAGGCCGCTGCTGTCCGTCCGGCGTGCGCCCCTGCCACAGGGGGAACGACGTCCGCCCGGTGGTGCGGCTCCCGCAAACCATTCCGAGATTCCGCCGATGACCTGTGGCATCGGTGAAGAAAGCAGACCATCATGTCTCACCTGCTCGACTCCGTCGACGCCGCCTCGGTGCGCACCGACATTCCGGCGTTCCGCCCCGGCGACACCGTGAACGTCCACGTCCGCGTCATCGAGGGCAACCGCTCTCGTGTGCAGCAGTTCAAGGGCGTCGTCATCCGCCGCCAGGGCTCGGGCGTCCGCGAGACCTTCACGGTCCGCAAGGTCTCCTTCAGCGTCGGCGTCGAGCGCACCTTCCCGGTGAACAGCCCGATCTTCGAGAAGATCGAGGTCGTGACCCGCGGTGACGTCCGTCGCGCCAAGCTGTACTACCTCCGTGAGCTGCGCGGCAAGGCCGCCAAGATCAAGGAGAAGCGCGACAACTGAGTCGCGCACTCCGTCGGGGCGCAAAGCCGGTCCGTATAGGCTCAGCGCTCGATGGACACTGAGATAGACCTCCCGAAGCGCGACCGCACTGAGCC
>NZ_JBHYXC010000027.1:0-19325 GCF_042751495.1 Streptomyces sp. NPDC059373 | reverse complement strand
ACTGCTTTTTTGGCTTTGCGCTTTTTTCAATCTTTTATCCCCCCCCCGACGCGCCCCCCCCCGCGGCGGCCCCGCTTCGGCGTACGTACCTATCGGTACGCGCTGCTGGCCGTGGCGTGCGCCGCCGTCCTGTTCCTGGTCAATGCCTTTGTGGTGCAGCCCTTCGTGATCCCGAGCGGATCGATGGAGAACACCCTGCGGATCGGGGACCGGGTGGTGGTCAACAAGCTGGCGTACCGTTTCGGCGGTTCTCCACGGCGGGGCGACATCGTGGTGTTCGACGGCGAGGGGTCGTTTGTGCAGGAGTCGGGCGGATCCGATTACATCAAGCGGGTCATCGGCGTCGGCGGAGACAGGGTCACCTGCTGTGACAAGCGGGGCAGGATAACCGTGAACGGCACTCCGCTGACCGAGACATACCTTTACCCCGGGGAGAGCCCGTCCCGGGTACCGTTCGATATTGAGGTGCCTGACGGGAGGCTGTGGGTGATGGGCGACCACCGTGACGACTCCCGGGATTCGCGCGATCACCTCGGCGATCCCGGGGGCGGCACCGTACCGCTCGACAAGGTGATCGGCCGGGCGGAGTGGATCGTGTGGCCGCTGAGCCACCGGCGTTCCCTGGACCGCGCAGATGGGTAAGCGCGGCAGGCCGCGGGACGGCGGGGACGGGATACCGGACGACGACGGCTACGGTTTCTCCGACGACCAGCCGCGGGCGCGCCGGGCGGGAGGGCGGGCCGAACGCCGCAAGCTGGCCAAGAAGGTCAAGCGCAAGCGGCGCCGTTCGGCGGCGAAGGAAGTGCCGATCCTCATCGTCGTCGCACTGCTGATCGCGCTGGTCCTGAAGACCTTCCTGGTCCAGGCCTTCGTGATCCCCTCGGGGTCAATGGAGCAGACCATCAAGATCGGCGACCGGGTGCTGGTCGACAAGCTGACCCCGTGGTTCGGCAACAAGGTGCAGCGCGGTGACGTCGTGGTCTTCAAGGACCCTGGCCACTGGCTCGACGGCGAGCAGACCACGACGGCCAACGACCCGGTGGTGATCAAGCAGGTCAAGGAGGCGATGACCTTCATCGGACTGCTGCCCTCGGCCAACGAGCAGGATCTGATCAAACGGGTCGTCGCGGTCGGCGGCGACACGGTGAAGTGCTGCGACTCTCAGGGCCGCGTCACCGTCAACGGCGTGGCGCTGAACGAACCGTATATCTACCCGGGCAACAAGCCGTCGGACAGCGAGTTCTCGGTGAAGGTGCCCCAGGGGCGGCTGTGGGTCATGGGCGACCATCGGGCCAACTCCGCGGACTCCCGCTTCCACCAGCAGGATTTCAGCGGCACCGTGTCCGAGAGCGGGGTCGTCGGACGGGCCGTGGTGATCGCCTGGCCCATGAGCGACTGGACGAAGCTGTCGGAGCCGTCGACCTACGCCTCCGTACCGGCCGCCGGTGGCACCTCGGCCGCTGCGGCCGCCGCTTCGCCTAGTGTGTCCTCAGAAGATCGTCGATACGGAACGATCCTCCTCCCGAGCCCTGCGGAACTCCCGCTCGTTATGGGAGTGGTGGGCCTGCGCCGCGCGCGGGGGCGGCCCAAGTGGCAGCGCAGAGTAAGGAGCGGACGTGAGGGATTTGACGGTCGGCGCACGATCGGGACACGAAGGACCCGAAGAAGGGGTCGACCAGGGCGCCGGCCCGTCACCCGCGACTGAGGGTGACGGTGATGAGATGAGTACGCGGGAGAAGCCGAAGAAGCCGCGTTCCTTCTGGAAGGAACTGCCGATCCTCATCGGCATCGCGCTGGTTCTCGCCCTGCTCATCAAGACCTTCCTGGTACAGGCGTTCTCCATCCCCTCCGACTCGATGCAGAACACGCTGCAGCAGGGCGACCGGGTGCTGGTCGACAAGCTGACGCCCTGGTTCGGCTCCGAGCCGGAGCGCGGCGAGGTCGTCGTCTTCCACGACCCGGGCGGCTGGCTCCAGGACACCCCGACCACCACCCCGAACCCGGTCCAGAAGTTCCTCAGCTTCATCGGCCTGATGCCGTCGGCGGAGGAGAAGGACCTGATCAAGCGGGTCATCGCGGTCGGCGGGGACACGGTCGAGTGCAAGAAGGGCGGCAAGGTCAAGGTCAATGGCGTCGCCCTGAACGAGTCGTCGTACATCTACCCGGGCAACACGCCGTGCGACGACATGCCCTTCGGCCCCCTCAAGGTGCCCAAGGGCAGCATCTGGGTGCTCGGCGACCACCGCCAGGACTCGCGGGACTCGCGCTACAACCAGTCGGACGGCCGCAACGGCATGGTCCCGGTGTCCCAGGTCGTGGGCCGCGCGATCGTGGTCGCCTGGCCGATCAACCGCTGGGACGCGCTGTCGATCCCGTCGACCTTCGACCAGTCCGGGATCAACAACCAGGCGTCGGCGGCCGCGGTCTCCGCGCCCGACGCGGTGGCCCTCGCGGGCGCCGTGCCGCTGGTGTTCCTGCGCAGGCGGAAGTTCACCGCCGCCGGGTGACGCCCGAGGTGAACCCGAGGGCTGACCGAGGGCTGACCGGGGGCCGTACCGCCCGGTAGGGTGCGGACCCATGAGCGGCGAGAGTTCGACACGTACGGCGGGTGCCGGCGGCGGGACACCCACCGGTGCACGCAGTGGCGCAGGCACTGGTGCCCCCACAGGCGCGGGCAAGACGAAGGCCAAGGCCAAGGCGGCAGGCCCGGCGGGCGGCCGGTCCGGACAGATCATCTCCGGGCTGGCCGTCGCGCTGGGCTTCGTGCTGTTCCTGGGCGGATTCGTGTGGGGGGCGGTGCTCTACCGTCCGTACACCGTGCCGACCGGGTCGATGGTTCCCACGGTGGACGTCGGGGACAAGATCCTCGCCCAGCGGATCGACGGCTCCCAGGTCCGCCGGGGCGACATCGTGATCTTCACCGACTCGCTGTGGGGCGACGTCCCCATGGTCAAGCGGGTCGTCGGCGTCGGCGGCGACAAGATCGCCTGCTGCGACAAGCAGGGCCGGATGACGGTCAACGGCAAGGCGATCGACGAGCCCTACCTGAAGGACACCAAGGCGCCCGCCTCGCCGACCGGCTTCAAGGCCACGGTGCCCCAGGGCGACCTCTTCCTGCTGGGCGACAACCGGGCCGTGTCCGAGGACTCCCGGGTCCGGCTGACCGATGCTGACGGCGGCTCCGTACCGCGAAGCGCGGTCCAGGCGCGGGTGGACGCCACGGCATGGCCGCTCGGCCGGATGGGCATGATCGGCAGGACCGATGCCTTTGCCGGGCTCGCGGGCGGGACCTCGCAGCCCGGTCCGCTGACGTGGGTGGTGAGTGCGATCGTGGCCGGTGTGGTGCTGATCTTCGGCGGCGCGGCCTACGGGCCCGTCGCGGGTGTGCTGGGTCGTCGGCGTACGCGGCGGGCGGCCCGCTAGTGGCGCGGCACTAGGTGGTGGCGCAGGTGACGCGCCGGCGAGCCGCCAGGGTCGTACTCCTCGATCCGTCCGACCGGATCCTGCTGCTGCACGGCTTCGAGCCCGCCGATCCGGCGATGCGCTGGTGGTTCACCCCCGGCGGAGGCGTCGAGACCGGCGAGAGCCTGGAGGCGGCGGCGCGCCGCGAGGTGGCGGAGGAGACCGGAATCACATCGGTGCGGCTCGGGCCGGTGCTGTGGGAGCGCACCTGCGCCTTCGACTTCGACGGGCGCAGGTGGGAGCAGGACGAGTGGTACTTCCTGGGGCGTACGGAGGCCACTGAGGTCCGCCCGGACGGTCAGACCGAGCTGGAGCGGCGCAGTGTGGGAGAGCTGCGCTGGTGGACGTGCGAGGAACTTCTCCGCGCGCGTGAGACGGTGTATCCGACCAGGCTCGCCGGGCTGCTGCGCACGCTGCTCGACGAAGGACCCCCGCGATCCCCGATTCACCTGGGGACTGAGCGTGACTGACGCACAATGGGGGGACGAACGGCTGAAGGGGAACATGCCATGAGCGCCGAGGACCTCGAGAAGTACGAGACCGAGATGGAGCTGAAGCTCTACCGGGAGTACCGCGATGTCGTCGGCCTGTTCAAATACGTGATCGAGACCGAGCGGCGCTTCTACCTGACCAACGACTACGAGATGCAGGTGCACTCGGTCCAGGGCGAGGTCTTCTTCGAGGTGTCGATGGCCGACGCGTGGGTCTGGGACATGTACCGGCCGGCGCGCTTCGTCAAGCAGGTGCGGGTGCTCACGTTCAAGGACGTGAACATCGAGGAGCTCAACAAGTCGGATCTGGACCTGCC
The DNA here is from genome assembly GCF_042751495.1 of Streptomyces sp. NPDC059373. Classification (NCBI taxonomy): domain Bacteria; kingdom Bacillati; phylum Actinomycetota; class Actinomycetes; order Kitasatosporales; family Streptomycetaceae; genus Streptomyces; species Streptomyces sp. NPDC059373. The sequence continues at coordinate 15,055 of NZ_JBHYXC010000027.1, read as the reverse complement.
CCAGGACGAGTCCGGCTTCAGCGGCTGAGTGGTCCGCTTCAGCGGCTGAGCGGTCCGCCCGAGTTATCCACAGGGGACGACCAAGATCATCTCGAGGGCGCGACGTCCGTCACAGTGAGTGACGGAGGTGGTGCGAATGAACGCCCGAGGAGCTCTGGGCCGGTACGGGGAGGACCTGGCGGCCCGCTGGCTCGCCGACGCCGCGGGCATGCGTGTGCTGGCGCGCAACTGGCGATGCCGGGAAGGCGAGATCGACATCGTCGCCGAGGACGGCGACGCGGTGGTCATCTGCGAGGTCAAATCCCGCATACAGGGTGACTACCAGCACCCGATGGACGCCGTCGGCCCCCGCAAGGCCGAGCGGCTGCGGCGGCTGGCCGAGCGCTGGCTGTCCGAACGCGGCGGCGACGTGCCCCCGGGTGGGGTCCGCATCGACCTCGTCGGCGTGCTGGTGCCCCAGCGTGGCGCCGCGCGCGTCGAGCATGTGCGGGGGGTGGCCTGATGGGCTTCGCCCGTACGTGCTCGGTGACCCTGCTCGGCGTGGAGGGCGTGGTCGTCGAGGTCCAGGCCGACCTGGAGCCGGGCGTCGCGGCCTTCACCCTGGTGGGGCTGCCGGACAAGAGCCTGAGCGAGAGCCGCGACCGGGTCCGGGCCGCCATCGTCAACAGCGGCGAGGTCTGGCCCCAGAAGAAGCTCACCGTCGGCCTGAGCCCCGCCTCGGTGCCCAAGGGCGGCAGCGGCTTCGACCTGGCCGTCGCGTGCGCCGTGCTCGCCGCCAACGAACGCATCGCCCCCAAGGACATCGCCGACCTGATGATGATCGGCGAGCTGGGGCTGGACGGCCGGGTGCGGCCCGTGCGCGGGGTGCTTCCCGCCGTCCTCGCCGCCGCCGAAGCGGGGTACCGCCATGTCGTCGTGCCCGACCGCACGGCCGCCGAGGCCTCTCTGGTCCCCGGGGTCTCCGTGCTCGGCGTACGCACCCTGCGGCAGCTCATCGCCCTGCTCAACGACGAGCTGGCCCCGGAGGAGCCCGAGGACCCGGGCGACGGCCGCCCCGACCCCATGCTGGCGGGCCTGGCGGTGCCGGGTGCGGGCATCGGCACCGGCTTCGCCGACTCCGGTGCCACGGACCTCTCCGACGTCGCCGGACAGGGGCCGGCCCGGATGGCCCTGGAGGTCGCGGCCGCCGGGGGCCACCACATCTACCTCAAGGGGCCGCCAGGGGCAGGCAAGACGATGCTCGCGGAGCGGCTGTCCGGGCTGCTGCCACCGCTGACCCGGCAGGAGTCCCTGGAGGTCACCGCCGTCCACTCGGTCGCCGGGATGCTGCCGCCGGGCAAGCCGATGGTGGACATCCCGCCCTACTGCGCCCCGCACCACTCGGCCACGATGCAGTCCCTGGTCGGCGGGGGCAACGGACTGCCCAGACCCGGAGCCGTCTCGCTGTCCCACAAGGGCGTGCTCTTCCTCGACGAGGCCCCCGAGTTCAACGGGCAGGCGCTCGAGGCACTGCGCCAGCCGCTGGAGTCGGGCCATGTGGTGATCGCGCGCTCCGCCGGGGTGGTGCGGCTGCCCGCCCGGTTCCTGCTGGTCCTGGCGGCGAATCCCTGTCCCTGCGGTCGGCACGGCTCCCCCGGGGGCGGCTGCGACTGCACGGCGAGCATGATCCGCCGCTATCAGGGGCGGCTGTCCGGTCCGCTGCTCGACCGGGTCGACCTGCGGGTCGACGTCGAGCCCGTGAGCCGATCCGAGCTGATCGGGCACGTCGGGGAGTCGGAGTCCACGCGGACCGTGGCCGCCCGGGTCCGGGAGGCACGGGAGCGGGCCGCCGTCCGCTACCGGGACACCCCGTGGCGGACCAACAGCGAGGTGCCCGGACACGAGCTGAGGACGCGCTGGCCCATGGCCCCGGGGGCGATGCGGCCCGCCGAGCAGGACATGGAGCGCGGACTGCTCACCGCCCGCGGACTCGACCGGGTGCTGCGCGTGGCCTGGACGGTGGCGGACCTGGCGGCCCGCGACCGTCCGGACGGGGTCGACGTGGCACGCGCCCTCGAACTGCGCACCGGGGTGCGGCGCGGCGTTGCGATGTCGATGGGGGGCATCTGATGACGGACACCCTGTTCGACCTCTTCGAGGCGGAGGGCGCCGCCGGGCCGCCGTCCCCGGAGGAGCGACTGGCACGGATCGCGGTGACCCGGATCGCCGACCCCGGTGACGAGACCGTCGGCGCCTGGCTGCGGGAGCGGGGACCGCAGGAAGTCGTCCGGGCACTCGTCGCCGGGGAGCGGCTGCCCCGGGCCTCCGAGCGCCGGCTGGCCGGCTACCGGCTGCGGGGGCAGCGGGTGGACCCGGCGCGCGACCTGGCGGCGGCGGAGGCGCTGGGGGGCCGCTTCGTCTGTCCCGGGGACCCGGAGTGGCCGGGGCAGCTGGACGACCTGGGCGATCAGCGCCCGTACGGCCTGTGGGTGCGGGGGCGGCCCTCCCTGCGGATGTGGGCGCTGCGCTCGGTCGCCCTGGTCGGCGCCCGGGCCTGCACGGACTACGGCGCGCACATGGCCTCCCGGCTCGCCGCCGATCTGGCCGAGGCCGGGTGGATCGTCGTCTCGGGCGCGGCCTACGGCATCGACGGCGCCGCGCACCGGGGCGCACTGTCGGTGGACGGCGCCACCGTCGGCGTCGTGGCGTGCGGGGTCGATGTCCCGTACCCGCCCGGGCACGCCGAGTTGATTGGGCGCATCGGCGAACAGGGCCTGCTGATCGGTGAGTTGCCGCCCGGCTCGCATCCGACCCGCAGCCGGTTCGTCATGCGCAACCGCGTGATCGCGGCGCTGACCCGCGGCACCGTGGTGGTCGAGGCGCAGTACCGCAGCGGCTCACTGATCACAGCCCGCCGGGCCCGCGAGCTCGGCCGCTTCGTGATGGGCGTGCCGGGGCCCTGCACCTCCACCCTGTCCCAGGGCGTGCATGAACTCCTGCGTGGGGACGCGGTGTTGGTCACCGACGCGCGTGAGATCGCCGAGTTGGTCGGCAGCATCGGCGGCGACCTCGCGCCCGAGCGACGCGGCCCGGTCGTGGCCCGGGACCTGCTGCCGTACGACACCGCGCGCGTGCTGGAGGCGGTGCCGGGCCGGGGCGGCGCCGACGGCGGACAGATTGCCCGCTCCGCGGGCGTGACCACCGACGACACGCTCGGCAGGCTCTACGAATTGCAGGCACTCGGATTCGTCGAACGGCACGGCGAGCGGTGGCGGTTGGCCGGCGCCGGAGGGGCGGACGGGCTGGTGGGGGAGCGTGCACCGCAATGAACACACCATCAGGTGACAGCACGGTTCTTGACCTGGGCCGGTCGGGTGACGAGTTTATGGGGGTGTCGGCAGAACGCGGCATTTTGCGACAGCAACACCCTGACTTCACAGAACGCGCCCTCGTGGCCCCCTCGTCCCGGGTCGCACTGCGGAACGTCTCTGGCGGCACCTCGTACGACGTTCGTAGCAATCAGCGACACCCCGGTCACGCTACGCTCATCGCGCCTCGACTCCTCATCACCGTCCCCCACATCACGGCAGAACGGCTCAGAACGACGCATGCCCCAGCACACCCCCGGGCCCGACCGCGCGATGGCGGCAGTCGCCGCCCGCAGCACCCCGCGCACCCCGCGGCCCGCAGCACCCACCTCGCTCGACGAGCTGTGGAGGACGTACAAGTCCACGGGGGACGCACGGCTGCGGGAGCAGCTGATCCTGCACTACTCGCCGCTGGTGAAATACGTGGCCGGCCGGGTCAGCGTGGGCCTGCCCGCCAATGTCGAGCAGGCGGACTTCGTCTCCTCCGGCGTCTTCGGACTCATCGATGCCATCGAGAAGTTCGAACCCGAGCGCTCCATCAAGTTCGAGACGTACGCGATCACCCGCATCCGCGGCGCCATGATCGACGAACTGCGGGCGCTTGACTGGATTCCGCGCTCCGTTCGGCAGAAGGCCCGAGCCGTCGAGCGCGCCTACGCGACCCTCGAGGCCTCGCTGCGGCGCACCCCCAGCGAGCCCGAGGTCGCCGCCGAGATGGGCATCGGCGTGGACGAGCTGCACGGGGTCTTCAGCCAGCTCTCGCTGGCCAATGTCGTCGCCCTCGAAGAGCTGCTGCACGTCGGCGGCGACAGCGGCGACCGGCTCAGCCTCGTGGACACCCTGGAGGACACCGGCGCGGACAACCCCGTCGAGATCGCCGAGGACCGCGAGCTGCGCCGGCTGCTCGCGCGAGCCATCAACACACTGCCCGAGCGGGAGAAGACCGTGGTGACCCTCTACTACTACGAGGGACTGACGCTGGCGGAGATCGGCCAGGTGCTGGGGGTCACCGAGAGCCGGGTCAGCCAGATCCACACCAAGTCCGTACTGCAGCTGCGCGCCAAACTGGCCGATGTCGGCCGCTGAGCCGGCCGATGCCCGCCGCGGCCCCGGCCCGCCGCACGGATTCCGTACAGTGGTGCCGTGCCCAAGATTCGAGCGGCCTCGGTGGCCGAGCACCGGTCTATGCAGCGCGACGCCCTTCTGGACGCCGCCCGTTCGCTGCTGTCCGAGGGCGGCACGGAAGCCCTGACCTTCCCCGCTCTCGCCGAGCGCACCGGGCTGGCGCGCTCCTCCGTCTATGAGTACTTCCGTTCGCGCGCGGCGGTCGTCGAAGAGCTGTGCGTGGTGGACTTCCCCGTCTGGGCGACCGAGGTCGAGGACGCGATGGCGGCTGTCGCCGACCCCGAGGCCAAGATCGAGGCCTATGTGCGCAGCCAGCTGACGCTGGTCGGTGACCGGCGGCACCGGGCGGTGGTGGCGATCTCCTCCGGCGAGCTGGAGGCGGGCGCGCGGGAGAAGATCCGTGCGGCCCACGGTGGTCTGGTGGCGATGGTCGTCGAGGCGCTCCGCGCCCTCGGGCACGCCGAGCCCAGGTTGAGCGCGCTGCTGCTCCAGGGCGTCGTCGACGCGGCGGTGCGGCGCATCGAGCTCGGCGCCGCGGAGGACCCCGACACCATCGCCGAGGCCGCCGTGGCGATGGCCCTGCGCGGCGTGCGCGGCTGACCCCACCCGGTGGGCGGGAGCGGGACACCGAAGACCGGCAGCAGCCGGGACGGGCCGAGCCGCAGCATCGACGCCGGCAGCAGTGACAGCGGGTCCAGGTAGACGGAGCCCCGCAGCAGGCCCCAGTGGAGGCACCCGCCGGCGCAGTGCGACGGGACGCCGTCCTCCAGGGTGCCGACGACCGCACCCGCAGCCACCTCATCGCCCACGGACACCGAGGCCCGCACCGGCTCGTACGTGATCCGCAGTCCGCCCGGCACCGACAGCCGGATCACCACGACCCCCCGCCCGGCCACCGCGCCCGCGAAGGTGACCCGCCCGGGCGCCGCCGCCCGCACCGGGGCACCCGGACCGGCGCGCAGGTCGACGCCGCGGTGCCCCGCGCCCCACCGCGACATCGGCGGGTCGAAGCCCCGCTCCACGACCGGGCGGCCCCGCAGCCCCGGCCCGGCCACCGGCCAGGCGCGGTCGCGGTCGCCGTCACCGCCGACGCCGGCGGCACGGACGCCTGAGGCGCCGGCCGCCGCCCCGTACGGCGTGAGCACGGCCAACGCCGTGGCGAGACTCAGGAGGAACGCGAAGTGACGTGTCATGATCCGAGGGTCGCGCGATACCGCCCGCAAAGTTGATCTTGCTCTGCGCCTGTGGATAACTCCGTGCGCCCCCTGCGCACGGGAAGCGCATGTCGCCCCGCGCTCCGGCGGTCCCTTACACTTTCCATGGCGATCCGGGTCACCGGGTCGACTTCGCACGCCCCGCCACCACACCCTCACCGGCACGGTGGCCGCGCCTCTCGGTCCCGGAAGGATTCCTTCCGAGGCACGGCGCGTCGGGGCGTCAGGCGCGACAGCCGTCCGGCAGTCGCGGAACCGAGAAACCGAGGAGTACGGCCATGGCCGTCGTCACGATGCGGGAGCTGCTTGAGAGCGGCGTCCACTTCGGGCACCAGACCCGCCGCTGGAACCCGAAGATGAAGCGCTTCATCTTCACCGAGCGCAACGGCATCTACATCATCGACCTGCTCCAGTCGCTGTCGTACATCGACCGCGCCTACGAGTTCGTCAAGGAGACCGTCGCCCACGGCGGCTCCATCATGTTCGTCGGTACGAAGAAGCAGGCCCAGGAGGCCATCGCCGAGCAGGCGTCGCGCGTGGGCATGCCCTACGTCAACCAGCGCTGGCTGGGCGGCATGCTCACCAACTTCTCGACCGTCTACAAGCGTCTGCAGCGCCTGAAGGAGCTCGAGGAGATCGACTTCGAGGATGTGGCCGCCTCCGGCCTCACCAAGAAGGAGCTCCTGGTTCTCTCCCGCGAGAAGGACAAGCTGGAGAAGACCCTCGGTGGTATCCGTGAGATGCAGAAGGTGCCCAGCGCCGTCTGGATCGTGGACACCAAGAAGGAGCACATCGCTGTCGGTGAGGCGCGCAAGCTCCGTATCCCGGTGGTCGCGATCCTCGACACCAACTGCGACCCGGACGAGGTCGACTACAAGATCCCGGGCAACGACGACGCGATCCGCTCCGTCACCCTGCTCACCCGTGTGATCGCCGACGCCGTCGCCGAGGGCCTCATCGCCCGCTCCGGCGTCGCGACCGGTGCTGACAAGACCGAGGCCGAGCCGCTGGCCGCCTGGGAGCGCGAGCTCCTGGAGGGCGAGAAGGCCAAGTCCGACGAGGCGACCGAGGCTCCCGCTGCCGAGGCCCCCGCCGCCGAGGCTGCCGAGGCCCCTGCTGCTGAGGCCACCGAGGCCCCGGCCGCCGAGGCCGCTGCCGAGCCCGCCGAGGCGCCCGCCGCCGACGCTCCGGCCGCAGACGCCGAGCAGGCCTGAGCCTCAGCCTTTCCTCATCACGGCTGACGACGGCGGGGGCTCCGGCCCCCGCCGTTCACCCGTAGAACCACCGGTTTCACCGGACTCACCGACTTTCCGAGAAGAGACTCACAGACCATGGCGAACTACACCGCCGCCGACGTCAAGAAGCTTCGCGAGCTGACCGCCGCCGGCATGATGGACTGCAAGAACGCGCTCGTCGAGGCCGAGGGCGACCTCGAGAAGGCCGTCGAGATCCTCCGAGTCAAGGGCCAGAAGGGCGTCACCAAGCGCGAGGGCCGTTCGGCCTCCAACGGTGCCGTGGTCTCCCTGATCGCCGCCGACAACTCCGAGGGCGTCCTCGTCGAGCTGAAGTGCGAGACCGACTTCGTCGCCAAGGGTGACAAGTTCGTCGCCACGGCCAACGAGATCGCCGCCCACGTCGCCGCCACCAAGCCGGCCGGCATCGAGGCCCTGCTCGCCTCCGAGATCAAGGACGGCCAGACCGTCCAGGCGTTCGTCGACGAGGCCAACGCCACCCTCGGTGAGAAGATCGTCCTGGACCGCTTCGCGCAGTTCGACGGCGGCTTCGTCGCCTCCTACCTGCACCGCACCAGCCCGGACCTGCCCCCGCAGGTCGGCGTCCTGGTCGAGCTGGACAAGCCGAACGCCGAGGTCGCCAAGGACGTCGCGCAGCACATCGCCGCCTTCTCCCCGACCTACCTCTCCCGCGAGGAGATCCCGGCCGAGGTGCTCGAGAACGAGCGCCGCGTCGCCGAGGCCACCGCGCGCGAGGAGGGCAAGCCCGAGGCCGCCCTCTCCCGCATCGTCGACGGCCGCGTCACCGGCTTCGTCAAGGAGAACGCGGTCCTGGAGCAGGCGTTCGCCAAGGACAGCAAGAAGACCGTCCAGAAGGTTCTGGACGAGGCCGGCGTCTCGCTGAAGCGCTTCGCCCGCTTCCGCGTCGGCGTCTGACCGAGCCGCGTAAGCGATTGACCGGCGACCCGCTAGGGTCGTACGCAGTCGGCCGCCCACCGGCTGACCGCAGTTGTGACGAGGAGGCCATTGCCGTAGAGGGAACGATCACGGACCCGAACGGCAATGGCCTTCTTCGTACGTGCACGAGGAGATCTCCATGGATGACAGCACCCACCGCCGGTACCTGCTCAAACTGTCCGGTGAGGCATTCGCCGGGGGAGGCGGGCTGGGCGTCGACCCCGACGTCGTGCACACCATGGCCCGGGAGATCGCCGCGGTCGTCCGGGACGGCTACGAGATCGCCATCGTCATCGGCGGCGGCAACTTCTTCCGTGGCGCCGAACTGCAGCAGCGCGGCATGGACCGGGCCCGCTCGGACTACATGGGCATGCTCGGCACCGTCATGAACTGCCTCGCCCTCCAGGACTTCCTGGAGAAGGAGGGCATCGAGACCCGGGTGCAGACCGCCATCACCATGGGCCAGGTCGCCGAGCCGTACATCCCGCTCCGTGCCATCCGCCACCTGGAGAAGGGCCGCGTCGTCATCTTCGGCGCCGGTATGGGCATGCCGTACTTCTCCACCGACACCACCGCCGCCCAGCGCGCCCTGGAGATCCACGCCAAGGCGCTCCTCATGGGCAAGAACGGGGTGGACGGGGTCTACGACTCCGACCCCCGCAAGAACCCGGACGCGGTCATGTTCGACTCCCTGGAGTACGGCGACGTCCTGGCCCGCGACCTGCGGGTCGCGGACCTGACGGCGATCACCCTGTGTCAGGACAACAAGCTTCCGATCCTCGTCTTCGAGCTCCTCGCGGAGGGCAACATCGCGCGGGCCGTGAAGGGTGAGAAGATCGGCACGCTCGTCAACGACCAGGGCAGCCGCGCCTAGAGGCTCGTTACGGGGATGGACAAGACGCCGCCGGTCGGACACCGTGCAGGAAAGACGCGCGCAGGGGCGAGGCCCCGCCTTCTGAAGACCAGGAGCACATGGTGATTGAAGAGACCCTCCTCGAAGCGGAGGAGAAGTTTGAGAAGGCCGTCGTCGTCGCCAAGGAGGACTTCGCCGCGATCCGCACCGGTCGGGCCCACCCGGCGATGTTCAACAAGATCGTGGCCGACTACTACGGCGCACCGACCCCGATCAACCAGCTGGCCTCCTTCGCGGTCCCCGAGCCGCGGATGGCCGTGATCACGCCGTTCGACAGCAGCGCGCTGCGCAACATCGAGCAGGCGATCCGCGATTCCGACCTCGGCGTCAACCCGAGCAACGACGGGCGCATCATCCGGGTGGCTTTCCCGCAGCTCACCGAGGAACGCCGCCGGGAGTACATCAAGGTCGCCCGCACCAAGGCGGAGGACGCCCGGATCTCCATCCGCAGCGTGCGCCGCAAGGCCAAGGAAACCCTCGACAAGCTCGTCAAGGACGGCGAGACCGGCGAGGACGAGGTGCGTCGCGCCGAGAAGGAGCTCGACGACACCACGTCGAAGTACGTGCACCAGGTGGACGAGCTGCTCAAGCACAAGGAAGCCGAGCTGCTCGAGGTCTGAGCCCCCGGGGCACAGCCGAACGTACTTCTGCTCACCTCTCCCATCGGACCGGAACGAAAACGCGAGGCGAATCTCCGTGAACGACTCTTCCTGGGGAGCTTCGCCACGTGCCGGCTCCTGGGGAGGCGAGAACGAAGGGGCTGCTCAGCTGAGCGGCCCCTTGTTCCGCGACGAGAACCCCCAGCCCGCGGAGCAGCCCGGGCCGCAGCCCTCCTCGCCCGATCCGGACCAGCCGGGCCGCGGCAAGAAGAACGCGGGCCGTAATCTGCGGGCCGCGATAGGAGTCGGCATCGGCCTCGGGGCCGTCATCATCGCCTCCCTCTTCGTCGTCAAGGCCGCTTTCGTCGGCGTCATCGTCGCGGCGGTCGTCGTCGGCCTCTGGGAGCTCACCTCGCGCCTAGAAGAGCGCAAGGAGATCCGGGCCCCGCTCATCCCCCTCGCCGTCGGCGGCGCCGCCATGGTCATCGCCGGCTACGCGCGTGGCGCCGAAGGCGCGTGGGTGGCCATGGCCCTCACCGCGCTCGCGGTTCTGGTCTGGCGGATGACCGAACCTCCCGAGAACTACCTGCGGGACGTCACGGCAGGCGTCTTCGCCGCCTTCTACGTGCCCTTCCTGGCCACCTTCGTGTCCATGATGCTGGCCGCGCACGACGGCGCCTGGCGGGTCTTCGTCTTCCTGGTCCTCACCGTCGTCAGCGACACGGGTGCGTACGCCGTCGGCTGGCGCTTCGGCACGCACAAGCTCGCCCCGCGCATCAGCCCCGGCAAGACCCGCGAGGGCCTCATCGGGGCCGTGTCCTTCGCCATGGTGGCCGGCGCGCTCCTGGTGCACTTCCTGATCGACGACGGCGCCTGGTGGCAGGGCGTGGTGCTCGGCTTCGCCGTCGCGGTCAGCGCGACCCTCGGTGACCTCGGCGAATCCATGATCAAGCGCGACCTCGGCATCAAGGACATGGGCAAGCTCCTCCCCGGCCACGGCGGCATCATGGACCGCCTCGACTCCCTCCTGCCGACCGCCCCCGTGGCGTGGCTGCTGCTGGTGATCTTCGTCGGGTCCAGCTGAGGTCAGGCCGCCCGAGGGTGACTACTCCCTCACCCATCCGACCTGGGTACCCCTGATTGATCTGCGAGACTGGTACGACCATGCCTGCACCCGGAGAACTCACTTTTGTCACGCCGCGCGGGGCCAAGAAGCCCCCGCGGCACCTTGCCGACCTCACGCCCGAGGAGCGCCGTGCGGCGGTCGCGGAGCTCGGCGAGAAGCCGTTCCGCGCCAAGCAGCTGTCGCAGCACTACTTCGCGCGGTACGCGGATGATCCGGCAGCCTGGACGGACATTCCGGCGGCGGCGCGGGGCAAGCTGGCGGGCGATCTGCTGCCGGAGCTGATGTCGGTGGTGCGGCACATCTCGTGCGACGACGACACGACCCGTAAGACGTTGTGGCGGCTCTTCGACGGCACGCTCGTCGAGTCGGTGCTGATGCGGTACCCGGACCGGGTCACGATGTGCATCAGCTCGCAGGCGGGCTGCGGCATGAACTGCCCGTTCTGCGCCACCGGCCAGGCGGGGCTGACGCGGAATCTGTCGACCGCCGAGATCGTGCACCAGATCGTGGCGGGCATGCGGTCGTTGCGCGACGGGGAGATCCCGGGCGGTCCGGCGCGGTTGAGCAACATCGTGTTCATGGGTATGGGCGAGCCGCTGGCCAACTACAAGCGGGTCATCGGCTCGATCCGTCGCCTCACCGATCCCGAGCCGGACGGGCTGGGGCTGTCGCAGCGCGGCATCACGGTCTCCACGGTCGGGCTGGTCCCGGCGATGCTCCGCTTCGCGGACGAGGGCCTGAAGTGCCGCCTCGCGGTGTCGCTGCACGCGCCCGACGACGAGTTGCGCGACACCCTCGTGCCGGTGAACACCCGCTGGAAGGTGCGCGAGGTGCTGGACGCCGCCTGGCACTACGCGGATGTGTCCGGCCGGCGGATCTCCATCGAGTACGCGCTGATCAAGGACATCAACGACCAGGCCTGGCGCGCCGACCGGCTCGGTCGGCTCCTCAAGGGCCGCCGGGTGCACGTGAACCTGATCCCGCTCAACCCGACGCCCGGGTCGAAGTGGACGGCGTCGCGCCCCGAGGACGAGCGGGCGTTCGTCGCGGCGCTGGAGTCGCACGGGGTGCCGGTGACCGTAAGGGACACCCGGGGCCAGGAGATCGACGGGGCCTGCGGGCAGCTGGCGGCTTCCGAGGGCTGACCTGCGCTGCTACAGTCGCAGCGCGTTTATCGCACAACAGAACATTCCGACAGGGGAGCGCAGACAGCGCTGAGAGTGCGGCCACGGGCCGCAGACCCTCGAACCTGATCCGGGTAATGCCGGCGAAGGGAGTCATCATGAGCAGCAATCGCTGGCGGACCGTCGACATCGTGGTCACCGCCGTCCTCGGCGCCGCGTTCGGTGTCATCTTCTGGGCGTGGAACACGCTCTGGGAGGGCGCGGCCAACGCCATCCCGCTGCCCGGCCGTGCGGTCCTGTACGGCGTGTGGCTGGTCCCGGCGGTGCTCGGTCCGCTGGTGATCCGCAAGCCGGGCGCCGGAATCTTCTGCGAGGTCGTCGCCGCGACCGTCGCGACGTTCTTCGGTTCGCCGTGGGGCCTGGTCACCCTGCTGTACGGAGTGGTGCAGGGCTTCGCCGGGGAGTTCGGCTTCGCGCTGTCCGCGTACCGCAGCTGGCGCTGGCCGACCGCGCTGGTGGGCGGGGTGCTGGCCGGCGGGGCGGCCGCGCTGCTGGACATCGTGCTCTACTACCCGACGACCGGCACCGGCTGGAAGGCCGCGTACGCCGCCCTCGTCATCGCCAGCTCCGCCGTGATCGCCGGCCTCGGCAGCCTCGCGCTGACCAAGTCCCTCGCCCAGACCGGAGCGCTCGACCCGTTCCCGTCCGGGCGGGAACGCATCGCCGTCTGATGCCTTCCGTACGGCTCCGGGGCTTCGGCCACCGGCACGCCGGGCGGCGCCGGTGGGCGCTGCGCGGCGTCGACCTCGACATCGAGCACGGCGAGCGGGTCGCGCTGCTGGGCCCGTCGGGGGCCGGCAAGTCCACGCTGCTCGCCGCACTCGCGGGGCTGCTGCCGCCCGAGTCCGGCGAGCGCGAGGGCAGGATCGAGGTCGGGGAGCGGACGGGCATCGTCTTCCAGGATCCGCAGTCCCAGCTCGTCATGGAACGCGCCGGCGACGACGTGGCCTTCGGCCTGGAGAACATCGGTACGCCCGCCGAGCGCATCTGGCCGCTCGTCGACGACGCCCTGCGCAGGGTCGGCTTCCCCTACGGCCGCGACCGGTCCGTCGCCGCGCTGTCCGGCGGCGAGCAGCAGCGGCTCGCGCTCGCGGGCGCCATGGTGTCCCGGCCCGGACTGCTGCTCCTCGACGAGCCGACCGCCAACCTCGACCCCGATGGCGCGCGGCTGGTGCGCGGCGCCCTCGCCGGACTCGACGACACGACCATGGTCATCGTCGAGCACCGCGTCGCCGAACTGGTGCCACTGCTCGACCGCGTCATCGTCCTCGAACCCGGCGGCGGCATCCGCGCCGACGGGCCGCCCGCCTCGGTCTTCGCCCGGTACGGTGACGAACTCGCCGCCGACGGGGTGTGGGTGCCGGGCCACCCGGTCCCGGCGCTGACGCCGCGCTCCGCGCCGGGCGAGGTACTGCTCCGTAAGGACGGCCTGCAGATCCACGCCGCCGAGGCCCTGGCCGTCACCGGCCCCAACGGCGCCGGCAAGACCACCCTGGCGCTTCAGCTGGGCGGCTTGCGTAAACCCACCGATGGGCTGGTCGTCGCCACCGCCGCCCTCGCCGGGCCGGACGCGGCGAAGCCGCCCCACAAGTGGCGGGCCCGGGCTCTCGCCGGGCGCATCGGCTCCGTGTTCCAGAACCCCGAGCACCAGTTCGTGACGGCGAAGGTCCGGGACGAACTGGCCCTGGGGGCGGGCGATCCGGCGCGCGTCGACGAACTCCTCGTACGGCTGCGCCTCGACGCCCTCGCCGAGGCGAACCCGCACACCCTGTCGGGCGGAGAGCAGCGCCGGCTCAGCGTCGCCACCGCCCTGGCGGCCGCGCCCCGGCTGCTGATCCTCGACGAGCCGACCTTCGGCCAGGACCGGCGTACGTGGACCGAACTGGTCGGCCTGCTGGCCGGGCTGCGGGACGACGGCCACGGCATCGTCGCCGTCACCCACGACCCGGACTTCACGGCCGCGATCGGCGCCCGCGAACTCCCGCTCGCCACCCGCCCCTTGGAGGCCGTCGGATGACCTCCGCCGCTCCGCTCGCCCGCCGCAACCCCGCCGCCAAGCTCGCGGCCGCCGCCGTCCTCACCCTGGCGTTGGTGGTGAGCCTCGACCCGGTGGCTCCCGCTGTCGCGCTGGCCGCCGAGCTGGCCGTCGTTCCGCTGTTCGGCCTCCGCTACGGCACGCTGGCGCGGCGGGCGTGGCCGCTTCTGGTGAGCGTGCTCGGGGCGGTACTCACGCTGTTCCTCTTCGCGCAGGACCGGCAGCAGGTCGCCGCGTCCGCGCTGGCGTTGGCGCTGCGGCTGTTCGCTGTGGCCCTGCCGGGCGTGATCGCCTTCGCCACCACCGACCCGACCGACCTCGCCGACGCCCTCGTGCAGAACGCCCGGCTGCCGGTGCGCTTCGCCATCGGCACGCTGGCCGCCTGGCGGCTCGTGCCGCTCCTGGGCGAGGAATGGCGGCTGATCAACCTCGCCCGCCGCGCCCGAGGTGTCGACGCCGGCCGCAATCCGGTCGCCCGCCTCCGGCTCTTCACCTCCGCCGCCTTCACCCTGCTCGTCGGCGCCATCCGGCGCGGCACCCGGCTCGCCGCCGCGATGGACGCCCGCGGCTTCGACTCCGGCGCCCCCAGGACGTACGCCAGGCGGCAGACCTTCGGGGGCGCCGACGCCGCGCTGGTCGGCGGCGCGGTCTGCGTCGCCGGCGTGGCGCTGGCGGTCAGTGTCGCGGCAGGGGCGTTCCGGCCGTTGCTGGGCTAGCCGGCAGCTCAAGTCGCCTGATCATGCGCCGGAGGGCGTACAGCGGGATGATCCCGAGGACCCCGAACGACATGTCGATGACGGTCCACCAGGACGGGATGCCCCGGATCGGCCCGCAGATCAACGCCAGCGGGATGATCCCGACGCACGCGATCATCCCGAACTCCACGACCCAGATGTTGCGCACCGGGTCCCGGTACACGCCGTAGAAGGCGACCGCGATCACGAGATGCGCGAAGGCGAGCCAGTCCGTGCCGTAGAGGACGAACGGATACTTCGCGTCCGTGGCGTCCAGGCCCACCCTGACCCGCGCGATCCAGTCGCCGAGGGCGCCGGGCAGGTTCATGGCGTCCACCCACCGCAGTTCGTGGACGAGGGGGAAGGCGGTCAGACCGCTCAGCACCAGGCAGACGACGAAGACAACCAGCACGCGTATGCGCCGTTCAAGGGCGAGGCGCTCTTGAGGCGATCTGTACGACTCCATGGTCCGGACATCACACCGGGGCCCCCGGCGCCCCGCGGGCGGGGGCCCCGGGGGGTGCCCGTGGTGAGCCCGGCGGCGGTGTGGTAAAAACAAAGGTCGCAGCCGCCGGGTTTTGGTGTGTTG
>NZ_JBHYXC010000026.1:0-117085 GCF_042751495.1 Streptomyces sp. NPDC059373 | reverse complement strand
GAGACAGGGTTGTGCCAGCCCTCCCCCAGACTCTGTCTGGGAGGTGCCCCCATCTCGCTTCGCTCGCCTTGCGGAACGTTCTCCCACAACCCGGGGGACCGTTAGTTGCCGCCGTTGCGGGCGCGGCGGCCGATCGCGCCGCCGCGCCCCGCGGGGGAGGCGGATTTGCCGCGGGTTTGGCCGATGGGGGTGCCGGGGCCGGCGGGGCGGCGGGGGCGACGGCGGCGGGTGGAGGAGCCGGGGGCGGCGGGGGCGGGGGCGGGGGTGGTCTCGGTGATGGTGACGGCGGTGCCGGAGGGGCGGCGGGCGCCGGTGACCTTGACGAGCTCGGGGTCGCCGGGGCGGACCCGGGCGGTCTCGGGGCGGATGCCGGCGGCAGTCATCAGGCGGGCGGTCTCACGCCGCTGCTCGGGCAGTACCAGCGTGACGACGGCGCCGGACTCACCGGCCCGGGCGGTACGGCCGCCGCGGTGCAGATAGTCCTTGGCCTCGGTGGGCGGGTCGACGTTCACCACGAGGTCCAGGCCCTCGATGTGAATGCCACGGGCGGCGACGTTCGTGGCGACCAGCGCCGTCGCGCGCCCCTCGCGGAAGTGGTCGAGCGCCCGGTCCCGCTGCGGCTGCGACTTGCCGCCGTGCAGCGCGACAGCGCGTACGCCCTGCGCCAGCAGATGCTTGACCAGCCGGTCGGCACCGCGCTTGGTGTCGACGAACATGATGACGCGGCCGTCACGGTTCGCGATCTCCGCCGTCGTGGCCTTCTTGGTGCCGTCGTCCACGTGTAGCACGTGGTGCGTCATGGTCGTGATCGTCGCGGTGCCCGGGTCCACGGAGTGCGTGACGGGGTTGGTCAGGAAGCGCTTGACGAGCTTGTCGACCTGGCGGTCCAGGGTCGCGGAGAAGAGCATCCGCTGGCCGTTGGGGTCGACCTGGTCGAGCAGCCGGGTGACCTGCGGGAGGAAGCCCATGTCGGCCATCTGGTCCGCCTCGTCGAGGACGGTGATGGCGACCTCGCCCAGCGCGACGGCGCGCCGGTCGATGAGGTCGAAGAGCCGCCCGGGGGTGGCGACCAGGAGTTCGGCGCCCTTGCGGAGCGTGTCGATCTGCCGGTTGATCGAGGTCCCGCCGAAGACGACGGCGGTACGGAGTCCGAGCGCGGCGGCGTACGGGCTCAGCGCCTCGTTCACCTGGGTGGCCAGCTCACGCGTGGGCACCAGGACGAGGGCGAGCGGACGCTTGGAGTCGGCGCGGCGACCCGCCGTACGGCTGAGCAGCGGAAGTCCGAAGGCGAGGGTCTTTCCGGAGCCGGTGCGGCCTCGACCGAGGACGTCGCGGCCCGCCAGCGAGTCCGGCAGGGTGGCCGACTGGATCGGGAACGGCTCGGTGACTCCGTTCGCGGCCAGCGCGGCCACCAGCACCGGGTCGAGCGGCAGGTCGGAGAACGTCTGCAAGGGAAACCTTCCTGGGGACGGCCGAGAGGCCCGCACCCTGGTGGTGCGGGCCTCTCGGTTGTTGAGCGCGTCGCTCAGAGGGGGCGGATGTTCTCCGCCTGCGGGCCCTTCTGGCCCTGGGTGACGTCGAACTCGACCTTCTGGCCCTCAAGGAGCTCGCGGAAGCCCTGGGTCGCGATGTTCGAGTAGTGAGCGAAGACGTCGGGGCCTCCGCCTTCCTGCTCAATGAAGCCGAAGCCCTTTTCCGAGTTGAACCACTTCACGGTTCCGGTGGCCATGTGTGTCTCCTAAAAAACGAAATGGGTTCCCACACCGGCCGGGCCGGAAAACAAAAAGTGCGCCGAGATCGCATACGATCTGGCGCACACAAAGTTCATGGGTACCACACGAGCAACGTGGACCACTTTAGCAGATGGCCCACGTTGCCCGATGTGACCTACGTCGCTCTCACCTGCGTCAGCTGGTGGTCAGAGCTGTGTCGTCCACCAC
Source organism: Streptomyces sp. NPDC059373 (assembly GCF_042751495.1). Taxonomy (NCBI): domain Bacteria; kingdom Bacillati; phylum Actinomycetota; class Actinomycetes; order Kitasatosporales; family Streptomycetaceae; genus Streptomyces; species Streptomyces sp. NPDC059373. Next base: position 115,145 of record NZ_JBHYXC010000026.1, on the reverse strand, counting down.
GAAGCTGGTCTGGAGCGAGGAGTCCTCGACTCCGCTGAACTTGATGGTGGCGGTGGTGCCGGCCAGCGAGGAGACGTCGAAGGTCTTGAGGACGTAGCCGGTGGCCTTGTTGAGGTTGGAGTAGGTCGCCAGGGTCGTGGAGCCGGCCGTGACGGTGAGCTTGTCGTAGGCGGTGCTGGTGGTGGTCTCGGCGGTGTCGATGTGGAGGTAGAAGGTCAGCGAGGCCTTGCAGCCGCTAGGGATGGTCACCGACTGGGAGAGCGTGTCGGTGTGCGTCGACCCGTAGCCGTCCAGCCAGGCCTTGTACGAGCCGCCGTGGGCCGCCTGGCTGGTGGAGTTGGTGATGACGCCGCTGCTGGCTGTCCAGGTGGTGGCCCCGGATTCGAAGCCCGCGTTGCCCAGCAGTTGGGCCGAGGTGCAGGTGCCACCGCCGCCGGACGTGCTGACCGTCCAGGTGAAGGTTGCGGTGCCGGTCGCGCCCGTGCTGTCGGTGACGGTGACGGTGGTGCTGTACGTACCGGCCGTGGTCGGGGTGCCGCTGATCAGGCCGGTGGAGCTGCTGATCGACAGGCCGGTGGGCAGGCCGGTGGCGGCGTAGGTGAGCGAGCCGCCGTTGGTGCTGCTGGCCGAGATCTGCAGGCTGACGGCGGTGCCGACGGTGGCGGTCCGGCTGCCGGGGTTGGTGACGGTCACGCCGCTGGTGGGGGCGTGGCTGCCGACGGCGATGCCGGCGAAGGCGTTCTGCACGCCCGCGTACTGGGTCGAGCCGGATCCGTACAGGGCGGAGGCGGCCGACAGGGCGGCGGTGCGGGCGCTCGCGTAGTTGGTGCTGGAGGTCATGTACGTGGTGAGCGCCTTGTACCAGATCTGCAGGGCGGCGGCCCGGCCGATGCCCGCGACGGCGACGCCGTCGGAGGTCGGGCTGTTGTAGCTGACGCCGTTGATCACCTTGGTGCCGCTGCCCTCGGAGAGCAGGTAGAAGAGGTGGTTCGCCGGGCCCGAGGAGTAGTGGACGTCCAGGTTGCCGACGCCCGAGTACCAGCTGTCGGCGGAGGAGCCGTCCTTGGAGGGCTTGTCCATGTAGCGCAGCGGGCTGCCGTCGCCGTTGATGTCGATCTTCTCGCCGATGAGGTAGTCGCCGACGTCGGTGCTGTTGTTGGCGTAGAACTCGACGCCGGTGCCGAAGATGTCGGACGTCGCCTCGTTGAGCCCGCCGGACTCACCGGTGTAGTTGAGGCCCGCGGTGTTGGAGGTGACGCCGTGGCTCATCTCGTGGCCGGCGACGTCGAGCGAGGTGAGGGCGTGGGTGCTGCTGGTGCCGTCGCCGTACGTCATGCAGAAGCAGGTGTCGTCCCAGAACGCGTTGACGTACGCGGTGCTGTAGTGGACCCGCGAGTAGGCGGCGACGCCGTCGTTCTTGATGCCGTTGCGGCCGAAGGTGTTCTTGTAGAAGTCCCAGGTCATCTGGGCGCCGTAGGCGGCGTCGACACCTGCGGTCTGGGTGTTGGAGCCGGCGCCGGTGCCCCAGGTGTCGTCGGCGTCGGTCATCAGCGTGCCGGTACCGGACGTCCCGTTGTTGAGCGAGTACGTCTTGTGGCCGCCGCGCGTGGTGTCGTACAGCTGGTACGTCGAGCCGGACAGGGTGGTGGAGAGGCTGACGGTGCCGCTGTACTGGCTGTTGCCGGTGCCGGTCTTGACGCCCTGGTACTGGAACAGCTGCTTGCCGGTGGTGGCGTCGGTGATGACGTGCAGCTGGCTCGGCGTGCCGTCGTCCTGCAGGCCGCCGACGACGGTCTCCCAGGCGAGTGTGGGGGTGCCGTTGCCGGCCCAGATCACCTTGCGGGCACTGTCGGGTGCGGGCCTGACCGCATCGAGTGCCTTGGCGGCCTTGAGGGCCTTGGTGGTGGCGGCGGACTTGGTGAAGGTCGCGGTGGTGGAGGCGACCTTGATGGTGTGCTTGTTGTTGAAGGTCGTGCCGAGTGTGCCCTCGCCGGAGGCGGGGGTGTGGACGACGAGGTCGCCGCCGAGGACCGGGAGTCCGTCGTAGGTGCGCTCGTAGCGGGTGTGGAGGGTTCCGTCGGCGTCCTTGAGGACGTCCTTGACGACCAGCTTCTCCTTGGCGCCGAGGCTCAGCGACTTGGCGGTCGTGGCCGTTGTGGCACTGGCGCTCTTGATCAGGGCGGTGTGCTGCGCGGGGGAGAGCTTGGCCTCAACGGCCCCGGTACGAAGGGGACTCGGGTGGGGGAGGGCCTTCGCTGCGGCGGTGGTGGTGGGTATGCCGACGGCCAGGAAGGCGGCGGTGGCGATCAGTGCGCCGGCTGCGGCCGCCTTGCGGGGGGATCGTCTCACTCGTACTCCTACTGCGACGGCCGTGGGTCGACGGCCGGTGACAGACCGGGCAGACGGGGTGTGCTGTCCGGGAAGAGCTGAGCAGTGCGGGAGCGTGGCTATGACACGGCTGTGCGGGTTCTGTGTGTGACAGCTGGATGCAGGCTGCCATTCTTTGCCGGTACATGTCACGCCCATGACTCGACCTTGAGGGTTATCCCTCGGTCGCAGAAAGTGAGGAGGATTTTGCAGCGGCGAAATGCCCCCGGAACCGGACAGAAACGGATCAAGCGCGACTCTGCGTCACAACCGGCGGCCGCCCGGACCGCCGCTCCCGGGAGGGGAGTTGACGCACCGTGATCCCGTACCCGAACTGGCTGGACGCCGGCGACAATGCCTGGCAGCTGATCGCCGCCACCCTGGTCGGACTGATGAGCATCCCCGGCATCGCGATCCTCTACGGCGGCCTGGTTCAGCGCAAGTGGGTCGTGAACACCATGCTCATGGCCTTCACCGGCTTCTCGCTGGTCCTGGTCGCCTGGGTGCTCTGGGAGTTCAAGATGGGCTTCGGCGAGCCCCTCAACTCCAGTTGGCCCGGCATCCTCGGCGCCTTCGTGGGCCGCCCCGGCACCATCATCGGCTCCCACAGCGAGCAGGCTCAGGCCTACATCCCGCTGGTCAACGGGCCCAAGCTGATGCCGGACTTCCACTTCTCGCAGTCCACGCTCGCGTACTTCCACTTCGCCTTCGCGGCGATCACGCCCCTGCTGTTCCTGGGGAGCGTGGTCGGCCGGATCAACATCCGCGCCTGGCTGCTCTTCGTACCGCTGTGGTCGACCCTGGTCTACACCGTCAACGCCTTCCTGCTCTGGGGCGGCGGCTGGTGGGCCGGCAAGGGCGCCCTCGACTACTCCGGCGGCTACGTCATCCACCTCGCGGCCGGTACGTCCGGCTTCGTCGCCGCCGCCGTCATCGGGCCACGACTGGCGCGGGACCGCGCGCACGGGGTGCCCAACAACCTGCCGATGGTCGCGGTCGGCGCCGGCATCCTGTGGCTCGGCTGGAACGGCTTCAACGGCGGCGACATGTACTTCGGCGGCCACAACGCGGCCGCCGCGGTGCTCAACACCAACCTGTGCACGGCGGTTGCCCTGCTGACCTGGGTGCTCTGGGACCTGCTGGTCGGGCCGCAGAAGAAGCCGACCTTCCTGGGCGCCGTCAACGGCATGATCGTCGGGCTGGTCGCCATCACCCCGGCGGCGGGCTTCGTCTCGGGCATCGGCGCGATCTACATCGGCCTCATCGCTTCGAGCCTGGTGTGGCTCGCCTGGACGTACCTGCCCAAGGTGCCGCCGTTCAACAAGGTCGACGACGCGTTGGGGGTGGTGTACACGCACGGCATCGCAGGCCTCGCCGGCGGCATGCTCGTCGGGATCTTCGCGGACCCCGCGATGTTCGTCTACCTCAACAAGGACGGTACGTCGGCGTGGTCGACGAGCGGCTGGCTCTACGGCAACTTCGACCAGCTCTGGAAGCAGGCCGGCGCCGCCGGGACCATCATCGTCTACGACGCGGTCATGACCTTCCTGATCCTGAAGACCCTCGGGCTCTTCGTGAAGCTCCGGGCCCCCGACGACGTACTGGAGTCCGGCGACCTCGCCGTCCACGACGAGGAGGCCTACCCGGCGGAGTCCGCCGTCGCCGGCTCCCCGGCGACCTCACCCGCCCCGATCGTCCCGGCTCCTGACTCCGCCGCCCAGCCACAGCAGTGAAGCTTGTCACCGCCGTCCTCCCGCCCCACCGGGTCCCGGACGTGGTGAAGGCACTCCAGTCCTTCGGCGTACGCGGCCTCACGGTCACCGAAGTACGCGGCCACGACACCCGCCCTGTCCACGAGGAGGTCTACCGCGGCGCCACGTTCCGTGTGGACCTGGTCCCGCTGCTTCGGCTCGACGTCCTCACGCTCGACTTCGACGCGACGGATCTGGTGCGGGTCATCCGTGCAGCGGGCGGCCGCGGCACGGGGGGCGGGCTGGTGTGGGTCACGCCCGTCGAGCACGTCGTCCGCATCCGCACGCGCGAACGAGGCCCCGACGCGGTCTGAAGCCCCGGTCTACCGGGTTGGGGGTAGGCCGCTCGCCTGAGGCGGAGCGGGCTGGCCCAACCCGGCCACGGGCCGCAGGCCGCCGGCGCACCCCCGGACACCCACCGTCGTGGTGCGGGCCCGTTGCCGGGTGCGGGCGGGTTGGGCCAGCCCTCCCCCAGCCTTCGGCCGGGGGGACCCCCACCTCGCTTCGCTCGCCTCGGAACGGGCCACCCCCAACCCACGCGGGGGCGAGGGGGCGGAGCCCCCGACGGGGGCTAGCTGTGCCACGTGGCCCAGAGGGCCGCATACGCGCCGCCCGCGGCGACGAGCTCGGCGTGGGTGCCGAGTTCCGTGAGGTGGCCGCCTTCCATGACGGCGACGCGGTCGGCATCGTGGGCGGTGTGGAGACGGTGGGCGATGGCGATGACGGTGCGGCCCTCCAGAACCGTGGCGAGGGCGCGCTCGGTGTGGCGGGCGGTGCGGGGGTCGAGGAGGGCGGTGGCTTCGTCGAGGACGATGGTGTGGGGGTCGGCCAGGACGACGCGGGCGAGGGCGAGTTGCTGGGCCTGGGAGCCGTCGAGGCGGGGAGCGGTGTCGAGGTCGGTGGCCCAGTCGGCGCCGACAGCGGCCAGCGCGGCGGCGAGCTCGGCGTCGGACGCGGAAGGCGCGGCGATGAGCAGGTTGTCCCGGAGGGTGCCGAGGAAGACGTGATGCTCCTGGGTCACCAGGACCACGTGCCGCCGCAGTTGCTCGGGATCCAGCTCGGCGATGGGCACGCCACCGACCGTCACCGAGCCGGACGCGGGCGCGTCGACGCCCGCCAGCAGCCTGCTCAGCGTGGATTTGCCCGCGCCGGAGGGCCCGACGACGGCCAGTCGCTCGCCGGGCCGGACGGTGAGGTCGATGCCGTGCAGGACCTCGGCCCCGCCGTCGTACGCGTACCGCACCCCGGCGATGTCGATGAGGTCGCCGTCCGGCACCGGCGAGGTGGTCGAGGCGGCGCGCGGCACCGAGCCCAGGCCCTCGACGCGGGCGAAGGAGGCGCCGCTGCTCTGGAGTTGCTCAAGCCACATCAGGATCTGGTCCAGTGGCTCGGAGACCTGCCGCAGATACAGGGCGGCAGCCGCCACCGCGCCCAGGCTCGTCACCCCGTGAGCGTGCAGCACGGCGCCGACCAGCAGCACGCCGACCACCGGGACGACGTACGAGACCTCCACGGCCGGGAAGAACACCGTCCGTAGCCCCAGCGTCGCGAACCGGGCCCGGCGGCTGGCCTCGATGGTGTCCGCGGAGGCCGCCAGCCGCCGTTCCTGGAGGCCGAAGGCCTCGACCGTACGGGCGCCCGCGGCCGAGGACGCCAGGATTTCGGCGACCTCCGAATCGGCCGCGCCCTCCGCCAGATACGCGTCCCGGGCCCGCCGCAGATACCAGCGCAGCGCGTACCGGATGCCGATCAGGCCGAGCAGCCCGCAGGCGCCCAGCACCGGGTTGATCACGAACACGGCGCCGAAGAAGAACAGGCACTGGACGGCGGAGATGAAGATCTCGGGCCCCACGTCGCGCAGCGTCGAGGCGAGCGAGCCGACATCGCCCGTGCCCCGGGCCGTCAGGTCACCGGTCCCGGCCCGCTCCACGACCGAGGCGGGCAGCGCCAGCGCCCGGTCGACGAACTGCTCGCGCACCCGGGCCAGCGTACGTTCGCCGAAGCGGTGACCGGCGTAGCGGGCGTAGCGCGCCAGCAGCAACTGGACGAGTGCGCAGACGGCGAGGACCAGCGCCAGCCGGTCCACCGCGCGGACTCCGGCGCCCGTCCGGACCGCGTCGACGATGCGGCCCAACAGCCAGGGCCCGGCAAGCCCGGCCCCGGCGGTGGCCGCGTTCAGCGCGAGGACGGCGGCGAAGGCGCGGCCGTCGGCGCGGATCAGGCGGAGCGCGGCCCGGCGGACCTCGGCCGGCGCGGCGATCGGCAGCGGGGCGCTCATCGGATGGCCTCCTCGGCGTCGACGTCCGCGTCGCGGGCGACCAGCGCGCGGTATCCGGGCTCACCGTCCATCAGTTCGCGGTGCGTGCCGACGGCGGCCAGCGTGCCGTCGACCAGGTAGCAGACCGCGTCGGCGCGCTCCAGCAGCAGCGGTGAGGTGCCGGTGACCACGGTCGTACGGCCCTCACGGCAGGCCCGCAGCCGAGCCGCGACCGCCGCCTCGGTGTGCGCGTCCAGAGCCGACGTCGGCTCCACGGCCAGCAGCACCTCGGGGTCGGCGAGCAGTGCCCGGGCCAGGCGTACGCGCTGCCGCTGGCCGCCGGAGAGGCTGCGGCCCTGCGCGTCGACGGGGGAGTCCAGCCCGTGCGACAGACCCTCGACGATGTCGTCGGCCACGGCGGCGTGGACGGCCCGTGCGATGGCGGTGTCGGTGTGCTCGCGGCGGCCGGCGATCAGCTCGCGCAGGGGACCCGCGAAGAGGTCGGCCTCGTTGTCGGCGACCAGGATGCGCTCCCGCACCTGCGACAGCGGGACCTCGGCCAGCGGCACCCCGCCCCACGTCACGTCCGACCCGGCGAACCTCCCGAGCCGGTCCACGACTTCGGCCGCGTCGGCGGGCCGTGCGCTGACCAGGGCGGTGAACCGACCCGGCGCCACCTCCACCCCGGAGACCGGATCGCGCAGGACGGCCGGCCCGTCGGGGGCGTCCCGGGTGCCGGTGTCGGCGGCGGGCTCCAGGGCCAGGAAGCGTACGACCCGGCGGGCCGCCACCAGACCCCGGCTGAGCTGGTACGAGCCCTCGACGAAGAACGCCACCGGCCCCACCAGCACCGCCACATACCCGTACACCGACACCAGCTCACCCACACTGATCGTGCCCTGCGCCGCCATCCGCGCCGCCAGCCAGGTCACCACCGCCAGGAACACGGTCGGCAGCCCCACGCCCAGCGCCTGCACCCAGCTGGTCACCGCGCCCACCCGGTACCCCTGTTCCCGCAGCCCCTGTGAGGCGCCGCGGAACCGGTCCGCGTACAGCTCCTTGCCGCCCAGCCCGTTGAGCACCCGCAGGCCCCCGGCCAGGTCCCCGATCCGCGCGGTGAGCCCGCTCTGCCGCTCCCGGTACGCGCCCTCCGCGCCCTGCAACCGCCTCAGCAGGGGCCCGAGCAGCACCGCCATCAACGGCAGGCCGAGCAGCACCACGGCGGCCAGCGGCCCGGAGATCGACATCAGCACCCCGGCGACCACGAGGTAGGCGACGGCCGCGCCGACGCCCGGGCCCACCATCGTCAGGGATTCGGAGATGGTCCGTACATCGCTGACGCCGACCGTCACCACCTCCCCGGCCTGCACCTGGCGCGGCAGGGCCGCCCCCAGCCGCACCGCCTGCCGGATCACCACCTTGACGACCCGGAACCGGGCGTCCATCCGCAGCCGTGTCATCGTCCGGTGCCGCATGATGCTCACCCAGGCGTTGAAGACCCCGGTGACCAGCAGCGCCGACGCCCAGCCGGCCACGGCCGTCATGTCGCCCGGCACCAGGCCGTCGTCGATCGCCCGGGACATGAAGTACGGCGGCGCCGTCAGCAGCACCATCCACACCGAGCCGTACACCGCCCCGCCCACCGTCCGGTGCCGCTGACTGGTGAGCAGCCACCACAGGAAGCGCCCGGGCCCGGAGCCGGGCGGCGGCGTGCCGGGGTCGGCGTACGCGTCGATCGGGGGCAGGAACAGGAGCTTCCGGCTCATACGAGGCTGTCCCGCCAGGCCTGGTGCAGCCCGGCGAAGTGCCCGTCACCGGCGACCAGTTGGTCCGGGGTGCCGTCCTCGACCAGCTGCCCGGCGTCCATCACCAGCACCCGGTCGGCGATCTCGACCGTCGACAGCCGGTGGGCGATGATCACCGCCGTACGTCCGGCCAGCACCGTCTGCATCGCCTGCTGCACCGCCCGCTCGCCGGGCACGTCCAACGACGAGGTCGCCTCGTCCAGGATGAGCACGGCCGGATCGGCGAGCAGCGCCCGCGCGAACGCCACCAGTTGGCGCTGACCGGCCGAGATACGGCCGCCGCGCTTACGGACGTCGGTGTCGTAGCCCTCGGGCAGCTCGGCGATGAAGTCGTGGGCGCCGATCGCCTTCGCGGCCTCCTCGATCTGCTCGCGGGTGGCATCGGGCCTGCCGATGGCGATGTTCTCGGCGACGGTGCCGGAGAAGAGGAACGCCTCCTGGGTGACCATGACCGTGCCGCGCCGCAGTTCCGGCAGCGACAGCTCCCGCAGGTCGACTCCGTCGAGGAGCACCCGGCCGCCGGTCGGGTCGTAGAAGCGGGCCAGCAGCTTGGCGAGCGTGGACTTTCCGGCCCCGGTCGCGCCGACCACCGCCACCGTCTGCCCGGCCGGCAGCCGCAGATCGAAGCGCGGCAGCACCTCGCCGCCCGTGCGGTACGCGAAGTGGACCCCGTCGAACACCACCTCGCGCCCCGGCATCCCGTCCCTCCGGGCGGGCAGCTCGCGCGGAGCCTCCGGCTCGGGCACGGACGGGCTCTGGGCCAGCAACCCGGCGATCTTGTCCAGCGATGCCGCCGCCGACTGGTACGAGTTGAGGAACATCCCGAGCGGATCGATCGGCGCGTACAGCCGCCGCAGGTAGAGCACGAACGCCGCCAGCACGCCCAGCGCGAGCGAGCCCTCGGCGACCCGGTAGGCACCCCACAGCACGACCAGCGCCACCGAGGTGTTCGCGAGCAGCCACGACGAGACCGTGAAGCGGCCCATCTCCAGGATCGCGTCCCCGTTGGACTGACGGTGGGCCGCGTTGAGCCCCGCGAACGTCTTGTCGTTCGCCTTCTCACGCCGGAACGCCTGCACCGGCCTGATGCCGTTCATGGTCTCGGTGAACTGCACGATGACCGCCGCGATCGCCGCCGACCTGCGCGCGTACACCCTGTGCGAGCGGCGCCGGAACGCCCGTACGGTCAGCACCAGCGGCAGCGCGGTCGCCAGCGCGAAAAGGCCCAGGCCCCAGTCGAGATACAGCAGGACCACGGAGATGTAGACGACCGACAGCCCCACATTGAGCAACTCCTGCAGGCCCTCCGTCAGCAGCTCCCGGATCGACTCCACGTCGGACGTGGCCCGCGCGATGATCCGTCCCGACGTGTACCGCTCATGGAAGTCCAGCCCCAGCGCCTGCGCATGCCGGAAGATCCGCCCGCGCAGGTCCAGCAGTATGTCCTGGCTGATGCGGGCCGCCGAGCGGATGAACACCCGCTGCAGCACCGCGCCCAGCACCGCGCAGCCCACATAACCGACCGCCACCGCGATCAGCGGCCCGTGGTCATGCCGCCGCAACGCCGGGATCGCCCGGTCGATCGCATACGCCACGATCAGCGGCCCCGCCTGCACGGACGCCTGCTGCACGACCAGCACGATTGCCGCCGCCCACACCCGGGCTCTGTGCGGGCCCAGCAGCCCGCGCAGCAGCGCGCGCGACGCCCCAGCGGGGGTCGGGAGTTCGGGCTCGGTCCGGGCCGGTGCCGCTTGCTCTTCCTGCTCAGCGGGTTGCTCGGTGACGGCGGTCATCGGGCGTCGCTCCTCTCGCCGAGTCGGCGGTTGCGGCATCGTGTTCGGCTTTCCGCCGGTGGCCGGGTTGTGCCAGCCCGTTCCGCCTTGCGGAACGTTCTCCCACAACCCGGATGGGCAAAATCAGCCCGTCCGGCGTTTGAGGACCGGGGGTCCAGGGGGCGGAGCCCCTTGGTTTCGGGAAGGGGCGGGGTGGGGGAGGGACAACCACCCGGCGCAGTCATGCGGCACCTACTGGGGCGCCGGACATCATGTGGCGGTATTCGGGGCTGGAGTGGAGGAGGTCGTGGTGGGTGCCGACCGCCGTGATGCGGCCGCCGGAGAGGAGGGCGACGCGGTCGGCCAGCATGACGGTGGAGGGCCGGTGGGCCACGACGAGGGCCGTGGTGGTGACCAGGACGTGGCGCAGGGCGGCCTCGACGAGGGCTTCGGTGTGGACGTCGAGGGCGGAGAGCGGATCGTCGAGCACCAGGAAGCGGGGTCGGCCGACGACGGCCCGGGCGAGGGCGAGCCGCTGGCGCTGGCCGCCGGAGAGGCTGAGCCCCTGCTCGCCGACCTGGGTGTCGACGCCGTGCTGCAACCCGTGGACGAAGTCGCACTGGGCGGTGTCCAGGGCCCGCAGCAGGTCCGCCTCGCTCGCGCCGGGCGCGCCCATCAGGACGTTGTCCCGCACGCTCGCGGAGAAGAGCGTCGGCTCCTCGAAGGCCGTGGACACCAGCCCGCGCAGCGCCGGCCGGGTCAACTCGGCCGTGTCGACGCCGTCCAGGGTCAGCCGCCCGCCGGTGGCCTCGTACAGGCGCGGGATCAGCGCCGTCAGTGAGGTCTTGCCGGAGCCGGTGGCACCGACGAGGGCGAGGGTCTCGCCGGTGCGGATGTGGAGGTCGATGCCGGTGAGGAGGTCCGGGGTGCTTGCCGGGGCGTCGGGGTAGCGGAATCGGACGCCGGTGAAGCGGATGCCGTCGCCGCCGCGTTCGGGCAGGCTCTCCTGGCCGTGCTCCTCGGGGATGGGGGAGTCGAAGACCTCGAAGACGCGGTCGACGGAGGTGGCGGCCTCGTTGCTGATCGAGAGCAGCCAGCCCATCGACTCCACCGGCCAGCGCAGCGCCAGCGCGGTGGACAGGAAGGCGACCAGGGTGCCCACCGACAGCTTGCCGTCCGCCACCTGCACCGAACCGACGACGAGCGCCGCGCCCAGCGCGACATCGGGCAGCCCGATGATCAGCATCCACAGGTCGGAGAGCAGGCGCGCCTTCCGCAGTTCCGTCCCGCGCAGTTCGTGCGACTGCTCGCGGAAGGCCACTGCCTGGCTGTGGTGGCGTCCGAAGGCCTTGATGATGCGGATGCCGAGCACCGACTCCTCGACCAGCGTCGTCAGGTCGCCGATCTGGTCCTGCGCGCGGCGCGAGGCCAGCGAGTACCGCGACTCGAAGTACGAGCAGAGGATGACCAGCGGCACCGCGGGCGCCAGCAGCAGCAGGCCCAGGGTCCAGCGCTGGGAGATCAGGATGCCGAAACCGACCACGATGGTGGTGGTGTTGACCACCAGGAAGACCAGCGGAAAGGCCAGGAACATCCGGCAGATCTGCAGGTCGTTCGTCGCCCGCGACAGCAGCTGTCCGGACCCCCACCGGTCGTGGAAGGCCACCGGGAGCCGCTGGAGATGCCGGAACAGATCTCCCCTCATCCGGGCTTCCAGCGCCGCCAGCGGCCGGGCGATCAGCCACCGGCGGATCCCGAAGAGACCCGCCTCCAGCACGCCGAGCGCGAGCATGATCCCGCCGCCCAGCCACACCCCTGAGGGGTCCCGGTCGGCCACCGGGCCGTCCACGATCCACTTCAGGACCAGGGGGATCAGCAGCGCCAGGCACGACGCCAGCACGGCCACCCCGGCCGACCCGAACAGCCGGGCGCGGACGGGCGCCACGTAGGGCCGAAGGCGCAGCAGCGAGCGCACTGCGGAGCGGGGTCTGGCAGGCGTGGCGGGCGGGGGATCAGCTGGGTTGATGGTCGACTCAGGCATCGTTTCTGAGACTACGTGCGACCACTGACATCCCTCACCTGGATTTCCGGCCGTCCTCCCCTGCCACGGCCCCTCCCGCCGCCCCCGCCCGGACCAGATTCCGCACCGCCGGTATCGAGAGCAGCACCGTGGCGGCCAGCACCGTGATCACCCCGCCCGCCAGCAGCACGTGCGGCGTTCCGAACAGTCCCGACGCCGGACCGGCCAGGGCCTGGCCGAAGGGCACGGTGGCCACGGACCCGGCGACCTCGTAGGCGTGGATGCGGTTGAGGATGTCGCCGGAGACCTGGGTCTGCACGCTGGTGGCCCAGTTGACGCCCCAGTACGACGAGGAGATTCCGGCGATCAGCACGCAGACCGCCATCGCGGGGACCGGGAGGTGCGCGCCGATCGAGGCGGGGAAGAGGGCGGTGCCGAACAGGGCGGTGGAGCCGGCGCGCAGCGGGCGTTCGGAGCGCACGCGGATGGCGAGGAGGGCGCCGAGAGCCGTGCCCGCGCCGAAGGCCGACTGGACGAGGCCGTACGCGCGGATGCCGTGGGAGGGGATGATCTCGACGGCGGCCAGCGGGGTGAGTGGGCCGATGACGGTGATCATGTAGACCATCCAGACCAGGATCACCGACCACATCCAGGTACGGGACCTGAACTCCCGCCAGCCCTCGACCAGGTCGGCCCGGAAGGTGCTGGGCGGCTTCTCCGCGTCCGTCGGGGCCGGCGGCGGCAGCCGCAGCAGGAGCAGGCAGACCGCGCTGGCCGCGAAGGTCCCCGCGTCCACCGCGATCACCCCGCCGGGTGACACGAAGGCCACCAGCAGCCCGGCCAGCGCGGGCCCGGCGAGGAAGGCCAGGGACTCGGCGGTGCGCAGGATGCCGTTGGCTCCCTGGACGTCGCGCGCGACGCGCGGCACCGTACTGGCCACCCCCGGCTGGAACATGGCGGCCGCCGCGCCGCTCGCCGCCGCCAGCACGCACATCTCCCACAGCACGACGTGCCCGGCGACGAACAGCCCGGCCGCCAGCGACATCGTCCCGAGCCGCACCACATCGGCGCCGATCATCAGCTTCCGCGCGTCGAAACGGTCCGCGATGACCCCGCCCAGGATCACCAGCCCCGCGAAGCAGGCGGTGTACGAGGCCATCACCACACCGATCGCTCCGGCGCCGTAACCGTGCAGGAGCAGGCCTGCGGACTGGGCGACCGGCAGCATCGAGTCGCCCAGGGTGGCGACCGAGCGGGCGATGAAGTACAGCCGGAAGTTGCGCGACCACATGCCGCGCGGGGCAGGCCGGTGCGGCCTGGCGGTGGATCGCGGCGGGGTGGAGGTCACAGGCGGTCAGTGTGGACTGGACCACTGGGCGCGGTCCAGGGGATTTCAGCCGGGGCCGACCCGGTAGACCTGCACCGAGCGAGGGCCGACGGTGACCGGGGTGTCGGCGGCGTGCCGGGTGCCCGGGGAAGCGGACTGGTCCTCCAGGGCGGTGTCCAGGACGAGTTCGTACTCCTCGGCCCAGGGCAGGCCGGGCAGCGTGAAGCTCGCCGGGAGGTGGGAGGCGTGCAGGACGACCAGAAAGCTCTCGTCGATGATTTCCTGGCCGAGGGCGTCGCGCTGCGGGATGTCGAAGCCGGACAGGTACATCCCCAGGGTGGCCGAGGGCGAGTACCAGTCCTCGTCGGTCATCTCGTCACCGGCCGCATTGAACCAGGCGAGGTCGCGCAGCCCCCCGTCGGTCTGGGCGCGGCCGGAGAAGAAGGCGCGGCTGCGCAGCACGGGGTGGTCGCGGCGCAGCGCGATGAGCCGGACCGCCAGGTCGTGCAGGGACCGCCATTCCGGCTGGTCGAGCAGTGACCAGTCGATCCAGCTGATCTCGTTGTCCTGGCAGTACGCGTTGTTGTTGCCGCCCTGCGTACGGCCCATCTCGTCGCCCGCGACCAGCATCGGGACGCCGGTCGACAGCAACAGGGTGGACAGCAGGTTGCGCAGCTGCCTGCGCCGCAGCTCGGTCACCGACGGGTCGTCGGTCTCGCCCTCGTGCCCGCAGTTCCAGGAGCGGTTGTCGTTGGTGCCGTCGCGGTTGTCCTCGCCGTTGGCGGCGTTGTGCTTCTGCTCGTACGACACGAGGTCGCGCAGGGTGAAGCCGTCGTGGGCGGTGATGAAGTTGACCGAGGCGTACGGTCGCCGGCCGCCCCAGGCGTACAGGTCGCTGGACCCGGAGAGGCGGTAGCCGAGGTCGCGTACGTCGGCCCGGGCGCCGCGCCAGAAGTCGCGGACGGTGTCGCGGTAGCGGTCGTTCCACTCGGTCCACAGGGGTGGGAAGGCGCCGACCTGGTAGCCGCCGGAGCCGACGTCCCAGGGCTCGGCGATGAGCTTGACGCGGCGCAGGACCGGGTCCTGGGCGATGACGGCGAGGAAGGGGGACAGCATGTCGACGTCGTGCATCGAGCGGGCCAGCGCCGCCGCCAGGTCGAAGCGGAAGCCGTCGACGCCCATTTCGGTGACCCAGTAGCGCAGGGAGTCGGTGATGAGCCGCAGGACGTGCGGCTGGACGACGTGCAGGGTGTTGCCGCAGCCGGTGTAGTCGGCGTAGCGGCGGGCGTCGGGCTGGAGGCGGTAGTAGCCGCGGTTGTCGATGCCGCGCAGGGAGAGGGTGGGGCCGAACTCGCTGCCCTCGGCGGTGTGGTTGTAGACGACGTCGAGGATGACCTCGATGCCGGCGGCGTGCAGGGCGCGCACCATGCCACGGAACTCGTTGACCTGCTGGCCGCGGGTGCCGGAGGCGGCGTACGAGGCGTGGGGCGCGAAGTAGCCGACGGAGTTGTAGCCCCAGTAGTTGCGCAGGCCACGGCGGAGCAGGTGGTCCTCGTGGGCGAACTGGTGCACCGGCAGCAGCTCGACCGCCGTCACGCCGAGCCGGGTGAGGTGCGCTATCGCCGCCGGGTGTGCGAGGCCCGCGTAGGTGCCGCGCAGCTCGGGCGGGATGCCGGGGTGGCGCATGGTGAAGCCGCGTACATGCAGCTCGTAGATGACGGAGTCGGCCCAAGGGGTCTTGGGCCGCAGGTCGTTCATCCACTCGTCGGGCCAGCCCACGCCGTCCTCCACGACGACGCCCTTGGGCACGAAGGGCGCCGAGTCGCGGTTGTCGCGGACGGTGTCGGCGATGTCGTGCTCGGGCCAGTCCCGTACGTGTCCGTAGACCTCGGGCGGGAGGGTGAAATCGCCGTCCACGGCCCGCGCGTACGGGTCGAGGAGCAGCTTGGCCGGGTTCCAGCGGGCGCCGGTCCAGGGGTCCCAGCGGCCGTCGACGCGAAAGCCGTAGCGGGTGCCGGGGAGGATCCCGGGGACGAAACCGTGCCAGATCTCGTGGGTCAGCTCGGTGAGTTCGAGCCGCTCCTCCCGGCCCTCGGCGTCGTACAGGCACAGCTCGACGGATTCGGCGCCGCCCGCCCACAGCGCGAAGTTGGTACCCGGCCGGCCGTCGGGCCCGGTGTGAAAGCGGGCGCCCAGCGGCTGGGCGCTGCCGGGCCAGACGGGGCGCGGCGCGTGGAGGACCTCGGCGGCCGGTTCCGTGCGCGGCTCCGGCAGCGGTGTTCGCGGCGGCGCGGCGACGGGTCCGGCCCGGTGGCCGTTCGACCGCGGGGCGGCCTCGACCCCCTTGTGCTCGCGCGTCCCTGACACGTGCCCTCCTGCGGCTCCGCGGCAGCCGGTCCGCGATGTCCCTATCGCAGGCGTGCCGTCCTCATCCTTTACTTCCCGTTCGGACGCCAGTAGTCACACCCGTGACCTCGCGGACACGTTTCCACTGGGCACGCACGCTCGTTGACGGTGCGTGACGAAAGCGGTGAGGCGCGCACTGCGCGCGTGCGCGGGGGCGGGGCTGGTCGTACTGGCCGGCTGTGGAATCGGCGGAAACGGGGGAGGAACGGTAACCCACGACACCCCTCCGGTGTCCAGCGCCCGGATCCTGATCACGCCGAGGGACGGCGCGCGGGACGTCCGCCCGGACGCGCCCTTCACCGTGGAGGCGGACGAGGGCACGCTGACCTCCGTACGGGCCGTGGACGCCGACGGCAAGGAGGTCGGCGGACGGATCTCGGCCGGCGGACACACCTGGCGGCCGGAACCGGCCAAGCGGCTGGCGCTGTCGGCGAAGTACACCGTGGACGCCTACGCCGTGGACGGGGACGGCCGCCGGGCCGCCAAGCACGTCGTCTTCACCACCCTCGTGCCGAAGAACACCCTCATCGGCTACTTCATGCCGGAGGAGGGGTCCACCGTCGGCACCGGCATGATCGTCTCCCTCACCTTCAACCGTCCGGTCACCGACCGCGCCGCCGTCGAGCGCGCGATCTCGGTCACCTCCGAACCCGCCGTCGAGGTCGCCCCGCACTGGTTCGGCAGCAGCCGCCTGGACTTCCGCCCCGAGCACCACTGGGCGCCCGGGACCCGGGTCACGCTGCGGCTGCGGCTGCGCGATGTGGAGGGCGCGCCGGGGGTCTACGGGACGCAGTCCAAGGATGTGGCCTTCACCATCGGCCGGGACCAGACCGACCTGGTCGACGCGGACGCGCACACCATGACCGTACGGCGCGCCGGCCAGGTCCTGCGCGTGCTGCCGGTATCGGCGGGCGGCCCGTCCAACCCCACGTACAACGGCATCATGGTCATCTCAGAGAAGCTGCGGCTGACCCGGATGAACGGCGACACGGTCGGCTTCGGCGGCGAGTACGACATCCCGGACGTGCCGCACGCCATGCGCCTGACCCGCTCCGGGACCTTTGTGCACGGCAGTTACTGGGCGGCGGGGTCCGTCTTCGGACGGGAGAACACCAGCCACGGCTGCGTCGGGCTGTTCGACACGAAGGGCGGCGGCAACGACACCCCCGCCGGGTGGCTCTTCGAGCACTCGCTGGTGGGGGACGTCGTGGAGGTCGTCAACTCCCATGACCGTACGGTCTCCCCGGACAACGGGCTGGGTGGCTGGAATCTGTCGTGGGAGGACTGGCTCGCCGGCTGGGCCCCATGATCCACGGCGATCGCCGCCGGTTCCCCCCTGATCCAACTGGTGCGGAACGGTGACACAGCTCTGTGCTGCTTCCCAGCTTCGTGTGGTTATCTGACCCCAGAGCTGACCGGGTATGGGGAGATACGAGTTGAAGCCGATACGGACGGTGCCGGGGGCCAGACAGACCATTCTGGCCCTGGTCATCGGAACGATGATGCTGGTGGCCACGGCATGCGGGGGAAATGACAGCAACAGCGGCAGCAGCGGCAAGAACGACGCCGGTGCCACGTCGCAGGACAACGCGTCCGCGTCGCCCACGCCCAAGGCCGTGGTGAGCGTGACGCCCAAGAACGGCGCCGACGGCGTCGAGACCTCCGGCGTCCTGAAGGTCACGGCCGCCAAGGGCACGCTGACGACGGTCGTGGTCAAGGACAGCAAGGGCAACAAGGTCGACGGCGCGATAGCCGGCGGCGGCACCGGCTGGGAGCCGTCGGGCACCCTGGCCGCCAACACCAAGTACACCGTCGACGCGACCGCCAAGGACAGCGCCGGCACGACGACGACCAAGCACACGACCTTCCGTACGGTCACGCCGAAGGCCACCTTCGTCGGCTACTACACGCCGGAGAACGGCCAGACGGTCGGCACCGGTATGGAGGTCTCCCTCAACTTCAACCACGCGATCACCGACAAGAAGGCGATCGAGAAGGCCGTCAAGGTCACCGCCAGCCCCGCCGTCGACGTCGTCGGCCACTGGTACGGCAACCAGCGCATCGACTTCCGCCCCAAGAGCTACTGGGCCGCCGGTACCAAGATCACGCTCAGCCTGCACCTCAACGGGGTGAAGGGCGCCTCCGGCACCTACGGCACCCAGTCCAAGGACGTGCACTTCACGGTCGGCCGCAGCCAGGTCAGCATCGTCGACGCCGCCAAGGACACGATGAAGGTGTACCGCAGCGGCAAGCTGATCAAGACCATCCCGATCACCTCGGGCGCGCCGGGCAAGACCACGTACAACGGCAAGATGGTCATCACCGAGAAGTACAAGACCAAGCGGATGAACGGCGACACCGTCGGCTACGAGGGCCAGTACGACATCCCCGACGTGCCGCACGCGATGCGCCTGACCAGCTCCGGCACCTTCATCCACGGCAACTACTGGGCCTCCAAGTCCGTCTTCGGCTCCAGCAATGTCAGCCACGGCTGCGTCGGCCTGAGCGATACCAAGGGCGCCAACGACACCAGCACCTCGGCGTACTGGTTCTACACCAACTCGATCATCGGCGACGTCGTCCAGGTCAAGAACTCCAACGACAAGACCGTCGCCTGGTACAACGGCCTCAACGGCTGGAACATGGACTGGTCCGACTGGATCAAGGCCTCCTGACGCAGGGATGAACACCGTGATCCGGACCGCAGCGTAAACGCCCGTTCACGACTACCCTCGTCGGCCATGACAGTGAACCTTGAGGTCGACGAGGGTGTCGGCACGATCCGCCTGGACCGTCCGCCGATGAACGCCCTGGACATCGCCACGCAGGACGGGCTCCGCGCGGCCGCCGAGGAGGCTTCGCGCCGCGACGACGTACGTGCCGTCATCGTGTGGGGCGGAGAGAAGGTGTTCGCGGCCGGCGCGGACATCAAGGAGATGCAGGCCATGGACTACGAGGCCATGGCGGTGCGCGGCAAGGATCTGCAGGACTCCTTCACGGCCGTCGCCCGCATCCCCAAGCCCGTCGTGGCCGCCGTCACCGGCTACGCCCTCGGCGGCGGTTGCGAGCTGGCGCTGTGCGCCGACATCCGGATCGCCGCCGACAACGCCAAGCTCGGCCAGCCCGAGATCCTGCTCGGCCTGATCCCGGGCGCGGGCGGCACCCAGCGCCTGGCCCGCCTCGTCGGGCCGTCCAGGGCCAAGGACCTGATCTTCACCGGCCGCCAGGTCCGTGCCGACGAGGCGCTGGCCATCGGCCTGGTCGACAAGGTGGTCCCGGCCGACCAGGTGTACGCCGAGGCGCGCACCTGGGCGGAGCGGCTGGCGAAGGGCCCCGCGGTCGCCCTGCGCGCCGCGAAGGAGGCGGTGGACTCGGGCCTGGAGACCGATCTCGACACCGGCCTGGCCATCGAACGCGGCCTGTTCGCAGGGCTGTTCGCCACGGAGGACCGTGCGACCGGCATGCGCAGCTTCGTCGAGGAGGGCCCGGGGAAGGCCAAGTTCCGCTAGACGGCGGCCTTGTGACGGTCCGTAGCGCGCCGTAGCGGCGTACGGCGGCCTTAAACCGGCCTTAAGTGAGCCTTAAGGCCGCCTGCGCCCTACGGCGTCTTTGCGATCATCTCGTGCCACAACGCCCCAGTTCACCCGGGTTGTACGCCACCCATCAGTGCCCTGGGCATATGCCCCCACCCCCGCCTGGAAGCAAAGATTCCGGAAGGCGAATTCCGCCGAAGCGGCCCCAACTACCGCTGGTACGGCCATCATGAAGGCATGGCGGGGCAGGGAGCATCGGAGCGACCGCAGCGGGTGACCATACCCCCTGCGGGATGGGTGCCGACCGCGGTGCCCATGGCGATGGACGACATCGCCGCGACACCCCTTGATCTGGTCGGCGATCCCTCCGTCGACGAGGTACGGCTCACCTCCCGCCCCGAGTCCGCAGGCACCGCCCGCCGGCTCGCGCTGTCGGTCCTCAAGGTCTGGGCCCTGCCCCAGCTGAACGAGGTCGTCGAACTCCTCGTCTCCGAGCTGGTCGGCAACGCCGTACGCCACACCGGCGCCCGCACCTTCGGCCTCCGTCTGCTCCGCCGCCGCGGCTGGATCCGCGTCGAGGTCCGCGATCCCTCGCGCGCCCTGCCCTGCCTCATGCCGGTACGGGAGCTGGACGTCAGCGGCCGCGGCCTCTTCCTCATCGACAAGCTCGCCGACCGCTGGGGCGTCGACCTGCTGCCGCGCGGCAAGACCACCTGGTTCGAGATGCGCGTCATCGACCGCTGAGACCCTCGGCACTCCGGCCGAAACCGAAGAGGCCCCCTGCGTCGTTGTAACGACGCAACGGGGGCCTCTTCTGTCGGCCGCGGGCCAGGGGGGTGGGGCCGCGACTGCTTCCACTCTACGTGACCCGGGCTTCCCGGCCTAATCAACCGCAGGTGAGATCCCCCACTTGCCTTGCAAACGCTGGTCAGAGCACTTCCTCGCCCCCATGTCGTGACCGCGCCAAGCGCCGGGCCGGCCGCCTGCGGGGGTACTGCGGATATGTTGTGATTCCGTCACAGCTATTTCCGGTAAATGCAACCGGAGACTGAGAAACCCTCTTACCTCTAATTCACCGTTATCTAACCGGATTTGGTATGTGTCAGCGAATTCAGCGCGTATTGTTTTACATGTCGAAGCCGAAAGGCGGAGACGGAAAACAGGAACCGGATCACTCGCACATAAGGAGAAGACCATGGCTCTCAACAAGATCGTCCCCGTCAGGAAGTCCAAGAAGGACGAGCACAAGAAGGTCGCGAAGAAGACCACCAAGAAGGAGCGCCGCCGCCCGATCGGTGGCTGACGGCTCCTGCTGGTAGCCGCCCGGGCATCACGAGGCGGGCGTGCGGCCAAGGCGCCGCGTGCCCGCCTCGCCCCGGGGCGGAGAAATTGTTGAGCCGATTCTCATGAAGGGGGAGGGGGTGACATGCGCAAGAGCCGCATCGCCTTGATGCTTTACGCGATTGCCCTCGCTCAGGTAACTCTCATTCCCGTCGCTTCCGCGGCGGATGTCACGTACAACAACGTCGTGCCGGGACGCACGATCCGCTTTTACATCGACCACTCGTCGATCTCGACCTTCCTCCTGGAGATCGGCGGCAATCTGCTGCTGTGCGCGCCCCTCGGCATACTCCTCCCGCTCGTCTCCCGTCGCCTCGACGGCCTCCGCCAGGTCACCCTGGTGACCGGCGCCGCGATGCTGCTGGTCGAGACGATTCAGGGGTTTGTGCTCACCGGCCGCAGCTTCGACGTGGACGACCTCATCCTCAACACGGCCGGGGCGTCCCTCGCGTACCTGCTGTACGCGGCCGCGCGGCGGGTCGTCAGCGGGAGTCGGATGCTGCAAACGACGTGAGGGCCGCCCATGCGGCCGGACTGAACGTAAGAGCGCCCACGGCCGGGTCCTTGGAGTCGCGCACGTGGACGGCTTCGGGGTGGGCGGCGACCTCGACGCAGTTGCCGCCTTCACTGCCGCTGTAGCTGGACTTGCGCCAGTCGTAGGCGACTTCGAGGCAGGCCCCGCCCTCGCTGCCGCTGTAGCTGGACTTGAACCACACCACTGCGTCGTTCATCGCTCTCCTAGCAGCCGCTCCAACAGGCCCTTGGTCTCCTCGGGATTGAGAGCCTGTGATCGCAGCATCGCATATTTCTGGCCCAGGATGCTCACCTCATCGGGGTCGGAGGTGAGCTGGCTGCCGCGCTGGGTTTCGGTGTACGAGACGAGCAGATGGTCGGGGGATTCCAGCAGGACGAACGGGCCGTCGAGCGCGGCATGGGTCTCACGGCCGAACGGCATGACCTGAAAGGAGAGCCCCGGAAGATCGGCGCACACGCACAGGTGGCGAAGCTGCTCCTCGTACACCCCTCGACCGCCGAGGCGGTCCATCAGGATGGCCTCGGAGATCACGAAGCTGATGGTGCGCGGCACCTTGCGGTGGAGGATGCCCTGCCGGGCGATCCGGGCCGCGACCTGCTGCTCGACCTCGTCCTCGCCGAGGACCGGGACGCGGCTCCGGAACGTGGCGCGGGCGTAGGCCTCGGTCTGGAGGAGTCCGGGGAGGACCTGGTTCTCGTACCAGGAAAGGGCGATCGCCTCGCGCTCCAGATCGATGAACTCCATCGCCCACACCGGGTAACTGTCGATCTCCGGCAGGTTGTCGACCAGCACCTCCAACGCGCCTTTGGTGTCCAGCAGTTGATCCATCAACTCGGCCACGTCCCGCTTCAGGGGCCGTCGCCCCTGCTCGATGGACGCGACCAGCTGCTCGGACACGCGTAGCCGCTCGGCCAGCTCACGCTGGGTGAGGCCTTCGGCCCGGCGGAAGTTGGCCACCTGGGCGCCCACGAGACGAATGCCGGAGCCCAGCCTCTTCTTCGGTTTCTGCAAGGGGTGCATATGGCCTGGGCTCCCCACCCGGATCCGTACTCGACCTCGAACGGACCCGTACGGCCGATCCGTACGGGCTGACGTACTGCATGATCCTAGTGACAGAGAGCGACGCTTGATGCATGACTGAGGAATGTGAACACCCCGGCTGCCGCCAGTACTTCTACCCACGGACCCGCCGATCCGTGGCCGCGGCCCGCGAGTTCACCAAGCACGTGCTGAGCGACTGGGCCGTGGCCCCCGACCGGGTCGACGACATCGTGCTCTGCGTGAGCGAGCTGGCGACCAACGCCCTCCTGCACGGCGTACCCCCCGGGCGCGGTTTCCGCCTCCGGCTCCGCCTGGAGCCGGACGCGCTGCTGCGGGTCGAACTGCACGACAGCGGCGGCGGCCGTCCGCGCATCCCCGACGTCGCCGACGAGTCCGGGCGCGGTCTGACCCTCGTCGAGGCGCTGTCGGACAAATGGGGCGTGGGTGCACGGGGCCCCGGCAAGATCGTTTGGTGCGAGTTCGCCCTGCGCATCCGGTAGGCCACCGCCCGCAGGCGGTCCCTGCTCCGGGAAGCGGCGCGACCTGCGAGGGGTCCGGCTCGCCCGGGGCGAGCCTGTGGCGGATATACCACCCATGCCGACCAGCGATGACCCCGAACCTTGTCCGCTATGACCGGCACTTCCTACGCTCCGAGCAGTCCGGCGCGATCCCGCGACCGCCACGCGTCAGTGCGCACCCTCGCTTCACATCCGCCACCGCACTGATGGTGATCAGACTCAAAGGAGAGTCCCCACGATGACCGCAAGACCGGCCACCGCCACATCGCACCGCATGGCCCGTGTCCCCGGCGCTCTCTGTGCCGTGACCCTCCTCGCACTCACGGCGTCGGCCTGCAACAGCTCCTCGGCCTCCACCGCCGGCTCCACCACCGGCTCGTCCTCCTCCTCGGCCTGCGGGTCGGTGCCCACCGCCTCCTTCAACGACGCCGCCGGTCTGGTCAAGGCGCTGGGCGGGTCGTACGAGGCCGCGTACAGCGGCTACTCCGGCACCGTCCAGAAGAGCGCGTGGGCGAACTGGAAGGGCAAGCAGTCCGGGACCATCACCGTCGGGATCTCCGAGTCCCAGCTGAGCAACCCGTACCAGACCCTGATCAACACCGCGCTGCAGAAGTACCTGAAGGCCGAGGGCTACAAGGTCATCGACCTGGTGTCGACCAACGAGGTCACCAATCAGATAGCCCAGTTCAACCAGCTGATCACCGACAAGGTCGATCTGATCGTCTACCAGCCGCTGGCCTCGGGCTTCGAGTCGGTCGTCGACAAGGCCGCGAAGGCCGGCATCCCGTCGATCTCGATGCTGAACAACGTGGCGGACGCGAACACCGTCAACGTCGTGCCGAACTCCTTCGCCGCCGGCGAGGCGCAGGCCGCCGCCGTCGCGAAGATCATGGGCGGCAAGGGCACCATCCTCGGCGTGCACGGCATCAAGGGTGTGCCGATCGACACCGACACCTTCAAGGGCGCCAAGGCCGCCCTGGCGAAGTGCTCGGGCATCACGCTCGACGACTCGACGTACACCGACTTCTCGCCGACCACCGCCCAGACGAAGGTCCAGCAGTACCTGGCGGCCAACCCCACCAAGACCATCGGCGGCGTCCTTGAGGGCGGCCCGATGACCACCGGCATCATCTCGGCCTTCCAGAAGACCAACGTGACCGTGCCGACCATCGCCGACAACGGTCTGACCAAGGGCGGCGTGGCGTACTGGAGCGCCAACAGCAGCTACAAGGGCGTTGGCCTCTACAACCCGGCCGACGGACTGGCCAAGGCCGTGTCACAGGTCGCCAAGCACATGCTCGACGGCGACGGCGTCAAGGTCTCCGACATCGTGATCAACCCGCCGCTGGTGACCAGCGACAACCTGTCCAAGTTCACCAAGTCCGCCTTCAAGACCGGTGACGCCTCCACGATCACGCTCGGCGACGTCGGCCAGACCTTCGCGGAGGACAGCTACATCGACGGCTTCTTCGGCTAGGACCTGTCCGCCGCACGAAGCGCACGAACGGAGCAGTACGTTGAGCGAGCAGAGCCAGGTGGCCCTCGAAGTCACCGGCCTCGCCAAGTCGTTCGGGGCGACCAGGGCCTTGCGGTCCTGCTCGCTCCGGCTGCTGGCGGGTGAGGTCCACGCCCTGATGGGCGAGAACGGATCCGGCAAGAGCACCCTGGTCAAGATCCTCACCGGAGTCCACGCCCCCGACTCCGGCGACCTCCAGGTCGGTGGCCGTACGGTCCGCCTCGCCGGCCCGGCGGCGGCGATCGGTGCCGGCGTGATGGCCGTCTACCAGGAGGTCCTGGTGGTCGGCCCCCGCTCGGTGCTGGAGAACGTCTGGCTCGGCGCCGACGGGGTGTTCCGGCGCAGGGTGTCCGAGAGCGACAAGCGCGCCAAGGCCGCCGCCGTACTGGGCGAACTCCTGGAGCGGGTGCCCGCCCTGGACACCCCGGTCGAGCACCTCTCGCTCAGCGACCGGCAGGCCTGCGGGATCGCCCGGGCGCTGGTGCGCGAGCCCAAGGTGCTGATCCTGGACGAGGCCACCAGCGCGCTGGACGTGGCCACCCGGAACCGGCTGTTCCAGGCCGTCGCCCGGCGCAAGGCGGCCGGCATGTCCGTACTCTTCGTCTCCCACCGGATGGACGAGGTCGACGAGATAGCCGACCGGGTGTCCGTCCTGCGCTCCGGCGAGTCCGTCGCCACGCTGGACGCGGAGCGGGCCACCACCGCCGAGCTGGTCCGGCTGATGACCGGCGCCGAGCACCTGACGAGCGCCCCCGAGGGCGGCAGCCTGGCCCACCGGGCGGCCCCGTCCCCCGAGGCGCCGGTGCTGCTGCGCGTACGGGGACTGCGCCTTCGGGGTGAGGCGCTGCCGGTCCACTTCGACCTGCGGGCCGGCGAACTGGTCGGCCTGGCCGGGCTGGAGGGCCAGGGGCAGGACGCCTTCATCAAGGCCCTGTGGGAGGGACCGCCCGGCGACGGCTCGGTGGTGCGCGTCCAGGACGGCACCGAACCCGGGACCGAGATCCACTCCGAGCAGCGGGCCGCCGCCGCGGGCATCGGCTACGTACCGCGCGACCGGCGGGCCGAGGCCGTGTTCGGGAGCCTGTCCATCCGGGAGAACTTCGCCGCCGCGACGATGGGCCGCGACGCCCGCCTCGGACTGCTGTCCCGCAAGGCCGCGCTGGAACGCTTCGCCGCGTACCGCGCGAGCCTGAAGATCCGCATGGGCCGGGAGTCCGACCCGATCACCACCCTGTCGGGCGGCAACCAGCAGAAGGTCATCATCGCCCGCTGGCTGGCCCGCGACCCCCGCGTGCTGCTCCTCAACGACCCCACCCGTGGCGTCGACATCGGCGCCAAGCGCGACATCTACGCGCTGCTGGACGAACTGACCGCGCAGGGCGTGGCCGTCGTCATGCTCTCCACCGAGGTCGACGAGCACATCGAGCTGATGGACCGGGTCCTCGTCTTCCGCGAGGGCACGCTGTCGGCGACCTTGGACCGCAAGGAACTGACCCGGCAGTCACTGGTCGCGGCCTTCTTCGGCCGGACGGTCGAAGAAGAAGCTCACGCGGGCCCACCCGTGCCCGTCGCCCCCTCGGAAGGTGCCTCATGACCGCCCTCGCCGCCTTCAGAGGGCTGCTCGGCCGGCGCCCCTACGCCTTCGCGGGGCTGCTCACGCTGACCCTGCTGCTGGCCGACATCGCCGTCCAGCCCGCCTTCGCGGCCTTCTCCAACTGGCCCACCGTGCTGGCCTCCTTCGCGCCGCTCGCGCTCGCCGCGATGGCCAGCACCCCGGCGATCCTGTCCGGCGGCGGCGGTATCGACATCTCGATCGGGCCGGTGCTGACCCTGGTCGACATCGTCATCGTGGCCAACCTGCTGCCCAACGGCCTCACTTCACCGCTGGTCGTCATCCCGGTCTGCCTGGCCATCGGCACGGCCATCGGCGCGCTCAACGGCTTCATGGTCGCCGTCCTGCGCTTCCAGCCGGTCGTCGCCACGCTCTGCGCCAACATCGTCATCGGCGGCCTCGCCACCGACGTCCAGGGAGACTCGGTGCCCTCCGGCAGCACCTCCTGGACCAAGGACCTGGCCGGTTCGATCGGCCCGGTCCCGGGCGCGGTGCTCACCATCGGCGCGCCCCTGGTGATCTGGTGGCTGCTGGGTCGTACGCCGTTCATCAAGGCCCTCTACGCGGTCGGCGGCGACGACGCCACGGCCTTCTCCGCCGGGGTGAACGTGCCCGGGGTCAGGATCGCCGCGTACGCACTCGGCGGGCTCTTCGCGGGCATCGGCGGCCTCGCCCTCATGGCGCTGATCAGCGAGGGCGCGGCCAGCATGGCCACCCAGTACACGCTGCTCGCCATCGCCTCGGTGGCCCTGGGCGGCACGGCGCTGTCCGGCGGGCGCGGCTCGCTCTTCGGCTCGCTGCTCGGCGCGGGCAGTATCTACCTGATCAACAACCTCCTCAACGAGGTCAACGTGTCCACCCTGTGGTCCACCGCGATCTACGGCGCGATGCTGCTCTTCGCCGTGGTCGTGGGAGCCGTCCTGACCAACGCCCACAGGAGGGCAGCCGCATGACCGACACCACCGCGCCCACCACCACCGGCCGGGTGCCCTTCCTCCCCGCCCTCGCCGAGTGGCAGCGCCGCTTCCCCCTGCTGCAACTTCTCGCGCTGGTCGCCCTGTACGGCTACGGCCTGGCCACCATCGACGGCTTCGGCTCGGACCGCGTGCTGTACGCGATCCTCATCAACGCCTCCCTGCTCGGGCTGGCCGGCGCCGGGCAGACCATCGTCGTACTGGTCGGCGGGATCGACTTCTCCATCGCGGCCTTCATCTCCGCCGGCGACGTGATCATCGCCGAGCTGTGCGGCACCGACCACTGGTCCACCGGGGCCGCCGTGGCCGTCGCCCTGACCGTCGGCGTGCTCGGCGGGCTGGTCAACGGCCTGGTGTCGTTCCGCTTCAAGGTGGAACCGCTGATCGTCACGCTGGGCGTCAGCGCCCTGCTGTCGGGGCTGATCCTCAAGTGGATCAACGGCGCCGCCACCGGCGTCTCGCCCTCCTGGCTCGGCAAGCTCACCGCGGCCAACGGCACCACCTTCGGCCTGGCCGTCCCGCCCGTCGTCCTGATCTGGGCCCTCGTCGCCCTGGTCATCGGCCTCGTCCTGACCCGCACCCGCGCCGGGCGCAACCTCTACCTCACCGGCGTCAACCAGCCCGCCGCCAAGCTCGCCCTCGTCCGCGTCGGCCGCACCTGGATCTGCGCCTACGTCGCCAGCGCCGTCCTGGCCACCTTCGTCGGCATCCTCCTGGCCGGCTACTCCGGATCGGGCAACGTCACCATCGGCGACCCGTACCTCTTCGACTCCCTGGGCGCCGTCATCGTCGGCGGCACGATGTTCGGCGGCCGCGGCGACTACTGGCGCACCGTCCTCGGCGCCCTCGTCCTGTCCGTGGTCGCGCTCCTGCTCAGCGCCGCCCAGCTCTCCTCGGCCGACCAGCAGATGATCACGGGTGGGCTGATCCTCGCCGTGGTCGGCCTGTACGGCCGTGAGCGGCGGCTGCGCGACCGCATCTGAACAGGGCGGGGCCCGTCCGTGGTACCTTTAGGTCAGTTGCAGTTTTGGTACCCATGAAGTTTGTGTGCGCCTGACGGGTTGTGACCGTCGGGCGCATTTCTTTTGCCGGTCATCTCCGGATGGGTCAATGCGGCGACGCGGAATCAGCACACGCGGATTCCGGTTTTGCCCCCTATCGAAGGAGATTGACATGGCTAGTGGCACCGTGAAGTGGTTCAACGCGGAAAAGGGTTTCGGCTTCATCGAGCAGGACGGTGGCGGCGCTGACGTCTTCGCCCACTACTCGAACATCGCCACCCAGGGCTTCCGCGAGCTGCAGGAAGGCCAGAAGGTGACCTTCGACGTCACGCAGGGCCAGAAGGGCCCGCAGGCCGAGAACATCGTTCCGGCCTGACGCTGACCAGCGCCACGCAGCAGGGCCCGCACCACCGGTGCGGGCCCTCCGCTTTGCCAGTGGCGGCAGACCGCCACAGCACACTTTCGCGCCGAACGGCGGCCCTTTCCGGGCCGGCCGCCGGCCGCTCACCAGCGATCGGCGCGGGCTGTTCCCGTCCCGGCTTCGTTTCCGTTTTTTGTTTTCGGCTCGTTCTTGCGATTCCTTGTGCGGCTGCCGGCCGCCGAGACTCCCTCGACCGCGCCGCATCGAGGAGGGTTCTCCGTTGAACCGCACCACACGTTCGAACAGCCCCTATTCCCGTAACCGTTCTGGTGGTGGCTCCGCCGGGCGTGGGTCTTCCGCCGGGCGCAACCCGGGGCGTACCCCCGGCCGCCGTCCCGCCGCGGTGCAGGGCGAGTTCGCGATGCCGGTCACCATCACCCCGGCACTTCCGGCCGTCGCCGCCTTCGCCGACCTGGAGATGCCGTCCGAGCTGCTGACGACCCTCACCGCCCAGGGCGTGACCGAGCCGTTCCCGATCCAGGCGGCCACGCTGCCGAACTCGCTGGCCGGCCGCGACGTGCTCGGCCGTGGCCGCACCGGATCGGGCAAGACCCTCGCCTTCGGCCTGGCGCTGCTGGCCCGCACCGCCGGACAGCGTGCCCAGCCGCGGCAGCCGGTCGCCCTGATCCTCGTTCCCACCCGTGAGCTGGCCCAGCAGGTCACCGACGCCCTCACTCCGTACGCGCAGGCACTGAAGCTGCGGCTGGCCACCGTGGTCGGCGGCCTGTCGATCGGCCGGCAGGCGAGCGCCCTGCGGGGCGGCACCGAGGTCGTCGTCGCCACTCCCGGACGGCTCAAGGACCTGATCGACCGGGGCGACTGCCGCCTGGACCGGGTCGGGATCACCGTCCTCGACGAGGCCGACCAGATGGCCGACATGGGCTTCATGCCGCAGGTCACGGCGCTGCTCGACCAGGTCCGCCCGGACGGGCAGCGGATGCTGTTCTCGGCCACCCTGGACCGTAACGTCGACCGGCTGGTGCGCCAGTACCTGCACGACCCGGTGGTTCACTCCGTGGACCCCTCGGCCGGCGCGGTCACCACCATGGAGCACCACGTGCTGCACGTCCACAGCGCGGACAAGCACGCCACCACCACCGAGATCGCGGCCCGCGACGGCCGGGTGCTGCTGTTCCTGGACACCAAGCACGCCGTCGACCGGCTCACCAAGGACCTGCTGGCCAGCGGCGTCCGCGCGGCGGCGCTGCACGGCGGCAAGTCCCAGCCGCAGCGCACCCGCACCCTCGCCCAGTTCAAGGACGGGCACGTCAACGTCCTGGTGGCCACCAATGTCGCCGCCCGCGGCATCCACGTGGACAACCTCGACCTGGTGGTCAACGTCGACCCGCCGACCGACCACAAGGACTACCTGCACCGTGGCGGCCGCACCGCCCGCGCGGGGGAGTCCGGCATGGTCGTCACCCTGGTGACCCCCAACCAGCGCCGTGAGATGGCCCGCCTGATGGCCACCGCCGGCATCACCCCGCGTACCACCGAGGTCCGCTCCGGCGAGGCCGAGCTGACCCGGATCACCGGTGCGCAGACCCCGTCCGGCATCCCGGTCACCATCAGCACCCCGGCCGCGGAGCGTCCGCAGCGCAGCGCCGCCTCCTCCCGTGGCCGCCGCAGCCGCTCCTCCCAGGCCCGCCGTGCGGGTGGCGGCAAGCCGGAGCGTTCCGCACCCCGCAGGTCCGCCGCCGCGTAACCCTGCTGAATCCGACCGACAGGCGCGCCCGTGCTCACGGGCGCGCCTGTCCGTCGTTCAGGCCGGTGACGCGCATGGTGATGTTCAGCCGGCCGGAGGCCAGACCGGTGGCGGGGTCGCCGGTGCCGGGGTGGATCTTCGGAACGGCGTGGAAGGCGTAGCGCGAGGGACCGCCGAAGACGAAGAGGTCGCCCGAGGCGAGTTCGAGGTCGGTGTAGGGCTTGGTACGGGTCTCGGTGTTGCCGAAGCGGAAGACGCAGCTGTCACCGATGGTGAGGGACACCACGGGGGCGCCGGAGCGTTCGTCCTTGTCCTGGTGCATACCGAGCCTGGCCTGGCTGTCGTAGAAGTTGATCAGCGCGGTGTCGGGTGCGTAGCCGTCCCCGGCCGTCTCGTCCTCGTACGCCTCGACCAGCGCCCGGCGGCCCAAGTCGGCCAGCCAGTCCGGGAATTCGGCGACGCGCCGGCCGTTCACGTCGTCCGCGGTGCGGGTGTAGGCGTACGGCTGCCAGTGCCAGCCCAGGCACACGGTCTGCACGGACATCACGCCACCGCGCGGCAGCCGGGTGTGCCGGATCGGCACCGGCCCCCTGGCCCAGCCACGGCACGCGGCCACCAGCTCCTGCTGCTGCCCGAGGGTCAGCCAGCCGGGCACGTGGACCGCGCCCGGCGCGACCCGCAGGCGCGGGCGGGGGATGAGGGCGGTCACCGGTCACCTCCGTTCCACAGATGGTGCATCGCGTAGCTGCGCCAGGGCCGCCAGGCCTCGGCGTCCTGGAGCGAGATTCCGGTGCGGCGGGCGGCCGCCCGGACGGCCACGTCACCCTCCAGCAGGACATCGGGGTCGCCCAGGGCACGCATGCGGATGTAACCGGCCGTCCAGGGGCCGATGCCGCGCAGACCCTGCAGATCCTGCTCCGTGGCATCGCGGTCGGCGCCGGGGTCGAGGCGGACCGTACCGTCGGCCAGCGCCGTCGCCAGGGTGCGCAGCGTGGCCCGGCGGGACTCCGGCATGCCCATCTCGCTCAGCGACGCGTCGGCCAGGTCGGCGGCCCGGGGGAAGAGGTGGCTGAGCCCGC
This sequence comes from Streptomyces sp. NPDC059373, assembly GCF_042751495.1. Lineage (NCBI taxonomy): Bacteria > Bacillati > Actinomycetota > Actinomycetes > Kitasatosporales > Streptomycetaceae > Streptomyces > Streptomyces sp. NPDC059373. The sequence continues at coordinate 84,164 of NZ_JBHYXC010000026.1, read as the reverse complement.
CGCTCGGGGCCGGCAGCGGCTCCCCGTACGCCTCCACCAGGGCGCCGCCGAGCCGCTGCCCGGCTGCGACGGTGACCTGCTGGCCCAGCACCGCGCGTACGGCCAGCTCGTGCGGGTCGGCGGCGCCGGGAGCGCGCAGGCCGGGCCGTCGCCGCACCAGGGCGCCCATGAGGGGGTCCGCGCCGAGGCGGTCGGCGACCGCGTAGGGGTCGGCGTCCAGGTCGAAAAGCCGGCGGATGCGCTGGGTCGCGGTGGTCAGGTCCCGCAGCTCGCTCAGGTGCAGCCGGCACTCCAGCCAGCCGCCCGCGCCGGTGGCCTCGCTGACCTCGGCCACGCCATGGCCGTGCGGCAGCCGCAGGGTGCGCCGGTAGGTGCGGGTGCCGCGCTCGCCGGTGAGCTCCTCAATGCCGGTGACCGCGCGGTACGCCAGATGGTCGAAGACCTGCTCGGTGTCGTACGCGCCCCGGTAGGCGAGGCGCAGCGGGATCCCGCCGGACGCACCCGGGGAGGCGACGGAGCCGAAGCGGGACCGGTGGCCGGGGCGCGCGGTGCGCAGTTCGCTGGGCGTGAGGGCGTAGATCTCGCGGATCGTGTCGTTGAACTGCCGCACGCTGGCGAACCCGGCCGCGAACGCGACCTCGGCGGCCTGCATGCCGGTGGTCTGCAGCAGTATCCGCGCGGTGTGCCCCCGCTGCGCCCGGGCCAGCGCGATGGGCCCGGCCCCCAGCTCGGCGTTGAGCTGCCGCTGCACCTGCCGCGCGCTGTAGCCCAGCCGCGCCGCCAGGCCCGCCACGCCCTCCCGGTCCACGACGCCGTCGCCGATCAGCCGCACCGCCCGCCCGACGGCATCCGCCCGCGCGTTCCACTCCGCCGACCCCGGCACCGCGTCCGGGCGGCAGCGCCGGCAGGCCCGGAACCCGGCGCCCTGGGCCGCGGCCGCCGTCGCGAAGAACCGTACGTTCCCGCGCCTGGGCGTGACTGCGGGGCAGCTCGGGCGGCAGTAGATCCCCGTGCTGGTCACGGCGAAGAAGAAGACCCCGTCGAACCGCGCGTCCCGGCTGCACACCGCCTCGTACCTGCTGTCCTCGCTCATCACCCCACCACTGTGCGCCGGTCGCGCGCCGGACGCTGGCGGGAAACGGACATCACATGGTGCTCGGCTCAAACTGGAGACGTAATCTCCGCTTGGTGCTATCGTGACCGCGAACCGGAGGTCGCACCTCCGATCTCGGCAACCGACCGGTGCCACCGCCGGCCGGTCTCCCCACCAAGCCCCGTACGACGCCTCTCGCAGGGCCCCTCGCAACACCCCTCGCAACCCAGGGAATGACGATGACGACCTTCTCCGGCTCCGGAACCCACGACGCGCAACGCCCACCTCACACCTTCCGCTCCGTCTTCCCGGTCCTGGCCCTGTGCTGGCTGGCCGTGTTCTTCGACGGCATGGACGTCAACATCTACGGCGCCGTCATGCCCCACATGCTCGAGGACAGCGGGCTGGGCCTGACCACCTCGATCGCGGGCACCATCGGCAGCTGGACCACCTTCGGCATGCTCATCGGCGCGCTCACCGCGGGCAATGTCACGGACTGGATCGGTCGCAGGCCCATCCTCGCCGCCAGCGTCGCGCTGTTCTCCATGGGCTCCGCGCTGTGCGCCCTGGCCGGATCGACCGCCTTGTTCGGCGCCGGACGCTTCGTCTCCGGACTCGGGCTCGGCGGCCTCATGCCGCTGGCCCTGGCCATGGTGATGGAGTTCGCTCCGCCGCGCCGGGCCGCGCTGACGACGGGCCTGCTGATGACCTCGTACCACGCGGGCGGCATGTTCGCGACGGTCCTCGGACTGACCGTCGCGCCCTCCGTGGGCTGGCGTTGGGTGTTCTGGGCGGGCGTGGTGCCCGCAGTGATCACCGTCCCGCTGCTGCTGAGGCTCATGCCCGAGTCGCCCGGCGTCCTGCTCTCCCGGGGCCACCGCGACCGGGCCGACGGGGTGGCCGACCGCTACGGGCTGCCCCGGCCGACGCCGGTCGCCAGCCCGGCCGCCGGAGCCCGGGGCCGGGTGGACGCCGTCCTCGCGCTGTTCCGCCCCGAGTCCCGCTGGGCGACCCCGCTGCTGTGGGTGGCCTCCTTCTGCGGCCTGCTCCTCGTCTACGGGGTCAGCACCTGGCTGCCGACCATGATGAAGGCGTCCGGCTACGGGATGACCTCCTCCGTCAGCTTCCTTCTGGTCATCAACGCGGGCGGGATCGTCGGCATGCTGATCGCCGGCCGGACCGCCGACCGCTTCGGGCCGGCCCGGGTCTCGGCGATCTGGTTCACCCTCACGGCCGTTGGCGCGCTGCTGCTGAAGTCGCACCTGTCCCTCGGCCTCACGTACGCCGTCGTGGCGATCACCGGCGTGTGGCTGTTCAGCGCCCAGGTGATGGTCTACGCGACCTCCAACACCCTCTACCGCGACAGCGAACGCGCCACCGGACTGGGCTGGGTCACCGGCATCGGCCGTACCGGCGCCGTCGTCGGACCCTGGCTGGTCGGCGCCCTCGCCTCCAACGGCAGCCAGAGCTGGGGCTTCACCACCTTCGCCCTGGCCGGCGTGACCGGCGCGGTCGCCATCGCCCTCGTCCCCGCCGCCGGCCGCCTCGGCAGCCGCCCCCGCACCACCACCCCGGCACCGGTGACCTCCGCCATGGACGCCTGAGGCGAACTCGACAGTGGCCAGATGCGCTGAATGATGTGAGCGGCGTCAACATTCTGCGGTGCGAAAGAAGTACCGGGAATAGGATGGGGACGACGTGGGCATCGTTCGACGATTGTCAGGAAGCCTCGGATGGAAGCCTCGGACGAACTTCTCGGAGGGGCTTACCCGTCGGCTCTTGTGAGCTCGGGCGGTGACGTCCGCCGCCTCAACGCGGCGATGGCGACGGCGCTGGGGAGGCCGGCGGAGCGGTGCGTGGGCCGTGACTTCGCTGCTTTGTTGCCGGCGGGGCAGAAGATCTCGGCGGAACGTCTGCTGGCCCAGGGAGCTACGGGCAAGCGGCTCGCGATGACTGTGCTGGAGTTCCCTGGGTCTGGCGGGGCGTCCCTGGTCTTCCTGGTCGAGGCGCGGCAGGTGGAGGATTCCGCAGGTGACGGGCGGTTGGTGTGGGTCCATTCGCTGGACACGCAAAACGACCTGGCCAGCCTGCTGATCCCGTTCCGGTTGGCGGCCAAGGCCGCCGGTCTCGGTCTGTGGATGTATTCCTCCTTCGATCGTCAGCTGGAGTGGACAGGGGGCGCACCTGCGATGGCCGCGCTCTTCCCGAAGGCCGCGGTGTCTTTGTCCTGGGTGACGGCGCGAGTCCACCATGACGACCGGAAGGCGCTCCGGCGGCTGTTGCGGCCGACGTCCGCCGAGTCTCCCTGGATCGAGCTTCGGTTCCGTGCCGATGACGATGGCTGGCACCATCTGGCCTGCCAGGCCCGTCGAGTCGATCTGGGGTATGGCGGCCCTACGGTGACCTTCGGGGTGGTCCGCGACGACACCGAGCAAAAGAGGCACAAGGACGAGATGCAGGCCGCGCTGAGCGCCGAGCAGGAGCGCGCCGGCTTGATCGCCGAATTCTCCTCCGCCTTGATCACCGCGACCACGGAGCAGGGGCTTGAGCAGGTCATCCTGACCCGGCTCGCCACGACTTTCGAGGGGTGCGGCGCCCTGCTCGCGCTCGTCGACGGCAGGTCCCTGCGCGTCTCCACCGATGCCGGGATATCCACCGAGGAGGCCGACGCCCTGCACGGCCTGTCCCTGGACGATCCGAGTCCGCTGCCCGATGCGATCCGCACCGGCGAGCCGCTGGTCATCGGCAGCCAGGAGGACTACATCCGGTGCTGGCCGCACGGGGCCTCTTTGTCATGGTTCGACCTGCCCGGCTCCGGTCGCGCTGCCTTGGTCACCCCACTCGGTCGGGTCGACGATCAGCCGCTCGGGGGTTGGGCGGTGATATACGGTCGCGACTACCGGCCGTCCCCGGACGAGCGGGCCCTCATGGGCACTCTGGCCGACCTTGCGGGCCAGGCACTGCGACGCGTCAGATCGCAGCAAGCCCGCCTCGAACTGGCCACGGCGCTCCAGAAGAGCATGCTCCCGACGCTGCCCGAACATCTTCCGGGCCTGGAGGTCGCCGCTCGCTATCGTCCGAGCCGGGACGGGCTGGACATCGGCGGCGACTGGTACGACGCCTTCGTCCTGCCCGACAGCGCGGTCGCACTGGCGATCGGCGATGTTCAAGGGCACGACGTGGACGCCGCGGCATTCATGGGACAAGTACGCGCGTCCATGCGTGCGATCGCCGCCCACGAACCGGCTCCGGGAACTGTGCTGTCGCGCACCAACGAACTGCTCGTCACGATGGGTGCCGCACTATTCGCCAGCTGCACCATGCTGCACATCGACTCACGCGACGGACAGGTCACGGGCACCAGCGCCGGCCACGTGCCGGTGCTGTCCGCACACAAGGACGGCAGCCACGAGGTTCTCAAGCTCCCCGGCGGCCCGGTCCTGGGGATCCTCTCCGACACCGACTACCCCGAGGAGACCTTCACACTGGACAAGGACAGAGCGCTGGTCATGGTCACCGACGGCGTGGTCGAAGGACCGGGCCTGACGCTGGAAGCCGGACTGGAGCGGGCCGGAAGGCTGGCCGCCGAAGCCCTTCACGAAGGGCTGAGAACCGAGGCGACCGCTGACCGAGTCCTCGACGCGGCGGACGCGGTGGACCACCTCGACGACGTGGCCGTACTGGTCATCCGTCGCCGATGACGACGCCCGGCATGGTGCCGAGCGCATCCGCCGTCTGGGCCGTGCGGGGCTCGCTGCGGGGACGTCAGGGCGCGCCTGACACCGCCGGCGTCCAGGTATCCGCCCGTCCGGGCGACACCTGCATCAGGGGAGTCGACCGCGGTCTGCGGCGTCGGCCGCAAGCCCTGACGCTGCCGGGCGTCGGCCCGGTCACCGGAGGAACGTCGTGACGGTGCGCCTGAAGCGGCCGGGGTCGTCGAGCCACGGGAAGTGCCCGGCGCCCGGCTGAACGGCCAGTTCGGCCTTGGGATACAGCTCCGCGATGCCGGCCGCGACGCGGGGGAGCGGGCCACTGTCCCTCTCACCCGCGAGGACCAGCACCCGTGCGTCCAGCGCGGCGATCGCGGCCAGGGCCGAGGCGGGATCGAAGGCGCCGGAGGACGCGTAGACATCCGCGGCCTCGAAGTTGCTCTGCTCGACCTCCGCCGCGGCATGCGCCCGCGCCGCCGCGTCCCAACGCCCGTAGAAGAACGGTGCGACGGCATCCCAGTCGTCATCCGTCGCCGACCCGGCCCACACCGCTTCGTACGCCTCGTACGCGGCTTCGAACCACGGCTCGCCCGCGCGCAGGGCCGCCGCCTCCCTGCGGTGCTCCTCGGTGAAGTCGACCCCAAGGGCCCGAGCCCGGGCCGTGATCAGTGTCAGGCTGCGGATCCGCTCCGGGTGCCGGGCCGCGTACAGAATGGCGAGATCGCCCGCCGCCGAGTGCGCGAGAAGGTCCACCCGCTCCAACCCGAGGTGATCACGGAAGGCCTCGACATCGTCGACCTGCCGGTCACACCGATACGTCGCCGGGTCCGCGGGAACACCCGAGTCACCGGTACCCCGCAGGTCGAGCATCACCAGCCGCCGCTCCCCCGACAGCCCACCGAGATCCCCGAGGTAGGCCGAGGCCCGCATGGGGCCGCCCGGCAGGCAGAGCAGCGGCTCTCCCTCACCGACGACGTGGTAGGCGAGTTCAGTCCCGTCGGGAGCGGTGAAAGCAGGCATGGCGCCATCCTCGCGACCACGTCACGATCACAGCAAGCGGTTTGCGCTCCTGTCGGGCCCTGTCGGCCCCCGCCGGCCCGCGATGACGCGTTCCCCCGCGCGGTCGACGTGACGGTCGACCTGTCCGGCAGCCACCTCGCCCCAAGCCCGGGCCGAGGTCTGCGACCTGCGGGTCAGCGCCGTACGCGGCCTGCCGGATTCGGTGCTAGCCTGACCGGCTCGTGACATCCCCACAGCGGATACCCCGGCCGCGGACGCCCTCCGCCAGGCGTGTGTTTCGTGCCGCGCTCCTGCTCCTGGCGCCCGCGGTCTTCGTTCTGCTTCAGCTCACCGCGGCATCACAGTGGACGTTCTTCCCCGACTCGTACCGGTACGCGCGTGCCGCGGAGCAGTACCTGGGCGAGTCCCGCACGCAGGCGCACCGCACGGCCCTGGCCGCGTTCTGCGCCAGCCGGGCCGACCAGGCGGCGGCCGCGAGCCGGCTCGACCCGCTGGGGGAGTCCCCGGGGGTCGTCAAGGGCGAGGACGAGAAGCGATGCCTGGCGCGGTGGGCCGACGCCGTGGACATCACCACGGGCGACCCGCGCTATCAGGCGATCTTCTCCAGCCGGCCGGGATATCCGCTGGTGGCGGCGCCCTTCGTCGGAGCGTTCGGCGTGCTGCGCGGGATGCGGCTGCTGGGGCTGCTGACGGCGGCCGGGGGATCGCTGATGGTGGCCGGGCTGCTGCGGGGCGCCGGTCTGTCGTGGCGCGGGGCGGTGGGCGGCCAGGTTGCCTTTCTGGCGTCGCCACTGGGCTGGTGGAGCATGCAGGCACTGGGCGAGGGACTGTTCACCCTGTGCTCGTTCGGGGCGTTGTGGGGGGCCGTGCTGCTGTTCCGGCGCCGCCCGGCGGCCGGCGGGTCGGTGATGGCGGCCTCGCTCGCGCTGGGCGCGGTCACCAGATATTCCTCGATCCTGGTGCTCGCCGCCCTGCTGGCGGCGGTCGCGGTCGCGGCGGCGGCCTTCTCCCGGCGGCTCAGGCACTCCGGCACCGCACTGCTCGCCGCGATGTGCGGGACGGCCACGCTGGCGACCGCCGCGGCGATGCGGCTGCTGGGCCTGCCGTCGTCGGAGATCACTCTGCAGGACACCTTCACCCGGCACTTCCGGCATCCCGACGTGCCGGATCCCTGGGGGCGGCTGTTCGCTCTCGCCGGCCGGTTCTGGACGCATTGGTTCGCGGAACAGGCAGCCATGCCGTACTTCCTTCTCCTCACCGCTCTCGCCGCCTGGGCCCTGGTGACGTACGGTGCCGGGCTCGGCTGGCCGGTGCTGGCGGCGGCGGTCACAGGGGCCGTGCTGGTCACCGGTCACCCTCTGGCGCAGGAGGCCGGCCGCCTTGGTGTGCTGATGTGGACACCAGTGGTGCTGGGCCTGCCGCTGCTGCTGGAACCACGGGCCGTATCCTCACGGGTCGGAGTCGCAGTCGGGAGGTTCACAGGTGAGCTACAGGATTCAGCCCACAGCACAGGTGGATGAGAGCGCCGAGATCGGCGACGGCACCACCGTGTGGGAACTCGCGCAGATTCGCGAGAAGGCCAGTCTCGGCGCGGGCTGCGTCATCGGGCGGGGCGCCTATGTCGGTACGGGCGTACGGCTCGGCGACAACGTCAAACTGCAGAACTACGCGCTGGTCTACGAGCCCGCCGAGCTGGGCGACGGGGTCTTCGTCGGCCCGGCGGCCGTCCTGACCAACGACCAGTACCCGCGTTCCGTCGACCCCGACGGCAGGCAGAAGCGTGGCGGCGACTGGGAGGCCGTCGGCGTCAAGGTCGCCGAGGGCGCGTCGCTGGGCGCCCGCTCGGTGTGCGTGGCTCCGGTACGGATCGGCCGCTGGGCGCTGGTGGCCGCGGGTGCGGTCGTCACCAAGGACGTGCCGGACTTCGCCCTGGTCGTGGGGGTGCCCGCGCGCCGCGTCGGCTGGGTCGGCCGGGCCGGCGTACGGCTGGTGGAACGCGACGGCGAGCCGGGCGGATGGGAGTGCCCGCAGACCGGCTCGGTCTACCAGGAGCGGGACGGCGTGCTCGTCGAACACCCGTAACGCGTGACGCGAGGGCCCCCACCGGCAGCCGGTGGGGGCCCTCGCGTCACGGAGACCGTGCGCCGTCAGCCGCCGATGACGACGTGCCGCACGCCGGGCCAGCGGGCCGGGTCCGTGGTGCGGCGCCCGTCTACGAGGACGCGGACGTCGGGGAGGTCGGCGGCGCCGAGCTCCCGGTACTCGGCATGATCGGCCTGGAGGACGGCCGCGGTCACGGTCTCGCCCGCGTGCGGGGTGAGCCCGTGGGCGGCCAGCTCCTCGGCGCTGTACATCGGGTCGGAGACGTAGGGCACCGCGCCCCGGGCCTTGAGCGCCTCGACGGTCGGGAAGACGCCGGAGAAGGCGGTCTCCTTCACGCCACCGCGGTAAGCAGCGCCCAGGACAAGGACGTTGACGCCGGTGAGGTCACCGTAGGCCGCGGCCAGCAGGTCGACGGCGTACGACGGCATCGCGGCGTTCGCCTCGCGGGCGGAGCGGACGACGGTGGCCTCGGGGTCGTTCCACAGGTACATCCGCGGATAGATCGGGATGCAGTGGCCGCCGACGGCGATGCCGGGCTGGTGGATGTGGCTGTAGGGCTGGGTGTTGCAGGCCTCGATGACCTTCCTGACGTCGATACCGGCCTTGTCGGCGAAGCGCGCGAACTGGTTCGCCAGGCCGATGTTGACGTCGCGGTACGTGGTCTCGGCGAGCTTGGCCAGTTCCGAGGCCTCCGCAGATCCCAGGTCCCAGACGCCGTTGGGCTCGGTGAGGTCCGGGCGCTCATCGAAGTCCAGTACGGCCTGGTAGAACGCGACACCGTGCTCGGCTGACGCCTCGTCGATGCCGCCCACGAGCTTGGGGTAGCGGCGCAGGTCGGCGAAGACCCGGCCGGTCAGTACCCGTTCGGGACTGAAGACCAGGTGGAAGTCCTGCCCGGCGGTGAGGCCGGAACCCTCCTCCAGCATCGGGGCCCAGCGGCCGCGGGTGGTGCCGACGGGGAGCGTGGTCTCGTAGCTGACCAGGGTGCCCGGGCGAAGGCCGGCCGCGATGGCCTTGGTCGCGGAGTCCATCCAGCCGAAGTCCGGTACGCCTTCGGCGTCCACGAACAGCGGCACGACGACCACGACCGCCTCGGACTCGGCGACCGCGGCCGCCGTGTCGGTGGTCGCGGTCAGCAGCCCGGCCTCGACGGCGGCCTTGAGGCGTACGTCGAGGTCGTGCTCGCCGGGGAAGGGTTCGGTCCCGGCATTGACCAGCTCGACGACCTTCTCGTTGACGTCGGCGCCGATCACCCGGTGGCCCTTGGCGGCGAACTGCACGGCGAGCGGCAGTCCGATCTTGCCGAGGGCGACGACACAGATGTTCATAGGTGGTTACTTCTTCCTCAGTCGGCGCAGGCGCCGCGTGATGACCCGCAAGGGCTTGATGGGGGCCACGGCGACCACCAGTCGGCCGTCCTCGCCGGTGATGACGGAGATCCGGTAGGGGCGGCGCTCGTGCCACAGCCGCTTCTGCGGTACGGACCCGAGGGCGGCCACCGGGATCTCGTACGGCGTCCGGGCGATGCTGACAGCGAGGCTCGGCTGCCACTTCGCGGCCTTGCCGCCCGCCGCCGCCACCAGTTCACGCACCGGGATGCTTGCTTTGACCTGCGTGGCCACCAACGCCTTGTCGGCCAGGCCCCACACGACCGGGACCCGCACGGCGGCTGGTCCGGCCAGCTCGCACCGGGGCTGGGCCGGTCCCGCGCCGAACGGGCCGAGGAGCTTCATCCGGGCGGTGACGGCGAGGACCGGGCGGCCCTCGCGGTCCTTCTGCCAGGACACCGACGTGGTCTTGGTGCCCGCCTTCAGCCGGCCGATCACGCCTTCCTTGATGACCTCGTACCAGTGCATCGGCAGCACCGCGTTCAGGTCGCGGAAGCCCGGATACCGGGCGAAGGCCCGCTCCTCCTCCAGGACGAACGGCGGTGCGCCCTTCTTGGCCTCTTCGCGGATCAGCGCGCACAGTTCCTCGGTCCTGCCGTGCTGCGCGAGCCCGAGGCGGACCCGCTTCTTGACGCCCATGTTGTCCCGGATGGGATCGGTGAGATACGCCTTCGCGAGCCGGCCGATCCCCGCGACGAGCGTGTCCTGGACCTTCCGGTCGAGGTCCGGGAAGTCGTCCAGGAGCAGCTTCGACAGCTCCCAGCCGAAGTGCCGCTTGAGCACCGCGTCGCGGTCGGGGCCGGCCGGGATGAGGTCCGCGGTGAAATTCATGATCTCCGCGGTACACCGCAGCCGGGCCTCGTGGTCGGCCCGGTAGGTGATGTTACTGGCGTCACCGCGGCGCACCGCGTAGTAGCACGTGTAGTCGGCCAGCACCGAGATCCGGGCGGCGCGCACGCATGCCTCGATGGTGAACGGCTGGTCGCTGCCGACCGGCAGGTCCTCGGGGAAGCGCAGCTTGTGCAGCTCGACCAGCTCACGCCGGAAGAGCTTGGTGTTGGCCACGGTCCACGGCAGCGCCGAGTTGCTGAAGGTGACATCGTGCCGGGTCGTCTTGTACAGGGCCTGGTGGACGTATCGCCCGCCGACGCCCTCCATCTTCCCGACCACGACGTCCGAGCCGTGCTCGTCGGCCGCGGTGACCATCCGCTCCAGCGCTTCCCGGCCCAGGTAGTCGTCGGAGCCGATGAAGTAGACGTAGCGGCCGGTGGCCATGTCCAGGGCCCGGTTGCTGGGGGCGGCCGGGCCGCCGGAGTTGGGCTGGTGGATCACCTTGACGGTGTCCGGGTGGAGCTGGGCGAAGCGGTCGAGTTCCTTGCCGCTGCCGTCGGTGGAGCCGTCGTCGACGGCGACGACCTCCAGCCTGTCCAGGCCGATGCTCTGCTCGACCAGCGAGGTCAGGCAATCGGTCAGGTACGGCATCGTGTTGTATACGGCGACGATGACGCTGACGTCGGGAGTGGTCATCTCGTAACCCCCGCCAGCCGGGTGTAGACCGCGTCGAGGATCTCGGCCTGGCGCTCCCACGTCCATCCCTCCAGCAGCCCTGGGGCGTCGTATGCCGCTCGGTAGCGTTCCGGGTCCGCGAGCACGGCCTTGACGGCTCGGCTGTAGTCGGCCAGGTCGTCCGCCGCGAAGACCTCGCCCTGTCCGGTCTCGGACGTCATCTCGGACATCGTCCGCACGTCGCTGACCACGAGCGGCAGCCGCGCGTGCGAGTACTCGAAGAACTTCGTGATCAGCGCGATCTCGTGGTTCGGCCAGTGGTGGATCGGGATGACTCCGGCGTCGGCCTCCGCCAGAAACGGCACGACCTGGTAGTGCGGCACGTACGGCACCATGTGCACCCGGTCGGCGACGCCCAGCTCCTCGGCGCGCGCGAGCAGTTCCTGGGGATACGCCGCCGTCGGCTTGAGGACGACGAAGGCGACGTGGACGCCTTCGAGCCCGGGCAGGGCCTCGACCATGATGCCGAGGCCGCGCTGCGGGGCGGCGGATCCGCTGTATACGACCAGCGGGTCGTCCGGGCCGAGGCCGCACAGCTCGCGCAGGTTCGGCACCGGCTCGTCGACGCCGTCCTGAGGCAGCTCCGCTCCGGGGGCGTTGAGGACGGTCGTCGGGCGGTCGGCCAGGCCGTGCCGCTCCACGAGCAGGTCGCCGAGCGACTCGGAAACGGTCAGCACGGCGTCGGCGTGCGGCGCGTACTCGCGCTCATGGGCGCACTGGGCGACGTGCCAGCGCGGATGGGGGCTCCACGGCTTGATGCCCGGCAGGAACTCGTGCGCGTCCCAGACCAGCGGGACGCGCCGGCCGGCTGCCCGCGACCGCAGCCTGGCCCTGGCGCCCACGCCCAGCATGCGGAAGTCGTTGGCGTGGATCAGGTCGGGCTTCAGGGCGTCCACGACTTTGCCGTATGCCAGTTCGTAGTCCCACAGGTGCGGGTCGAGCCTGCGCCAGGCACGGTCGCCCATGGTCCGCTGCCAGAAGGCGGTGGTGAACCGGTCGAGCCGGGAGTCCATCCGCTTGCGCGTGCCGTCGAGGGCGCGGGTGTGCCGCCAGCGGAGGGTCACCCAGCGGCCCACGAGGTTGGACATCATGCGGGGCAGCAGCAGCCGGACGGCCGCGATCGCCGAGCCCCGCTCCTTGGCGAGCACGCCACGGATGCGCAGGTCGGACCGCCAGGCCTTGATCCGCTGCTTGCGGTAGTCGGCGAGCCGGCCGGGCGGGTAGGCCAGCGGCCGCCGCAGGGGCGCCCGGCGGAACTCGTGGCGGCGCTTGCTCAGTGGCCCCGGTACGGGGATGAGCAGCACCTCCGCGTCCCCGAGCTGCCAGCCGCGCCGCTTCCGGTCGGGCGACTTGCCCAGCAGGACCACGTCCCAGCCTGCCGCGGCCGCCGAACGGGCCTGCTTCTGCACGCGCGAGTCGCCGTTCACGCCGTTGTCGACGAGCATGACAACCCGTCCACGGGTGCCCGGCCGGCGCTCGATGAGGGGGTCAGACGCCATGGAGCACGGTCTCCGTCCACTCGACAGGTACGGTCGCGCCGGTCCCGGCGGACTCCAGGACGGCCGCGGAGACCTCCACGGTCCGCAGTCCCTGGCGGAGGGTCACGATGTCGGTCTGCTCGCCCCGCACCGCGTCGCGGAAGCGCTCGTGCTCGACGAGCAGCGGCTCGCGCTTGGAGATGGCGAAGCGGACCATGTCGCCCTCGGCGACCCCTCGGAAGGCGCGCAGGGCCTCCCACTCGGTGGTGACGGCACCGTTGGCGAAGAACGTGAGGTCGGCGGTGAGCGTGTCGGCGACGAAGCAGCCGTGCTCGCCGGTGACGGAGGTGAAGCGCTCCTTGAGCGGGCTGAGCCAGTTGACGAGGTGGTTGACCATCGTGCCGTCGGTCAGCTGACCGACGACGGCGACCATGTCCTCGTGCGGGCGGCCGCTCTTGGAGACCGTGCGGGCCGCCACCGAGAGGTACTCCTGGCCGGTGACCCACGCGGTGAGGTCGATGTCGTGGGTGGCCAGGTCCTTCACGACACCGACGTCGGCTATCCGGTGCGGGAAGGGACCCTGCCGGCGGGTGACGACCTGGAAGACCTCGCCCAGCTCGCCCGCCTCGAGGCGGGAGCGCAGGCTTTGCAGGGCCGGGTTGAAGCGCTCGATGTGGCCCACGGCGGCGACCAGACCGCGGGACTCGAAGGCGTGCACCAGACGCCGGGCGGCCTCGACGGTGTGGGCCAGCGGCTTCTCGATCAGGGCACAGACTCCGGCCCCGGCGAGGGCCAGACCGACCTCCTCGTGCAGCGCGGTCGGGCAGGCCACGACCGCGTAGTCCACGCCCATGTCCAGGAGTTCGTCGACGGTGGGGACGACCGGGGCGCCCTGGGCGGCGCCGTCGCGGTCGCCCATCGGGTCGACGACACCGACCAGTTCGACCTGGTCCAGGCCGGCCAGGACGCGGGCGTGGTTACGGCCCATCGCCCCCAGGCCGATGAGGCCGGCGCGCAGCTTCGGGGCGCTCACAGGGCACCTCCGGCTGCGTTGACGGCGGCCACGATGCGGTCGAGGTGTGCCTGCGACAGCGACGGGTGCACCGGCAGCGACAGCACCTCGGCCGCCGCCCGCTCGGTCTGCGGGAGGTCCCAGGTGCGGCCGTGCTTCTGGTCGGGTTCCCAGTACGGCTTGAGGCGGTGGATCGGTGTCGGGTAGTAGACGCCGCTGCCGACGCCACGTTCGGTGAGCGCCGCCTGCAGAGCGTCGCGGTCGCCGGAGGCCCGGACCGTGTACTGGTGGTAGACGTGCCGGGCGCCCGCGCCGACCGGCGGGACGACCACGCCGGTCAGGTGCTCGTCCAGGAACGCGGCGTTGGCGCGGCGCTGATCGGTCCACCCGGCCAGCTGCTTCAGCTGCTCACGCCCGATGGCGGCGGCGACGTCGGTCATCCGCATGTTGGCGCCCACGATCTCGTTCGCGTACCGCTGCTCCATACCCTGGTTACGCAACAGCCGCAGGGTGCGGGCCACTTCGGGGTCGGCGGTGGTGACCATGCCGCCTTCGAGGGCGTGCATGTTCTTGGTCGGGTAGAAGCTGAAGCAGCCCGCCGAGCCGAAGGCGCCCACCGGCAACCCGTTCAGCGCGGCGCCGTGTGCCTGAGCCGCGTCCTCGACGACCGCCAGGCCGTGCCGGTCGGCGATCGGCATGATCTGGTCCATCCGGGCCGGGTGGCCGTACAGGTGGACCGGCATGATCGCCGCCGTACGCGGGGTGATCGCGGCCTCGACGGCCGCCGGGTCGATGCAGAAGCTGTCCGGCTGGATGTCGGCGAAGACCGGCTCCGCCCCCACCAGGCGCACCGCGTTCGCCGAGGCGGCGAACGAGAAGGACGGTACGACCACCTCGTCGCCGTACCCGATGCCCAGCGCCAGCAGGGTCAGCTGCAGCGCGGACGTACCGGAATTCACGGCCACGCAGCTCCGGCCGGCCACCAGCTCCGAGAACTCCTCCTCGAAGGCGGCCACTTCGGGCCCCTGCACAACCCGGCCGCTGCGCAGCACACGCACAGCGGCCTCGATCTCTGACTCGCCGATCACCGGCCGCGCGGCCGGTATCAGCTCCTCGTCCGTGCTTGGCATGGACGTCCTCCCCTTCGACACCACGAGCTCTCAACCAAGAAAGAGGGCTGGGGTGGGTGCGGACGTCTTACGAGGTCAGCGCTTCCCCCCGGCACAAATGCCGTGCCTTCCGCAGCGCGAACACGACGTTCCGGACCCACCCCTGGGAGGCGTGCGCAGCGCTGCGGGAGCACGTTATCAGCAGTTTCACAGAAGTTTCCGAGGTTGTTACTAGGAAGAAACACTAGGAGCGCAAAAGCGGACAATTCCCAAAGCGGGCTGCCCTTCCCTTGGTGCGAAGAACATCCCCCTTTGGTGTTGGGCGTGTTCCGCTTACCTCGGCATTGCCTCGGCGTTACCAGTCACCGGCGTCACGACCCTGTTGCCGCCGCACATGGTCGACAAGGACCGGGACATGACTGTGCTCGGGGTCCTTCACGGCGGTTACCAGGGTGACGGTCGAGGTACGGATCAGGTCGAGCAGGTGACCGACCGCTGCCGCATGGTCGGGCTCGGCCAGTTCTGCCCGGTAGCGGGCCCGGAAGGTGGCGAAGTCCACCTGCTCGGCGTGGTAGGCGGCACGCAGGCCCCCGAGGGCGTGACCTCCCTGAGCCATTCGTCCACGGCCGCCCGCTCCTTGGACAGCCCGCGCGGCCACAGCCGGTCCACCAGCACGCGCAGCCCGTCAGCCGGATCGGGCGGATCATAGACACGGCGCACGCGGAACTCCCGGTCGGACTGCATCCTGCGCCTCCTCGATCGCCCTGATACCCGCGCGTGGGCGGCGGGCGAGCAACTCGGCCGAATGGCGGCCCATGGCACCATGTGGCGAATCCAACGGGCGTACGGCGCACGCCTCGACGTACAGCCCGGCCACGTCGACGGCGCGGGCGGCCTCAAACCCCTCGGCGATTTCTACCTCGTCCAGTCGATGCTCGCCGGAATCCCCGCCCTCTACATTGCCGCATGGTGGTGGATCATCCCGTTCGTCGAGGGCCTCGACATGTACCGCACTCCGTACCTCGGCCTGCTCGTCCTCGCCATCACCATCGAGATACTGGTGTTCGTCGTGCCGATGGCTGGCATCCACCGGGCCATGCGGGCCCGCAAAGTAGAGCTGAGCCACGACGCGGACCGACTGACCGTGCAACTCGCTGATCTGCGACGCCAGTTGCTGGTGGCGACGGCGGCCGACGACCGTGACGCCCTCAAGGGCCGCATCAAGCACCTGGAAACCGAGTTCTGGCTCATCGAACGGGCCCCTACTTGGCCCCTGACTCGCACCCTGCGCCGCCGCTTCGGCCTGCATAACCTGGCACTCGGGCTGCCGTTCATCGGGTACGTCGTCCAGGTCACGGAGTTGTGGCAGAAGTTGCGGGGGCAGGGGTGAGGATGGGGGTGCCCCTATGTCCTTCGTCAAGCCCGACGAGAGGATGGGCGTCATGACAGATGGCGACCAGGAGCGGGACAAGACGGGGCGCGCTGCGGTGCACCGTGCCGCGGCGCACGGTGACGTTGCCGCGCTGCGCGAGCTGTTGGCGGGCGGGGAGGATTCCTCGGCCGCAACGTGCGCGATCGGCCGACCTGCGTCGATGCGCAGGCAGAGCCGCAATCGCCCCTCCGGAGTCAGTGGTGCGTTGCGGTGCCCGGCCATCGGCCCCCGCCGCCTGGTCGTGCCATGTGTCCCTCGCAATGCAGTGATCCAGATTGTCTACGGGGGCTTCCCTGGTGCAGCGCAGCTTTGCCCGCACCAGGGTCTACACACGTCAGATGCTCCGATCTGAGCGCCGGATGACGGCTGGTCGCCGGAGTCCTGGTTGCTGGGTCGCCCTGCGTACGAAGAAGGACGACGTCGAGGTGGCCGACCTCACGAAGCCGGATCCCGAGGCAGCCTCGGACTAAGACTGATGGCCGAGAGCGTGGTACCTATGCCTGGTGCGGACCGGCGAGGCGTTCGGCCAGGAACGCGCGCTCGGCGTCGTTCCCGGTCAACTCCAGCGCCTGGCGGTAGGCGGTCGCAGCCTCCTGCGAGCGGCCCAGCCGATGCAGCAGGTCCGCCTTGACCGCCGGTAGGTACTGGTATCGCGCGAGTCGGCCGTCCTTCTCCAACTTCGCAACCTCTTCCAGCGCCTGCGCCGGCCCGGAGACCATCGACACCGCCACTGTGCGGTTCAACGCCACCACCGGCGAGGGCCACGCCGACAGCAGCTCGTCGTACAGGGTCACGATCTGCGGCCAGTCCGTCCGGTCGTAGGACGGCGCCTGGGCGTAGAGCGAGGCGATCGCCGCCTGCAGCACATAGCGGCCCGGTCGCCCGCCGCGCAGCCCGTTCACGATCAGGTCGTGCGCCTCAGCCATCGCCGGGCGGTCCCAGAGCGATCGGTCCTGGTCCTCCAGTCGTAGCAGCCGACCGTCGGAGTCGACCCGGGTGGCGCGCCGGGCGTCGGTGACCAGCAGCAGGGCGAGCAGCCCCCGCACCTCCCGCTCGTCGGGCATCAGCTCCCGCAGCATCCGAGCCAGCTTCAGCGACTGGTCCACCAGGTCGGTGCGCACCAGCGATACGCCGGACGGCGCGGTGTGTCCGGTAGTGAACAGCAGATGGATCACGCCGAGTACAGCGCGCAGTCGATCCGGCAGCTCAGCCGCTCCCGGCAGTCGGAAGGGGATCCGTGCAGCCGAGATCTTCTTCTTCGCCCGCGTCATCCGGGCGGCCATGGTGGGCTCCGACACCAGAAGCGCACGGGCGATATCGGCGGTCGTCACCCCACACACGAGTCGCAGTGTCAGTGCCAGCTGCGCCTCCTGCGCCAACGCCGGATGACAGCACATGAAGATCAGCCGCAGCAGCTCGTCCGGTATCACGGCCTCGGACTCGACGACGGCCGGTTCGTCGACAGCCACCTTGTCCTCTGTCTCCTCGGACTCGACCAGCAGCGGGAGTTTCGAGCGGAATGTCTGCTCGCGCCGCGCCACATCCATCGCGCGGCGCTTGGCCGTGGTGGTGAGCCAGGCTGCCGGATTGTTCGGGATCCCGTCGCGGGCCCAGCTCGTCAGGGCCGCGGCATACGCCTCTTGCACACACTCCTCGGCCAGGTCCAGATCGCGAGCGACACGCACCGTCGCGGCGAGCACCAGGGCCCACCCGCGACGGTGCGCGTCCGCGACCGCCGTCTCGACGTCTGCCGACGGCGTCATGCCGCGGCGGGCCGATCAGCGATGAAGCCTCCTTCGATGGGCCGCACCTCGACACCGCCGCCCTGCTGGGTAGCGGGATTGGCCCGAGCGATCTTCAAAGCGGCGTCCAGGTCGGACGCCTCGATGATGGCGATACCGGCGATGACTTCCTTGGCATCGACGAACGGTCCGTCCGTCACCACGTCGCCGCGGATCGAGGTCGCTGTGTCGGCGGCAGACTGCAGCGCGAATGCCGCGACCAGGGCCCCGGACGTCACCATGTCCTCGAAGTTCCGGTCGTGGGCCTCACGCGCCCCAGGAACGGCCTCGGCCTCATCGGCGTGGGCCTTTCCGTAGATGAGGATCGCGTACTGAGCCATGGTGGCTGTCCTTCCACGTGGTTGTGGTTGCCTTACACCCCTACGTCGAACGGCCAGCCCGGATTCGACAGCCCTCCTCGAAACCTCTTCGGCCGATACCCCGCAACGTGACGATCACCCAAGCAGACGCGGCGGACCGGGGAGGGCCCGGCCCCTCCCCGCCAGTCGCCGGTCTTGTCGACCGGACCGGCACGGAGGGAGGTCCCCTTGTCGAGCGAGGGCGTGCACTCGTCGACCACACCGCCGCTGGGTGCACCGTCCAACCCGACCACGGACAGGCGGCTGCACCGCGTGCGCGGCGCCCTCTGTCCTCGGTCGCCACACCCTGCGTGGGCTCGGTATCAGGCCGATGTGCAGCGGCCGGTTCCGTCAACGGAACGACGGCCACTGACACGGGCAGACTTCTACAGCTCTGTCCGGGGGAGTTTCCGGGGACTTTCCGCCGTGCAAGCAGGGAAGGCCCTGACAGCTCCGAAAGACTCGAAGGAGCAGGTCAGGGCCGTTCCCGTCAGCACTCGATGACGTTGACCGCGAGGCCGCCGCGGGCGGTCTCCTTGTATTTGACCTTCATGTCACCCGTGGACTTGATCATGCCCGTGAGCTGCGGTTTTATGGTCAGTTTCTTGGTCCAAGGTACGGCCAGGGACTTCTCAGGGACTTTTTGCGGTTGATCGGGCGCGAACCACGTGTCCATGGCGCTGAGGCCTTGTTGGCCTGCCTGCGGCATGAAGTGAGCGTAGTGGTCGAGTGTGATGTTCGGCGAGGAGTGGCCGAGCCACTCCGACAGGCTGACGATGGACTCGCCGGCCTCAAGCTGCACGCTGGCGTACGTGTGGGGCAGGACGTGGAACATGTCCTGGCGGGAGAGCTCGAACACGGGGACGGTGCGGACACGCTCGCCGTGGCGCTGCACCTTCTCGCCGACGACCTTGATCACGCCTGCCGTGACAAGGGCGCGTTTCCAGCTGAGCTTGTTCCAGGTGATGTAGTAGATGCGGTTGCTCTGCGACGTGCTGAGGACCAGCGGGACGGTGATCGGCTTCCGCTGACGTGCTTCAAGGCCGGTCGTCGGCGGCTCGGGGTTGCGCCACGGGAGCGTGCAGGCGACCGGAGGGAAGCGCCGGAAGTGCTGGCGCACGCGTAGAGCGAGGTTGGGGGAGAGGGGGACGTCCCGGGTCTTGCCGCCCTTGGGCAGGCAGAAGTACGGCCGACCCTTGATGTCCCACCGCAGTTGCCGCCGGACGTGAACGACTCCGGCCGCGAAGTCGAAGTCGTCCTCGCCGAGACCGAATGCTTCGCCCTGTCGCAGGCCGAGACCGACGCCGAGGTCGACCGTGATGCGATACCGCTCCTGCAAGCCAGCCCGGACCGCGTCGACCGTAGACCGCTCCCACGCCTTGGCCTTCTTCTTCGTGCGCCTGGGCGGCTTCACCGTGCGATGCGCCTTGCAGGGGTTTTTGAGCAACCGGTCGTCATCGACGGCGGCCCCCAGGATCGTGGAGAGGTGGATCCAGATCACCTCGGCCGTCGATTCCTCCACTCGGGTGAGCAGTTGGGCCTTCCACGCCCTCAGCACCGCAGCGTCGATGTCCCGGAGGGGCAGTGTGCCCAGCAGCGGGATGATGTGGTTCCAGATGCGGCTGCGCATGGGTGCCGCGGTGGACGGCTCGTCGGTCCGGGCCGGCCACCAGTGTTCTTCAATGTAGTCAGCGAGGGCGATGGTGCCGTCGCGCGGGTCGACGAACTCGCCGCGCGTGGTATCGGTCTTGGCCGTCGCGAGCCACCGCTTCGCGTCCTCGCTGGTGTCGAAGGAGCGGTCGCGTACGCCGGGAATGCCCTTCACCCGGTAGCGCGCGCACTTCCCCCACAGCGTGGTCCGTTCGCGCTTTCCGGTCTCCTTGTTCGGCCTCTTCTTGAGCCACCGGTCCTCTATGTACCCCGCCAATTGAATGCCCTCCGGGAGGCTTGGTGCGTGTGCGACGGGCAGGCTGATCTGCGTGCCCTGTGTGGTCCCGGAGGGGTCTCAACTGGCCCGCGTGAAACGCCTTGCGGTTGTTCACCGGCGGCGCGGGGCGGGTGCCGCACGGCGCTGCGGCTTGTGGTTGAGGGGGTTGAGAGAGGGGGTGGATCGTGAATCGGCCTTCTCCTGCTCGGCGATCCACTCATTGAGTGCAGAGATCCTGTACATGACGCGGCGACCCATGCGGAAGCTCGGCGGCCCCTGGCGGCGGTGGCGCCAGACGTAGAGGGTGTTGGCGGAGATCCCGAGGTAATCGGCGGCCTTGGGCAGGCTGAGGAAGGCCGTTTCGTACGAGGGCAGGTTCTTGTTGTGCATCTCCGGCCTCCCCGGATCGGTGACAGTGCGAGTGTCAGGATCCAGAGGAATCATGGTTTGGTGCGGCCGGACCGGCGTGGTAGCGAGGTGCGTGCTCGAAAGGGGTGAACCCGTTGTCGTGGTGCGCCTCAGCCCGGATCCGTCGCCCCGGGCTCTTCGGCTGACGACAACTCGGTGGGGAGACCCGGTGGGGTGAGTCCACGTTGGCGCATGCTGGTTCGAAGGGCGATCAGTTCCCGGCGGTCCTCGACGGCGAGCTGCTCGTATCCGGCCGCCGTTTCGAGCAGGGAATCGTCGCGGCCGGCGTCGAGAGAGGCATTCGCCTTCCGACGGCGCTCCTTGGCGAGGCGCATGGATACCAGCGCGGTGGCCACCGCGTCTCCATGCGCCCGGAAGGTGTCCAGGATTTCCCGGGGTGACCCTGGCGGCGAAGGGGCATCCTGAGGCGTCTCGCCGGTGAACCAGGCTGCCGCCTCCCAGGCGGACACTTCCTGGCCCGGCAGGACCACTACCGTCGGGGTGTGCCCGAGAGGGTAGAGCAGGCTGATCGGCGGGACGCCGAGGACCTTGGCAAGCACCAGGAACTCGGCGAGGTCGACGGAGGCCCGGCGGCCCGTTTCGAGATTGGTGATCGTGGTGCGCGCCACTGCCACGCCGAGAGCCTCACACGCGTCGGCTACATCCTGCACCGTCAGGTCTTGTTCCTTGCGAAAACGGCGCAGCTGCTCCGCGACGAGTGCGGTGAGCTGGGCTGACCATTGCTGATTGTTCATGGATGCAATTTACGATCACTAAATGTGCTCTGGCAACAACTTTCTCCGTCGGAGAACGATCCAATCGCTCGAAGCGCCCTCGGTTCGGCCTTCTGCCGGGGTAAGCGTTCCTGAGGAAGACCGAGCCCCGTCCTTCCGGCTGACTCGCGGGTGCAATTCGCGTTGCCCGGACGCCGCCCCACCGGGTGCCGGGCCGGCATCAGGGCGGCTCAGGGCGCAACGACAGTCGTGGGCCGGAGCGGGTGGTCGGGGTCTCGCGGGGACAGGCCCTACCGGCCAACCGGATTCGGTCACGACGGCTTGCTGTCCTGGTAATTGGCGCTGCGTCAAATATGCTGTGGCGAAGTGATGTTGATGCGATGGGTGATGTCCGCGGTGGGCGAGGGGGCAAGGTGACACCGGTCTTCGTCGACCGCACGGAGAGCTTGGACATACTGAACACCGTGGCGTATGCCCTGGGGGAGGGGCGTAGCGGCGTTGCTGTCATCGAAGGCGACTCGGGCATGGGTAAGACTTACCTGCTCAAGGAATTCGTCGCGAGGATGGAGCAGGAGCAGACGCCGCCGTGTCGCGTGGTGCTCGTGCGCTGTACGCCCGGGATCGGCACCGGCCGGTCGTACGGACCGGTTTTTGACGCTCTCGATGAGCTTGACCGGCGGCAGCCCCGTGGTGCGGTCAGGCGACGATGGCGCCGGCGTGCGGCACGTGGCGCCATGGCGGCTATGCCTGATCTGCTGTCCGCGGTGGTCCCGGGGTCCGGAGCGATGTTCACGGCCGTGCGGGGATTCACGGAGGCGGCGATGGCCACCGGCTCCATCCCCGGCGACAGCCTCCACCATGTTCCGAGCGTCATGGCCAGACAGCTGATCGAGGTCCTGCTGGAGCAGGCCCGTGGTAAACAGCCTCTCCTGCTGATCATCGACGACATCCAGCTCTGCGACGTGGAGAGCCTGGAGCTGCTGCACCTGTTGCTGCCCCGCCTCGCGGGCGAGCCGCTCGGCCTCGTCCTGGGTCTCGGTTCGTACGCGTCAGCCGTGGGCAACGGTGGCGCTGTCCGGGATCTGCTGGCCGCCTGGCAGACAGCGGACCCGCTGCTGGTGGACAGGCACGTTCTGCCGCCGCTTCCCGAGTGGGCCGTGCGCGAGCTGGTCGACGCGAGGTTGCGCGGTCATGACATCCCGGATGATTTCGCGACGCGGCTCGCCGACGCGACCGCGGGGCGCCCGATCTTCGTCGAGCAGTGTCTGCGCCTGTGGCGGCCCGGCCTCGGCGACCGTGTTCCGCTCCCCGACGACCTGCCCCTGGCGGTCAAGGACCGCTTCCAGCGGCTCGACGACCGGTCCCGCGAACTGCTGCGCGTCGGTGCCACCATGGGCGAGTTCTTCTTCTCGCACACCATCGCCGATGTGACAGGACTGCCCCAGAGCCAGGTCCAGGACCAGCTGCACCGCATCCAGCACGAGCACGGTCTGGTACGTGAACGCCGGCGCGCGGACATTCCCGCCTGGGCGGCCCGGCTGCACACCGACTGGTACGACTTCGAGCACCGCATCCTGCAGAACGGAATCAGGCTCGACCAGTCGGAGGGAGCCAGGCTCCAGCGGCACGCCCGCATTGCCGAAGCGCTCCGACGGCTGCCCGGCGCCGCCTCCGACGTGCTCCCGAAGGAACTGCGGGTCCTGATCGCCGACCAGCTGCGTGAGGCCGGACCAGCCTGTGCGGCGCTGAGCTCTGCCGCCTACTACGAACTGGCCCGCTCCGTGGCCGTGAACGAATTCTCCTTCGCCCAGGCCGAACAGCACTGCCACACGGCGATCGAGTCCGCCCGGCTCCTTCCTGTCGGAGACTCGGAACGCGACCGCCACCTGGTAGAGGCGGTCGAACTGCTGCTCAGTCTCACCGAGGTGCGCTGGAAAGGCAGCCGGACCGAGGAGGAGACCCCGGGAATCGACACCCTCGCCGCCGAGGCGGAGGAGGCCGCCCACCGACTTGGGGACCCCCTGCTCATCGCCCGTACCACCCTCCTGCGAGGCAAGACCCTGATGGCGGTCCAGGGTCTTGAGCCCTCCCTCGCCAAGCTGGAGGAGGCGGTACAACGCGCCCGCGAATGCGGACAGGACGGCAGGCCCGCCCTCTTCATCGCCATGGTCGAGTACGGCCGGCAACTGCCCAAACGCGACCTTCACGCCGGCCTGCGGGTCCTGATGGAGGCCGAACAGCTCTACGCCTCCGACCCCCGGCTCGGCGAAACGGGAAACCCGGTCCTCCAGCATGCCCGCAACCTCAACGAGATGCAGATCGGCGCCAACCTCTTCGACGCCGGCCGCCTGGGCGAAGCCCGGCACCGACTGCTGCGCTGCGCCGAACGTCTCGCCGGTGAGACGTTCCAGGCCGAGAAGCCGATAGCCCTCAACTACCTTGCCCAACTGCACCTTGCGATGGGCGAGGACCAGGAAGCGCAAGCCGC
This sequence comes from Streptomyces sp. NPDC059373, assembly GCF_042751495.1. Classification (NCBI taxonomy): domain Bacteria; kingdom Bacillati; phylum Actinomycetota; class Actinomycetes; order Kitasatosporales; family Streptomycetaceae; genus Streptomyces; species Streptomyces sp. NPDC059373. Next base: position 60,556 of record NZ_JBHYXC010000026.1, on the reverse strand, counting down.
GCTTCGCCAAGCGCTGGAGTTCGAGGAGGAACGCGGCGGAGACAGCGGCTGGCATGCGTACAACAGCGCGCTCCTCGCCCTGCTCCTCGCCCGTGACCCGGCACGCGCCGATGAGGCCGTTCACCGTATCGAGGAGGCATGGCAGGAGACCGCGCGCACCTGGCTCGCCAACCTCGTGCCCATCGTCCGCAACCTGTACGTCGAGGTACTGCTGGAGACCGGCCGCGACGAGCGGCTGGCACACCAGCTGGCCGGAGACACGCTGATGGACACCCAGGACTCCGGCATGGTGCGCAGCCAGATCGCCGGCTACTACCTGCGCAGCCGCATCCGGCTCCACGACGGCGAAACCGCCCCCGCGGTACGCGACGCACGCGAAGCGCTGCGTCTACTCGCCGAGCACGGTGACATGCCCGCCCTGCGTACCGAGGAAGTCCTGTACTACGCAGCCCGCGCCCTGAACGCGGCCGGTAGCAACGCCGAAGCCCGCCACCTGATCGAGCGGGCCCGTACCGAGGTACGACGCAAAGCGGACAGCATCGACGACGAGGCACAGCGATCACGCTTCCTGAACGCAGTGCCCCTTAACCGTGCTCTGTTCGAGGAGGGTTCCACGACGTGACCGGTTACAGTGCGGCATCGCTACGAGTCCCAGACGGGGGAGCAGGAGACGGGAGCTGGCATGTTCACCATCACCAAGGAATTCCACTTCTCCGCCAGCCATGTGCTCGACACGCTTCCGTCCTGGCACCCCTGCGCCCGCATACACGGCCACAACTACATCGTGGTGCTTGAACTGTCCGCGGAGGACGACGCCCGCACGGAGAGCGGGTTTGTACGGGACTACCGGGACCTTGATGAGTTCAAGAAATGGATGGATGCGACCGTCGACCACCGCCACTTGAACGAGGCGATGGGGGGGGGGCGTGCCCCCTTCGGCTGAGAATCTCGCGAAGTGGATCTTCGAACTCTGGTGTCACGAGTTGCCCGAGCTGAGCGCGGTGAAAGTATCGGAGACGCCGAAGACATGGGCGATCTACCGGCCATGACGGCGAATTGCCATGCGCGCCGGTACGACACGGTGACCTGTTGGCAGGGCTGGGTCATGACGTGCGTAGCCGCACCTGTGCCCCCGCGCACGGACTGCGGGAAGCCCTCGACCGCCTTGCAGCCGAACACGGCATCCCGCCCTTGAACGACACCGGATACCGAGGCGCCCCGGAAAGCTTCCGCTGCTTTGTCCTCGACTCGGCCGCGTCACAGGCTGGAGGAGCGATTGTGCGTCAGTTGGGCAAGGAGCACGTCGGCGACCGCCGCCATCTCTTCGGTCAACGGTGCTTGCACTCCGGTCCGTTTGAACGCTCGCGCGGTGTTCGCGCACAGCAACAGGCGTGACAGGCGGCCGGACCGCGTGTTCAGAACCTCGTCGAAGAGGTTGAGCACATGCTCAGCAAGGGCGGGGACAGCCAGTGACGCGTTCCAGAGGCAGGCGGCGTCCCAGCCGAGGGGGCCCAGGCCCCAGCTTTCCCAGTCCAGGATGGCGAGGCGCGGGCCGGAGAGGTTCGCGTAACCCAGGTCGCCGTGGGCGCAGGACCAGTCCGTGATGGTCGTTTCGACGTTCCCCCCGTAGATCTCGTGGATGCGGGAGGTGAGGTGCGTCTGGCTCATGCACACTCGATCGGTGGTGTGCCCGGCCAGGTTGGTCAGCGCGGAGTGCAGGTCGGTCCACCACCGATCAGGTAGGAGGGGGTCGGTGGCAAGGTCGGCGGTCGATGAGAGTGCGCCGTCCTCGATGAGGGTCATGTCGTCGGCGCGCCAGACCACCCCTCGGGATGTGTCCGACCAGACGGTAGCCGCGGACCATTCGGGGCGGGGCACGCCTTCGATGCTCGCGGCTGCTTCGAATCCGGTCCACGCCTGGGTGTTGATCTTCCTGGTCCGTCGCCAGGCCAGGCGTACCCAAGTGCCGGTGTCGGTGGGGAATCCGGCCGTGCCGTTGTACTTGCTGTAGTGGCCGTCCTGCCGTTTGAGCCGGAGATCCAGTCGGCGCTCGACGGTGTCCAGCACGTCGTCTAGGGGGACGGTGGACAGATCATCCATGGGAGGCAGCACTGCCGTTCCTTTCGCCCGTTTCTCGCTCGCCTACGGTAGCCGTCCGACGCAGCAGTACGCGGTAGTGCGTCATCGTCTTGGCGTTGGTCTCCAAGCGGGCGCCGGAAGCCAGTTCGGCCAGGTGGCCGGGGCTGGAGGTTCCGACAGCGAGCCGGGACACCGTGGGGAGGGCGAACGCTGCGGCGATACCTGCCTGGACGGCTGTGGCCTGCTGCCCCGGAGCGACGAAAAGTGCGGTGTCGACGGTCGTCCACAGGGGGTCGGCGGTGTTCCCGGCGAACGGTGCCATGCCCCAGCGCTGGAGTGGGTTGACGCGCTCGGTGAACTCTTCGGCGGCGTCCAGTACGGCCCCGGGAACGGTCAGACCGGTGCGGATCATCACCACGTCGGGGCGCGGGATATCTCTGGTGGCATGGCGCAAGGGGCGGGGATCCCACGTGGTGATGCCCCAGGCCCGGCACAGCCCCTGATCCCGCATCTGCGACAGAGCGGCGCAGGCGGGTGCGAGGTCACCGGGCGAACGCTCCGGGTTGTGGAGCAGGACGGTGTCCGGGATGCGCCCGAGGTCCTCGGCCGACTGCTCGACCGCCTCTCGGAGCCGTTGCGGGTCCAGGTCGTGGCCGTCGGGGAAGTAACCGACCTTCGTGGAAAGGTCGAAGTCGGGGAGCAGGTCCGGCGCGATGCGGGCCAGGGTGCGGTGCGAGGTGAAGCCGTTGTAGTTGAAGGCGGTGTCCAGCGCTGTCACACCGAGTTCGAGGGCGCCTTCGAGAAGGTCACGGGAGTGACCAGACCGGTATAGCCCGAGGACGACTCGTCGGTCAGTGGTGCGCACAGGCCCTCCTTGATCAAAAACTCAGCGAGTGTCGTCAGTTCCGGGCCGTCGTCGTGGAGGTGGACCGGGTGTCCGGAAAGGAGGGCTCGCAGCCATGGCTCGGCGCGGCGTTGGAAGGTGAGCCGCTTGGCGGCTGCGGTCACCTGGACGGTGTCGGCTGCCGAAGTGATCACCGGCTCGAACTCGGTGACGGCTGCCACCTGCTCCAGCGGACCGAACGCCGAAACATAAGGCATGTGACGGGCAGCCGGCGTGTTCGCTCGCAGGTCCGCCAGGTAGCGGTCCGGGTCGTACTCGCGGGCCAGGGAGGTGAGCCGGTCGATGAGCCGATCGGTCTGACCGCTGACCTCGGCGCTCTCCAGGTCGGTGCGGAAGTCCTGGTCCGCGCGAGCCGCGTCGGACAGGGAGTTGACCCAGGAGACGCCGGTGCGCTTGGTGAGTCCGAAAGTGACGTGCAGGGAGTGCCCGTCGCTTCCGGAGCCGATCCGGGTCGCGGTGTGCCAGAAGCCCCGGGGTATGTGCATCACGTCGCCGGCGACCATTTTCCCGGCCCAGAGGATCTCCTCCGACGGTGTCAGGTTGCGCTCCGCGTCCCGGTACATCGGTGCCGTCCGCGATGGACCCCTCACCTCCCAGGACTTCTCGCCGGAGAGCTGCACTGCGATCACGTCGTGGTCGTCCCAGTGCAGGTGGAAACCGTCGGTGTCGCCGACCGTCAGGTATGCGTTGGCCGAGGCCAGTTCGCCCGACCACCAGCCCAGCGCGCGGCAGGCTGTTTCCAGGGTCGGGTCGAAGGTGTCCACGCTGTCCAGAACCATGGTCCCGCCGCCGCTGAGGATCCGCCCGAGCGCGGCCATGTCCGCCTGGCTCACACCCTGCCGCCGCCGGTTGACGACGGTGGACAGGTAGCTCGACGGATGCAGTTCGCTCCCGCCGGCGTAGCAACGCAACTGCGGGTTGGACAGATGCCGCCGTTGCACGGTCGCCAGCAGCCGGGCCGGGTTCATCAGCCGCGAGGCCAGGTCCGGGTCCGCCAGTTGCCCGCGGGCGAACGCCGAGCCCACGGCGCCCGGCCCGTCCCAGCCGAGCGCCTTCTCCATACCCGAGACGAGCCGGTGCTCCATGGTGTTCTCCTAGTTCTTCGGAAGGTTCAGGTCGCGGTTCTCACCGTCGTCGCCCGCGCTGTTCTGCGAGCTGGTGGTGTCGGACCGCTCCGATTCGTAGCGGTCGTGAGCGGTGGTCAGCTGCTCGACCGCGACCAGCAGGCCGCCGTCGTCCTCGGTCGAGGCGTTGGTGTTCTTGGCAGGGTCGTCCGCGAGCAGGTGCTCACTCGCTTCGGCGACGAGAAGGCCCGGGGTGTTGCCCACTTGGCGCTCCTTCGGGGCTGGCTCCTTCAACGAGGAGCGATCGGATGGGGGCGGTGATTCCGTCCGCCACCGAGGCACGGATGTTCGCCTTGCCCGTGCTGTTCCAGGGACGTCGTAGTGCGTCGCCGGCGGACAGGGTGAGCGTGCCGCGAAACCTGGGGACGCCAGAACCGCGTCCGAGGACGTTCCTCAGACGTCCTCGGACGTTTCTGCCACGTGAGACCGGGGCGTGGAGAACGGACCGGATCGTGTCGGGAACGGGAGGTACCCTCGCCGTTATGGCTGTGGTCGGGTGGGCTTATGAACTCGCGGAGTCCCTACTTGCGGACCCGCTACCGCGCCGGTGGGCGCACTCGCGTGGGGTGGCGGTTCGCGCTGAAGCGTTGGCCCCGGTCGTCGGAGACGAGATAGAGACTCTCTGGGCTGCCGCTGTCCTGCACGACATCGGTTATGCCCCGGCCGTGGTGGAGACAGGCTTCCATCCCCTGGACGGCGCCCGCCACTTGCGGACGTTGCCTGCGGTGGATCAGCGCATCGTGCGGCTGGTGGCCAACCACTCCTTCGCGCTGCTGGAAGCCGAGGAGCGGGGACTACGGGAGACCCTGGAGGCAGAGTTTCCGCTGCCGGACGATGATCTGCTGGTGGACGCCCTGGTGTACTGCGACATGACCACCACTCCGGACGGGGCCGCGACGACGTCGTACGCCCGGGTGGAGGAGATCCTCGGGGGTTACGGGACTGACAGCGTGGTCGGGCGGTTCATCCGCAGGGCCGCACCCGCCATCCACGGGAGTGTGGACCGGGTGCAGGCGCGGGCGGCCGAGGTAGGACTGACTTTGTAGGTTTCGGTCAGCCCAGGTAGGGATAGTTCCCTGAGAGGTAGTGGCCGATCTGCTCGCGCATGCTGGCGTGGATGTCGAGGCCGTCCAGTTCCTCGGGGCGGACCCAACGCACCCCGTCGGCCTCGTCGTTCACTGTCGGAGCACCGCCGATCGGGCGGCCGATGTAGGCGGCTTCGTACTGCTGCCGGATCTCGCCGTCGGTGTACTCGATGATGTGGGCCGGGTTGGAATACACCCCGAGAAAACCGGTGACCTCGGCGATGATGCCGGTCTCCTCCTGGCACTCGCGGACGGCGCACTGCGCCGGGGTTTCCCCCATGTCCTGGGCTCCCCCCGGCAATGCCCATTGCCCGGTATCGCGCCGCCGCTGGAGCAGGATTGCTCCCTCGTCGTTGACGACGAGGAGGTTGCTGGCCGGGATCAAGGTGTTCGCCTTGGGGGCCTTCGGGTCGTGGTAATACTCAGTCCTGCCCACGTGGGTGGTGCTCCTGACGGTCGGGCGCCCAGAGGTGCGCGGTGTTCCATACGGCATCGAAGCTGTCGGCGTAGCGGTCGAACCAGTCGGTGCCGGCCATGCGCTTGAGCTGGAGGAGGGGGTTGGCGCTGGCGGGCTGGCCCCAGATGTGCGGGTTGACCAGCACCTGGTCGTCGTAGCGGAAGAGGGAGTTGTACAACGTCGCGTCGTGCAGCCGTACTTCGCAGCCGGGGGCGCCGACGAGGCTGCGGTAGTACGTCAGCGATGCCCGGATCTTCGCGGACAAAGTGTCGCCGATCCCCTCCTCGCGGCCCCGGACGGCCACTGCATCTCCGTGCGGATCGCCAAAGCACAGTCGAACCTTGACGCCGGCCTGCGCGCGTTCCTGGAGCATGCGGGCGATGTGCGGGTTGGTCTGGGCGAAAAAGGTCCCGGAGAAGACGAGGACATCGATCTGCTTCATGGAACCGAGCAGGAGGGATATCCAGGTGTCCCGGGGGACGCTGGCCCGGTTCGGGTAGACCTCGATGATCTCCGACCGCAGCGCTTCGAGGTGTACCGGTCGTTGGCGGTCGTTCGGCCAGAGGTACACCTCGTCGACCTGCAGCTGCTTGGCAGCGACAAAGCGGTGGCGGCGGTGTGGCACGCGTCCGGAGAGCCAGCGGTCGACGGTTTTCGGGTCGACGGAGCAGAGCTCTGCGAGCTCTTCAATGGTGATCCCCCGCTGGACGAGTGCGGAGCGCAATCGTTCATTCACTCGGACTATCCAACCGGACCTGTCGTCTCACTCGCAAGGACGTCCGGCCCCGTGGGGACACTCTGGTCCTGTGCTTACGCTTGGAGAGTGCCGCTTATCGTGCTCTGGGACATCGACCACACCCTCATCGACAACGCCGGGGTCAGCAAAGAGATCTACGCCGCCGCGTTCACCCGTCTTGCCGGGCGACCGCCGGCACGACCCGCGCGTACGGAGGGGCGGACGGACCGTCTCATCATCGCCGACATGTTCCTCGACCACGGCCTGGAGCCGCCGGATTGGGAGGACGCCCTGTCCGCGTTGGAAGCGGCGGGGGCGGGCCGCGAGGCCGATCTGAGCCAGCGGGGCCGGGTTCTGCCCGGGGTGTACGGGGCCCTGAAGTCAGTAGCCGAGGAAGACGGCATGATCTCCTCCGTCCTCACCGGCAATATCGCCGCCAACGCGCGCGTAAAGCTCGGCGCCTTCGGCTTGGACGCTCTCCTCGACCTTGAGGTCGGAGCCTACGGTGCCGACTCAACCGACCGTGCGGCGTTGGTGGACGTTGCCCGGAGCAGGATCCGCGCTGCCTACGGCCTTCCGGACGGCGCCCCGGTGGTGCTCATCGGCGACACCCCCCGAGACGTCGATGCCGCGCTCAAGACAGGCTCGGACATCGTGGCGGTGGCCTCGGGCGTCCACAGTGCTGCCGAACTCCAGCAAGCCGGCGCCTCCTTCGTGCTCGCTGATCTGAGCGATGTGCACGCTCTGATGGATCACCTTCGGCGCCTGACTCACCCCTAAAACGTCCCAAGACGTCCTCGGGGCGTCCCCAGAGGCGGTTCTGGCGTCCCGCCTTCTGCAGCACGCTCTTCTCTCGTCGGCACCCAAGACCAGCGGGGCGCCGACACACCACCAGGCCCCTCGGCTCACTGGGACGGAGCGTGCTGAACCGTTCCGGGTTCGGTAGAGACTCTAGGTTGTGGTTGTGACCTGCAGTTTTGTGGCAGTCAGATAGTGGTGGGCTTCATATTCGGCTGGCGGGACGTGGCCTATCTCACCGTGCAGGCGGCGGAAGTTGTACCAGTCGATCCACTCCGCGGTGGCCAGTTCAACTTCGGCCAGGGTCTTCCACGGCCGTTGGGGCTTGATCAGCTCGGTCTTGTAGAGCCCGATCGTCGACTCCATGAGGGCGTTGTCGTAGGCGTCGCCGACTGGGCCGATGGAGGCCGCGATGTTCTCCCTGTCGAGGTGCTCGGCGAGCTTGAACGAGGTGTACTGGCTCCCGGCATGGGAATGGTGGACCAGTTCGCCCGGGGCGTGCGGGCGGCCGTCGCGGTCGCGTTGCCAGATTCCCATCTCAAGTGCGTCCAGGACGAGTTGGGTTTCCTTCGACGTCGAGGCAGACCAGCCGACGATGTGGCGGGAGAAGGTGTCCACGACGAACGCAACGTAGACGACGCCGGCCCAGGTGGCGATGTGGGTGAAGTCCGCGACCCAGCACCGATTGGGTGCTTGGGCAACGAAGTCGCGGTCCACCAGGTCGGGCGCCCGTGTCGCGGCCGGATTGGCGATCGTGGTGATCACCTTCTTGCCGCGGACCGCGCCGGTGATGCCGATCTCGCGCATGAGGCGCTCGACGGTGCAGCGGGCCGCCGAGTGCCCCTGCCTGTTGAGCTCGTGCCAGATCTTTCTGGCCCCGTAGACGCGGTAGTTGGCGTCGAAGATCTCCTGGATCAGGGGCTTGAGTTCCGCGTCGCGGATCTGCCGGGCCGAGGGTGTTTCCTGGCGTTTCTTGTGGGCGTAGTAGGTGGAGGGGGCGATGCTGCAGTCGTGCTCGGTGAGGACGCGGCAGATCGGCTCGACACCGCCGAAGCGGGCCCGGTACTCGTCTATGAACGCTACGAGCGTGTGTGTGGCCGGTCGAGCTCGGCCGCGAAGAAAGACGCCGCGGCTTTGAGGATGTCGTTGGCCCGCTTCAGCTCGGTGTTCTCCTTCTTCAACCGCTTCATCTCGGCCGATTCCTCCGTGCTCACCCCGGGCCGGGTGCCGACATCGACCTGGTCCTGACGCACCCACTTGCGCAGGGTCTCGGTCGAGCCGATGCCGAGCTTGGACGCGACGGCTTTCATTGCGGCCCACTCGGTGGCGTGATCCGCTCGCACTTCGGCGACCATGCGCACCGCACGTCGGCGCAGCTCAGCGGGGTAATTGGAAGGTCGTGCCATGACTCAATCCTCTCAGAGAATCGAGTCTCTATTCGACCCGGAACGGTTCAGCCCACACGACTCGCAGTATGGAGACAGAACGAAACCAACCGACCACCGAATCAAGATCTGAGGCTGGAGTACTAGCCGGGGACTACTCCAGTCGACCGAGTCGGCCACCTCGTCGCCCAGCCTTTCCTTCACCAGGCTCTCGAACTCGTGCCGATGATCCCGCAGCCACGCCAGGTACGACAGGGCCTGTGTGATGACTGCCTTCCCGTTTGAACGTTTGTATTCGAGATTACCGACCGCAGGAGCTCGGACACCGGCTCTGAACTGCGACGATTCATAGACTACATGTCCGTGATGGTTGGTGCATCTCACTCGGTGTCAGCATCCTCCTGTCCCACGAGCTTGGCCAAGGATGCCGTTGTGGACGGCACTCTGAGCCCCAGCGGTGAACACTCCATCCCCTGCTCTGATCGGCCTGGTTCTTGGCCTTGCCGCTCGTATCCTGGTTCCGAGGAACTGGCATGCCAGCATCAACGGGGGTACGCGTGGAGCGAGGCGAGACGATCGCGGGCCGGTACGAGCTGGTCAAGCGGCTCGGCCGTGGGGGTATGGGCGAGGTGTGGGCAGGGCGGGACCGTACCCTGCACCGCGACGTGGCCATTAAAATACTCGTCCCCGACAATCCGGCCTTGCAGGAGTTGTCTTGGCGGTTCGAGCGCGAAGCGGTGGCCGCCGCACAGATCAGCCATCCGAACGTCGTCGCCCTCTACGACCGCGGTGTCCACGAGGATGTTCTCTTCCTGGTCATGGAGAAGGTCGAGGGCGCCACACTCAGCGAACACATCCATGACAAGAGTCCGATGGACCCCACCAGCGCGTTGACCATCGCCCAGGGAATCTGCGCGGCCCTTATAGCCGCGCACCGGGCCGGCGTCATCCACTACGACATCAAGCCCCACAACGTGATGCTCACCGCCGACCGACAGGTAAAAGTCGTCGACTTCGGCATTGCCGGATTCATCCAGACCGCGTTCACCCTGGCTCGGTCATCGCAGCTGACTCCCGCCGGAACCATCGAGTACGGCGCACCGGAGCAGTTCCTCAGCGAACGTGGCGACGAACGCTCGGACTTGTACGCACTCGGCAGCGTGCTCTTCGCGATGCTCACCGGCCGACCCCCTTTCACCGGGCAGTACAACGCCATGGCGATCCTGCGCCGAAAACTGGACGAGGACGCTCCCCGGATCGACTCGCTCCGATCGGACCTGTCGCCCGCTCTGACCACGCTCGTCGCTGAACTTCTGGATCGTGATCCCATGCGGCGGCCTGAGTCGGCACAGAAGGTCCACGACCGCATACGGGGTCTCCAGGCGAACGTCGACAGCACCACGCCGTTGCCGCGTTCCACCGAACGCGGAGGCGTAGATGAACTCGCCCTACCAGAGTGGCTTGTAGAAACAGGCCGGGCCACGGCGGAGGGTTCCCGAACCAACGGGGTGACAGGTCGGAGCGACGCGACCGGACAAGAAGACCGCGGACCGGGCCTTGCGCCCGGGGCGCAGTCGCCCTCGACGCGGCAACTGCCCGAACCGGTCGGCCCTTTCGCTGTTTCCTGGACCGGCAAGGAGCCTCTGTCCTCCTATGCGGACAGCACGCGCGAGCGGGGGCAAAAGGGCCTCGGGATCACGACAGGGGCCCTGGGCCTGGTGTCGCTCGTGGGCTTCTACCTGCCATTTCACTATGACCCTGACGGAATAGCCCGAGACGACAGTCCGTGGGCTGGCTCCATCGTCGGCGCGACAATTTTCGCCCTGGCTGCCGTCGGCTGCGCTGTTGCAGCGATCTTTCGTGCACATCAAGAGCGTCTGGCCCAGAACAAAACGGGCTGGACACTGCACGTCGGTCCGCACGGCATCGTGACCACCGGCGCCAAGGGACGCCGCGAGTTCACCTGGGACCAGATCCAGCGCGTCACCATCGAGAGGATCGCCGCTGGAGGACCATTCGGGTACACCGGCGTCCACCTGCGGCCCGAACGGGGCGCCGGCCGACCGACGAACACGCCACCGGCGATGGCCCTACCCGCGCCTGGGAGCCTCTGAGGTGGCCAAGCAATTCGGGCTGGCAGCCTCAGAGGCTCCCAACCGATTTCCCGTCTGCATCCTCGGGCCGATGACGGAACAGCAGCGGACAGAACTCACTGAAGCCCTCGCCCGATACGGCGGCCGACGATGGAAGCCATCCAACACTACTGACCTTGAATAGGTGATGTCGTCATGGTGGGGCGGGCGCCAGCCTGGTGCCGGTGAGACAGCTGTCGAGGACGTCGTGGCGGTACTGGAGCTGGCGTAAGCCCGCCGGACTCGGCGGAACTCCGGGAAGTCGTCGAGCTTCTTCAGCGTGAGCTGGGGTCGGTGTGAAAAATAACTGTTGCTCCCCGAAAACCCCTGTTCAGCGGGACGCGATCACATCGCTGATCCCGGGTCGGCGATGCGGGCTTCAAGATCGGCGACACGGCGGTCCTGGAAGCGGAGGTTGGAGCGTGCGGCCTTGAGTCGCTCGTCGAGGGTGCGGTTGTCAGTGGTGAGCTGGCGGAGCCGTTGTTTGAGCGTGGTGTTCTCGGTGGTGATCCGCTGGATCGCTTCCTCGGTCCATTCGGCCTGCAAGTCGCGGATTTGGCCGAGGAGTTCGCCGATGCGGGTGCGCTGTGTGAGGATCTCGGCCCGGGCGGCCTTGAGCCCTTCCTCTGCGTTCAGGGCGCGTTCGCGCCAGGTCGCCTCGCGCTCGTCGTCCTGGTCGGCGAGCAACTGCGTCCGGCCTTCGCCGACATCGGCGAGCGCGGTGGCGACCGCGGCTCTGGCCTCGGTGTTGTCATAGAGGAAGGTGCGTGAGACGTCCGCTCGGCGGGCGACGGCGGCGACACTGACATGGGCTTTCTCGCGTCGGATCCGGGCGATGGCCTGGTGGACGCGCTCAAGGGCGGCTTCGGTCTTGCGTCGGCGGGCGTCCAGAGCCGCCTCGGTGCGGGGTTCGGGAACGGTGGCGGTGTTCATACAGCTTCCTGTTCGTGGTCGTCGCCGTCGGCTGTGCACGTATCTCTGTACTCGTCCGGCTCGTCGCTGCCCGCGTCGGCGAGGTCGGCGGCGCGGAAAGCGGTGGACCACACGCGGTGGAAGTAGTCCTGATTCCGTTGGCGAAGTCGCTGAGGGTGGTTGTGGGACATTGGTGGCGCTCGTCTGCCAGGGGTGAGCGTGGCCTGTGTTGGGGGCCGACTGTGTTGCGGCCGGTGGGTGTGGGGGAGGTCCCGGAGGACACGGCTTCGCTGGCTTGGCGGGTGCATCCGCGGGGGACCGATGAGATGCGGGTCCGGGACGCCTTGGGTCCGTTGTTCACTGATGAGGATTTCATGTCCGGCGAGTTCGAGGGCATGTACTCCTCGCTCGGGCAGCCGGGTCTGTCTCCGGCATTCCTCCTGGTCGTGACCATCTTGCAGTTTCGGCACAACCTCGCCGACCGTGAGGCTGCCCAGGCGGTCGCGGACCGGATCTCCTGGAAATACGCGCTCGGCCTCGGGCTGGACTACGCGGGCTTCGATTCGACCTACGCATTACTGTGCGTCGGTCGCCGGTTGTCTCGCGGGAACGGCTAGCGGAACTTGTTGGTGGTTTAGCCCTTTGACCTGGGACTTCTTGGCATTGAGTTGCTCTTGGTGGCGCGTTGAATGGGACGCGGGTTGGTCAGGGGAGCGCGAGGGGAGCGCATTGGCACAGCCTGAGCGCGGCGGGTGGTCTGCCTGGAGCGCATCCGAGTGCCGCAAACGGCCCTCACTGACGCTTGCGGAAACGGTGGAGGGATGGTTCCAATCCGGCTGTCGGCAGGAGCCGTGCCTTCTGGGACCGGGTCACGGGAGGGGATCTGCTTGCTCCGCGTTTGTCGTGACTCGACAAGTTAGCCGCCGCACCCCGGCCCCCGCGCCCTCGCCGGCCGTCTGTCGAGGTCTGGGGCCTGCGGGTCCTCTGACCGCGCCATGGGTCGGGCCCGTCCCGGGGGCGCGGCCGGGACGGGCCTGGGGGAGATGGCTGCGTGCCTCAGTCGAGTTGGACGGCCTTGGGGTGTCGCCGATGGCTGAGGCGTCGGCGGGGGCAGGGCGGTGGGGTAGAGGCGGACGTTGCTGATCGAGGCGTTGGCGTAGTCGAGGTAGCCGCTGCTGACGCTGCGGCCGATCTGGAGGGGCCGGTGGCGTTCCAGGGGGTGTAGAGGTCCAGGCTTGTGTGCCGGTGAGTTTGCCGTTGACGTGAAGGCGTCGTTCCTGGGCGGGAGCGTCGTAGACGCCTACCAGGTGGGTCCATTGGCCTGTGCTGGGGGTTTGGTGCCGGAGGCGGCTCGCCAGGGGTCGCCCGGCGATGTCGGCGCTGCGTCCGAAGGCCCAGGCCTGGACGGTGTAGGAGTAGTACAGCTGGAGGCCGGGGCCGTAGTTGGAGGAGCGTTCCACTGCATGTCGGGCGGTTCTATAGCTATTTCAAACCAGACGGACTCCAGGTATCAGAATATGCCGTACCCCAGCGGAAGCCGTCCGGGTGCCCGAGGAGATCACCTTCGCCACCAAGCCCGGGCCGGGCATCGAGATGCTGTGCGGCGCCATCGAGTGCGACCTGCCCTTTGCCTGGGTGGCGGCCAACGCCGACTACCGGCTACGGCAAGGACCCCATCCTGCGCCTTCCTGCACGAGCGTGCCCTGCCCTACGTGCTTGGGGGTACCGGTCACGCCGCCGGTGGCCGGCCCGCCCCCCAGGCCGTACCAGCGCGCCGTCGCACAGGCCGGCGACCTGCTGCACTACGCGATCGTTCGTGACATGCCCAGCACCCTCTGGCCGGGGTTGTTGGTCATGACGAGGTTCGCGGTCGTGTAGGCGAGGGACCAGGAGTTTCGCACTGGACCGGGCCAATACCCGGCGCTTGGCGCGTACCGTCGACCGTCAGTGCGTCCAGGACCTGCCTGGCGTCGTGCGCCCCGTAGGGCGGGCCCACCACCTTGACGCCACGGGGGAGGCAGTCAGCGGTGAGCCCGGCGAGCATCGGGCGCACTCCGACCTCGATGAATGTTCCGGCCTCCTCGTCATCATGGAGGATCCGTACCGCCTCGACGTGGTGCACGGGGTCGGTCAGGCTTTGCACGATGGTCGTCCGCGCGTCGCGCTCGTCCCGCACGAAGCGCAAGGCGACAGGGGAGAACAGGCGGGTGTTTGGGGCGTGGACCGTGAAGTCCTCCATGACGGCGGCCAGACGGTGACCGGCCCGGGCCAGCATCGGGTTGTGACGCGGGTGCGGCACCAGGAGCCGTGTCACCCGCAGACGCATGGCCCGCGCCAGGGATTCCAGCGCGTCCAGGTCCCGGGTACGACCCGAAACAACAGTCTGTCCAGGGGAGTTGAAGACGGAGAGTTGCAGCGTGCGACCGCCCGCCGCCCGGCACAGGTCGGCCGCGCGCCAAGCGTCCGCCATCAGCACGGTCAGGCCGCCGCCGGCCCCTTCTCCCAGTTCCTCGATGGCCTCCTCGCGTTCGCACAGCAGGCGCACCGCGTCGTAGACGGACAGGCAGCCCGCCGCCGCCAGGGCCGTGTACTCCCCCTCGCTGTGGCCGAGGAGAATGTCACCGGTGACGCCCCTGGCGCGCAGGGCAGCGTACAGCGCCGCGGAAACGGCGAACGTGGCGACGTGCATAAGCACGGTCGAGCGCGCCAGGTCCTCGAAGGCGGGCCCCTGTGAGTCGGTGAGCGCACCGGACAGCGGTCCGTGCCCGTACGTCCGCAGAGCAGCGTCGGTCTCGTCCAGGACCCCCCGCACCTCCGGCACACGACCAGGCAACCCCCCGAGCGCTCCCGGCACATAGTCGCCGTAGCCCGGGAATTCCATTACCGAGAGGTTGCGCACGACCACCTCTTTTTCTCGAACGCCGCATCAGTTACGGAATGCTCCCCGGCTTTCCTTGATCAGATTCGACGGACCACGTCGACATTATCGCGCATTGATGAGGAGCAGCGCTCCGGTCGCTCCATGATTTCCACGGTCGGCAATTCTAGGGACAGCAAAGGCCGAACAATCAAGGACGAGCCAGGAAGTCGACTGGGTTCCGCGCGGACCCCTCCCGCTTTATGGCAGATGCATGACATCGACCGGACACCCGGGAGGGCCATCCGGCCCGAAACAGGGGCGCAGGGGCGCGAATTAACGCAAGTTCTGGCGCACGGCGGAGCACAGGAATCTCCGAAACTGTCACGTCGGTACATCCGTGCGCTGGGCGCACGTCCACGCAACTCGTTGCCCCTGAGCGCCATTGACTGGATCACGCGGCGTGCTATTGCCTTGTCCCGCCAAGAGAGCAGAAACGTTTCTTCCTGCCCTCTGTCGCCCCTGATCCACGGAGGCACCCCATGGCGTACATGGCGATACAGTTCCCGGGGCTCGGCGGCTACGCGCCCGGTACCTTGCAGCATCTGGCCGCGACCGAGCACCGGGTGACCGAGCTGCTGCGCGAGGTGGACCGGGCGGCTCGTGCGTACGGGGTTCCGCCGGTGTCCGTCCCGCTCACCGACCCCGAAGGGCCGGAGATCGAGGAACTCGCCCAGACACCCACCCGGCTGCACCTGGCCTCGCTCGCCACGGGGCTCGCCCTGCACGGGGAGCTGGTAGCGCACGGCCGTCCCGGTGACGTTGTGATCGGCCACAGCACCGGGGAACTCACCGCGCTGGCCGCAGCCGGCTGTCTGTCCGCGTACGACGCCGCCCGTGTGCTCTGCGAGCGTGAAATCGCCCTGGCCGAGGGTGACTTCGCCGGCGGGCTCACGGCTCTGCGGGTCGGCGCGCAGCGGGCCGGGCATCTTTGCGGGGCCGTCGGCGGCTGGTCGCTGCAGCCCTCGCTGTTCAACGCGCCCCAGCAGACCGTGGTGTCCGGCAACGCCGAAGAGCTCGCCCGCCTGGAGAAGGCGGCGCGTGCGCTGGGCATCCAGGCCACCCGGCTGCTCGTGGTGTACCCGCATCACAATCCCCTGCTGGCCGGGGCGGCCCGGCAGGTGGCCGAGGCCACGGCCGCCTACCGCGTCGAGGAGCCGCGCACACGTGTCTTCTCCCCGCTGCTGGGACGCCAGGTGCGCACGGTCGAGGACGTACGGCGCGTCATCAACCGGCACCTGACCGATCCGGTCGACTACGTGCGGGCCATAAGGGAGTTGCACGCCCATCACCAGGTGGGCGTCTTCCTGGAGGCGGGGCCCCGGCCGCTGCTGACCCAGTGCGCCGTCGAATGCCTGCCGCCGGACGCCGAGTTGATCGGCCCGCCGCCCGGGAGCACGGACGGGCTGAAGATCCTGGACGCGCTGCTGCAGTCCGGCGGCCACTTGGCGCCGGACGCGCCGCCGGCCGCCGTCGCGGCTCCGGCAGGGCGGACCGCGGTCACCTCTCCGCGTCCGCGCCCGGTGGTCGCCGAGGACCCTGCACCGGTCACCGCCCGCTCCGTGTCGGCACCCGCTCCCGCACCGGGGGCCGTGTCCCTCCGGGAGGCCGCCCACACTGCTCCGGCGGTTCGGTGGGACGCGCCGGCGACCGGGACCGTCCCCGCTCAGGAGGCCGGTGACGCCCCGCAGTCCCTTTCCCTCGGGGAACGGGCCCCGGCCGATTCCGCCCCCGCCTCCTCCGGCGCTCTGCCCGAATACGGTGCGCTTGTCGACGAGTTGCGCTCGACGTTCGCCGAGGCCCTGGGCTATCCGGAGGACGTCTTCACCGACGACGCCCATCTGGAAGCCGACCTCGGCATCGCCTCGGTCAAGAAGACCGAGCTGCTGGTCGCGTTGCTCGACCGGTACGACCTGCCGACCCCGCCCGCGGACCTCCGTATCCGTGACTACAACACGCTTCCCAAACTCGCCGATCTCATGATCATGCTCGCCGCCGACGGCCAGGACTCCGAAGCGCGTGGCGGCGCCACGTGAGGGGGGACTTGGCCGGCCGGACGGTCATGGTCGTGGGTGAGGGGCACGGGATCGGGCGAGCCGTCGCCCTCGGCTGCGCGCGACGCGGTGCGCATGTGGTCCTGGCGTACGGTGGCGGACTGGAGGACGCCGAGCAGACCCTCGCCGAGGTGCACGCCGAGGGCGGATCGGGCCAGTGCGCGGGAGACATGGGGCAGACCAGGAGTGGCGTCCGCACGCTCTTCGCCTCCGTCGGCGAGTCGGGCCGCCGCCTGGACGCGCTGGTCACCTGCGCCGTCGGCGCTGCGGCTGACGGCGCGTCGCGAGTTGGTGCCGATTCCCCTGCCGACTGGGTGCGCTGGTGCCACGAGGCCGCCGCACCGCTCATGGCCGACCGCACCGGAACCCTGGTCGACATCACGGTCCCCTGTGCGGTGAGTTCGGTACCGCTGCGGGTGCGGACGGAGACGGTCATGGACGCGGGCACCGGCGCGGGCGGCCACGGGTTCGCCACCCGCCTGGCCGACGTCGTCGCGCTCCTCACCCCGGCGCCGGAACCCGCCCCTGCCCCGGCAGAGGCAGGCCCCTCCGGGGCGTCCCGGGCGGTCGCGGTGGTGGGCATGGGGATGGTCGTTCCGGGCGCCAACAGTCCGGAGGAGTTCTGGGGCGTCCTCAACCAGGACCAGAACGTGTTCGGTGAACCCGGCCACTTCTCCTTGGAACACTGGTACGCGCCGGACGAGAAGGCCGAGGACAAGTCGTACATCCGGGCCGCGGGATACCCGCACGCCGTGCCCGTACACCCGGACGACGAAGGCACCGCCGTCCGACTGGACGGCACCGGCCTGATGCTGCGCCGCTGCCTGCGGCAGTCGCTGGACGGAGTCACCCGCGACGAGACGGACCGGATGGGCGCCTACATCGCCGTGCCGCCCGGAAGCCTCGCCCTCGAAGAGGCCACGCTGCGGGCGACGGCCGACGCCGCCACGGACACCGAGGACGAGGCGCAGCCCCTGCGCGAACTGCTCACCGCCCGCTACCCGCACACTCCGCAACACCCCCGTGCGGCCTTCGCCGACCGGATGATCCGGGACGCGGGCGCGGGGCTGCTGCCCGAGGGCAGCGAGTTCCAGGCGGTCGATGCCGCCTGCTCCTCCTCCCTGTACGCCGTCGATCTGGCGGTCAAGGCCCTGCTGGCCGGGGAACGGGACCTGGTGCTGTGCGGCGGTGCGAACACCGGGCCGCGCCGCGACCTCGTGCTGTTCTCCAAGGCGCAGGGATTCTCCCGCAGCGGCCAGGTACGGGCGTTCGACGCGGACGCCGACGGAGTCCTCTTCTCGGACGCGGCCGTCGTCGTCGCGCTCAAGCGTCTCGACCGGGCTCTGGCGGACGGCGACGAGATCCTCGGCCTGCTCGGCGGCTTCGGGGCCTCCGTCGACGGAAGTGGAAGCGTCGTGGCGCCCGACCCGGAGGGGCAGAAGCTGTCGGTGCTGCGTGCCCGCGGCGTGGGCGGCCTGAAACCCGCTGATGTCGACTGGATCGTGGGGCACGGCACCGGCAGCCGGGTCGGCGACACCGCCGAACTCGAGGGGCTTGCCGAACTCGCCGGAGACGCCCACCATCTGATCACCTCGAACAAGCCGCTGGTCGGGCACGGCGCATGGGCTGCGGGCGCGGTCTCCCTCGTCCACGTCCTGCTCGCGCTGCGGCACGGAAGCATCCCGGCAGAGCGTTACTTCTCCCGCCTGCCGGACGGCGTACGCGCCGGGAACCTCACAGTTCCGACCGTCGACACCCCATGGCTGTCGCGAGCCGGCCGTATCCGTACGGCCGGCATCTGCGCCTACGGCCTCGGCGGCGGAAACGCCCACCTCGTCGTGCACGGCCCCGAGGCGGCGCACGGTTCCCCACCGCCCGCCGGCGCGGCACCAGGAGAGACCCGGCAAGACAGCCCCGGGACCGCCGCCGATCCGGCGGTCCTGGTGGGCTGGAGCACCCACCTGCCCGGTGAGCCGTCCGACCAGGACATCGTGGACTGGCTGCGCGGCCGGGGGCCCGTGCCCGCCGCCGTATTCGGCGAGGACTATCCGCTGCCGCCCTTCCGGCAGCTGCGGATGCCCCCGGTCAGCGCGCGCAGCATCGACCGTACGCATCTGATGGCGATCTCGGCCACGGCACGGTTCGCCGCCGGGCACGGCGAGTTGTGGGAGCCGTACCGGGACACCACCGGGGTGTTCACCGGCCACGCAGGACCCACCCGTGCCATGACCGAGTACACCGTCCGCGTCGCCGCCGACGACCTACTGGCAGCCGCCGACGCCGCGCGCGGAACCAGGAGCGGCGATCGACTGCGCGGGTACCTGGACCGGTTGCGCGTGCGGCTGCCCGCGGCGAACGACGCGAGCATGCCGGGCCAACTCGCCAACATGATCTCCTGCCAGATTGCCAACCGGCACCAGCTGCACGGCCTGGCACTCGCCCTCGACGCCGGGCACTCCTCCACCCAGGCCGCCCTGCACACGGCCTGCCGCTACCTCGCCTCCGGGGAGCTGGACATGGCCCTGGTGCTGGGCACCGCCGGCCACACCGGCCCGCTGGCCGAGGCGCTGACCGGCAGCCGGGCAGGGCAGCTGGCGGAGGGCGCCGTCCTGCTGGTGCTCACCCGCAAGTCGCGTGCCGAGCAGCACGGTTGGCCCGTACTCGCCGAACTGCGGACCGTGGCCCCAGGCGCCATCGGCACAGCCCCGGAGGAGGTCCCGGAGATCGGACTCTCCGAGGACACACCCGACTACCAGGGCGCGGAGGGCGCCCTCGCCGTCCTGCGCGCGGTGTACGCGGGCATGCCCGCTGCCGCCGTACGCAACCGGGACCCGGGACCACGTGTCGTGGTGACCCCCGTGTCGGTGCCCACGTCCCCTCGGGACACGGCCGTACGGGAGGAGGCGTTCGCGGTCACGACGACGGAACGGCCCACTCCTGTACGGGGAAAGACGAATCCTGCTGTACGCGACGGCATACCCCCGGCCGCACAGGACGAAATGCCGCCGGTCGCGGGAGAAGAGACACCCGCTACCGCACACGAAGGGGCAACCCCACGGGCGAAACACGCGGAAGTGACCCAGGCCGCACAGGGCATGACACCCGCCGGGCCCGGCTCCGGGCCGACTCTCGTTTCTCGCTCCGTCATCGCGTACCGACGCCGCGACGCCGTCCCGGTCGAGCTCTCGTCACCCGGTTCGGCGGCAGACACCGCGATCCGTCCCGGCACGTTGATCCTCGTCGACTCGGCCACCCTGGCCCGGTCACTGACGCCCCTGGCCCGCCGGCACGGCGCCCGGATCGTCAGCACCGATCCCGGCACCGCGCGGGACGAGGTCGTTACGCTCGCAGGGCCAGGGGCGGAGGAAGCAGCCGTCGCCGAAGCCGTACGGGATGCCCGCAGGGCGGCAGGACGCTGCGGCGATCTGCTCGTCGTCGCCTCGGTCCGACGCCCCGAGTGCGTCTGGCCCGCGCCGCCGCCCCCGTCGCTGCTGAGTCTGCAGGAGTGCGTCCTGCTTGCGGTCCGCGAGCTGCACCCCGAGGCGGCAGGATCAGTCGTTGCACTGCTGCTCGACCCGTTGCGCGGCCACACCACCCACCCCCATCTCACGCTGCTCACCGGCTTCCTGCGCAGCCTCGCCCTGGAACTGCCATGCCCGGTTAGCGCCGTGGTCAGCGACGCCGGTCTTGAGTCCGGGCTCGCGCAGGTCGCCACCGAGCGGACCGCGCGCCGCGACCGGACCATCGTCCAGTACCGGCAGGGCCTGCGGTACGCCGAGGTGGCCTGTGACGCCCCGCTGCCCGCTGGTCGCCGCACTGCGCCACCGCCACTGGACCGGAACTTCGTGGTGGTCGCGACCGGCGGCGCCCGTGGCGCCACCGCGGCGTGCCTTCTCGCGCTGGCGCGCCGGGCGAGGCCCCGGATCTGGCTCCTGGGCACCACCTCGGAGGGGGATGTTCCGGCAGAGCTGCTCGACACCCCCGACGACCGGCTCACCGAGGCCCGCCGCGCCTGGCTGGCGCGCGAGCTGCGCACCGGCGCGGGCCTCACGGTCGCCGCGCTCAACCGGCGCTTCGACGCGCTTCTGCGCTCTCGCGAAATTCAGCTGACTCTCCGCGCCCTGCGCGCACTGTGCGGCGCAGACCGCGTCCACTACCTGGTATGCGACCTGCGCGACCGCGACCAGGTCGTACGGGCGGCCCGGCGCGTCCACGAGCAGGACGGCTCCGTGGACCTGCTTATCCACGGAGCCGGGCAGATCCGGTCGGCCGCCGCCACGGACAAGACGCTGGACGACTTCCGCACGGTACGCGACACCAAGGTCGCCGGATACCACCACCTGAAGGAGGCGTTCGCCGACCCGGCACCACGCCTGTGGTGCAGCTTCGGGTCCGCGAGCGGACTGACCGGCTACGCGGGCGACACCGACTACGCGGCAGCCAACGAGTACCTGCTCGCAGCCGCGCGCGCCGATCAGCACCTGTCGGCAGGTAAGTCCACGACGGACGAGGTGACGATCGGCTGGGGTCTGTGGCGGGACACCGGCATGGTCAAGCACCTCGCCGGCGGCATCGCCCGGCGCCTGGGCACCGACGGTATGAGCAACGCCGAGGGGGCCGACGCCTTCCTCGCCGAACTCGCCTCCCCCCGTCCCCTCGACCCCGCACCCCTGCTCGGGCTGCGGCAGGGCTGGAGCACCGGCGGCGCACCGGCGTTCGCCCCGGATCCGCCGCCCGAGGGCGGGCTGCTCGGCCCGCCCGACCACGTCACCGCCATCGACGCCCGGTGGACCTGGCGACCGGACCCTCGCCGCGACACCCATCTCGCCGAACACCTCGTCGACGGGCGTCCGTTGCTGCCCGCCGTGATGATGCTCGCCCTGGCCGCAGAAGCGGCCCGGCAGCTGCTGCCCGGCACGGACGTGACCGGCTTCCGGGACATGGCCATCCAAGACCCCCTCTACACCGACCCGAAGGGCGCCGAGGCCGTGTGCCACATCACGGCCGGCGTGACAGGGCCGGGGCGCGTTCGGGTCGAGCTCCGTTCCGACCTTGTCGCGCGCACCGGCCGGGTGCTACTGCGGGGACGCCCGCACTGCCGCGTCGGCGTCGTTCTCGGCGAGCGGCCCGCAGCACCCGCCGTACAGGCCCCGCCTCCGCAGCCGCCCATGGAGGAGTGCCCGAGCGCCCGCCCCGACTGCTCGGTCCAGCTCTCCGGGGTCTGGCGGACCAATCTGCGCCCCTGCGCGGGCCCCGAGGGCAGCGAGGCGCTCTGGCTGCCCCGGCTCGAACCCGACGGAATCTTCGCGCGCCTCACCGTACCGGCCCTGCTCATCGACTCCACCGCCCGCCTGTTCCGCTACGTGCCGCAGCCAGGAGGCGGCCACGTCATGGGCGTACCCGTCGCCATCGCCCGCATCGACCTGTTCACCGGCTCCACCGACACCGAACTCCTCCGCGACCATCCCGAGGGCCTGCACCTGTGGTTCCGGACCGAGGACGACCGCGCGGTGGCAGCAACCCGCAACGGCGAGGTCCAACTGGCCGTCACCGGGCTCGACATGCGCGTCACCGACCAGCTCCCGGCGGCGGTCGGCTACCCGGAGTGGCGGCCATGACGCGCCCCGCCCCCACCGCCGACGTGTTCTGGCTCCGCCTCGACCGGCCGGCCGACCGCTGGTGGCCGCTGCTCGACGCGGTCGAGCGACAGCGGGCCTGCGCCCTGCCCACCACGCTGCTGCGGCGGCGCTTCGTGGTCCGCCGAGCCCTGGTCAAGCAGGCCATCGCGCTCCGCACCGGACTGCCGGTGCAGGGGGTGACCATCAGCACGGACCGGTACGGCCGACCGGAGCTGGCCGGGCATCCGCGCACCCGGTTCAGCGTCTCCCACTGCGGGCCGCTCGCAGTCCTCGCGATGACCGGGGACGGGTCACCGGTGGGCGTGGACGTCGAACGTGTCCGCGCGGACCGGGCCACCGGACGCATGCTGCGCTACGCCCTCACGCCGCGTGAGCGGGCCGCCGTGACCGGGCTCGCCCCGCGCGAGCGGCCCCTTGCGTTCCACGCCGTGTGGACGGCGAAGGAGGCCGTCGCCAAGGCCACCGGGCGAGGTGTGGCCCGCTGCTTCACCGAGGTCGACGTCGACCTGGCCACGCCGACCGACGGTCCGTGCCAAAAGTACGGCTCGTGCCTGGCGTACGACCTGACGGCCCCGCCGGCCGCCTGGCCGGTCACCCGCCCCGCCCCGCCCCGCACGGGGTACGCGACCGCCCTCGTCACCCTGCCCGCCCCGGGAGAAACCCCATGACGCATCGAGACAGCGTGACCCGCCGCGGCGGAACAACGACCGGCACCGGCAACCGGACGGACACACCCGAGCGCTGGTTCACGCTGGAACACACCGTCACCGCCGGCGACACCAGCGCCGTCGGCCCCGTCTACTACGCCCGCCTCATCGACTGGCAGGGCCGCTGCCGCGAGCAGGCCGGAATCCTCACCGCGCCCATGTTCAGCAGCGACATCTCCGGCGACTACGCCATGCTCACCCAGTCCTGCTCCTGCGAATACCTCAAAGAGCTCTGGTACGGCGACCGGGTCGCGATCCGGCTCACCGTCCCCTGGGCACGCATGCACCTGATGAAGGCGGAGTTCCAGTACCACCGCATCACCGAGCCGGGCCAGGAGGAGGGCGAACTCGTCGCCCGAGGAGAGCAGATGTGGGCCAGCGCCCACCGACGTGGTGACCACTACGAGCCCGGTCCCTGGCCGGCAGAGATCATCCAAAGCGCCATAATGCTCGGCGCCGACATCAGCCGCGCCCAGGTCGAGGACCAGCCGTGAGCGGGCACGCGGTGGTCCTCGGCTGCGGCATCGCCGGACTGACCGCCGCCGCGGCACTCGCCCCGCACATGGACGCGGTAACGATCGTCGAGCGCGACAGGCTGACCGATGGGCCCGCCGAACGCAGAGGCGTACCGCACGGCCGTCATCTGCACGGCCTGCTCTCGACGGGTGTCCGCGCCATGGACGCCCTGCTGCCCGGCACCCTGCAGGCCCTCCTCGCCGCCGGCGCGCAGCGCATCCCGCTGTCGGACGGGGCTCTGCTGTCCGGACCGCCCGGCTGGATGCGCCCGGCCCCGACCCGGCACTTCGTCATCGGCGCGAGCCGCCCACTGGTGGAGTTCACCCTGCGCATCGTGCAAAGCCTCACAGCCCCTGTGCACCACATCGCCTCGGTCCGGGCCCTCTGCGACGACGAGAACGCCAGAACGTTCGTCGAGGTCGGGGTGCGCCCCATGTTCACTGGGCTCACCGCTGCCTGCCTGCCCCGTGACGCGACGATGGCGGTCCCGCCCTACCGGGCCACGGACGCCGACCAGGTGGCCGCAGCCCTGGCGGCGGACAGGAGCCCTCGGACAGCACCCGCCGCAGCGCCCCGCGGGCTGAATCGAGGAGTGCAGCAGCCATGACCGCCCAGGTGATCGTACTGGGGTGCGGTATCGCCGGACTGACGGCCGCCGCCGCACTGGCCTCCCACGGCGCACAGGTCACCGTCCTCGACCGGGACCGGCCGCCCGCCGGTCCGGCCCCGCGTGCCGGCGTACCCCAGGGACGCCATCTGCACGGACTGCTGTCCAGCGGCGCCGAGGCCATGGATGCCCTGCTGCCGGGGACCATGGCCGACCTGTACTCCCACGGCGCCCACCGCATCGGACTGCCGCACCAGACGCAGATCTACGGCCCGCACGGCTGGATGCACCCCTTCCCCACCCGGCACTACCTCGTGGGAGCCACCCGGCCCCTGATCGAGCACACCTTGCGCACCCACCTCACCCCACAGGTCCGCTTCCTGCCGGCCACCGAGGCCGTCGGCCTGCTCGGCTCCGCCGGACGGGTCACCGGAGTACTCACCCGCAGCCGCCCCGATGGGGCGGAGAGCACACTGGCCGCGACCCTCGTGGTCGATGCCACCGGCCGCTCCACCCGAACCCCACGCTGGCTCACCGGACTCGGCCTGCCCCCTGTGCGCACCACCGTG
This sequence comes from Streptomyces sp. NPDC059373, assembly GCF_042751495.1. Classification (NCBI taxonomy): domain Bacteria; kingdom Bacillati; phylum Actinomycetota; class Actinomycetes; order Kitasatosporales; family Streptomycetaceae; genus Streptomyces; species Streptomyces sp. NPDC059373. The sequence goes on along the minus strand of NZ_JBHYXC010000026.1, from coordinate 35,935 downwards.
GTCGACTCCCAGCTCGCCTACGCCAGCCGGCTGCTCCGGCCGACCGCAGCGCAGCCCCTGCCCGACTGCGTCACCATCCAGCCCGACCCGCGGTGCGGCCAGCCTGGGCGGGGAGGCTTCTTCCTGCGCGTGGAGAACGGCTGCTGGATGGTCACCCTCTCCGGCACCCTCGGCGCGCACCCGCCGACCGACGATGCGGGATTCCGCCGCTTCGCCTCCTCCCTGCGCCACCCCCTGATCGCCGAACTCCTCGACCGGACCGAACCGGCCGGCCGGACCGTGGCCCACCGCAACACCGCCAACCGCCGCCACCACTACGACCGGGCCCCGGCCTGGCCGGCCGGACTCCTCGTGATCGGCGACGCCGCCACCACGTTCAACCCGCTGTACGGACAAGGCATGAGCGTCGCCGCGCACAGTGCGCTCGCCCTGCGCCAGGCACTGCGGACCACCGGACTGCGCGCACTCACGTCGCCGACCGAATGCCACCGCATCCAGCAGACCGTGTGCCGCACCGCAGACCTGCCATGGCTGCTGTGCACCACCGAGGACATCCGCTACCCCGGCGCCACCGGTCCCCGCCCCGGGCCGGCCGTTCGCCTCGCCCAGTACGCCGCCGACCGGTTGCGCACCGCCGCCACCACCCGGCCCGCCGCCTCCGCTGCGTTCTTCGCGGCGGTCGCCCTGTCCGCACCTGCGCACCGACTGGCCACTCCCGCCGCTCTGTGGGACGTCCTGCTCGGTCCCGGTGCACCACCCCGCCATCACCCGGTCCCAGAACCGCACCCAGATCATGCTGCCCATTCCGCCACGAGGGAACAACTGTGATCCGCGCTGCGCGCCCACCCCGCCACACCGCCGCCGACCGGCCGACGGCGCACCAAAGTCCGCCCCGTCCTGCTGTGGGATGCGGTCGGCATTCTCGCCGTCGTGGTGCAATCCACCGTCCTCACCCCCGGGACCGCCGACGAAAAACCGCGCGTCACCGGCAACGGGAACAGCACCGTCTCCAACTCGTGGGTCATGGCGCTCTGGGCATGGGCAGCGGTCTGCGCGGTCCGCATCGTGCGGGTCGCCAACCTGGTGATCCGGGCCTGCCGTCACGCGCGCCCGCGTCGCCTTCGACGCGGCGCTGTTCGCCGGATCCGTACTCGCCGGCCGGTAGGTCCCGGTTGCAGCCGGGACCGCGGGCGCCAACTGGCAGCCCTCGTGTGAAGCCGCGACAGGAGTTGGGAAGGGGACAGGAATGACGGTGCGTCATAACTACCAGGACACCGCTGCGGAGCACGTGATCAGAAAGCGGTTGCTCGCCCCTGGACGGGTGTTCGCGGTGCTCGGCTTGCTGTTCCTCGGCATGCAGGCATGGACGCTGGCTCACTGGGCCGCACGGGGTGGGTGGAAGATCACGTACACCCGCCCTCCATCGCTGCCGGACCTGACTGCGGTGACGGTCCGGATCACCGAAGTGGTGATCCTCCTCGCGGTCATAGGGTGCGCGGTCATCGCCGCGCGCGAGTGGCGGCGTTTGGGCCGTCCCGGCTTCGATACGACGATCTTTCTCGGCTGGCTCCTGACCATGTGGCTGGACGTCTTCTGCGGACGTGCCTTGCAGTGGAACCCGTACGTGTTCCACTGGGACACCTGGCTCACGGATGTCCCCTTCCTCGGCAACGCCATGTACTACGGCGACGAGTTCGCCACAGTGATCTCGCCCGGCGGGCTGGACTACGCCGCGATGATGCTCCCCATCCTCATCGTCGACCGCGTGACCCGGCGGCTCTTCCACAGTCGGCCCGACTGGGGAGCGGCGCGGCGTTTCGGGGTGCTCTTTCTGGCTAGTTTCCTGATCCAGGGAATGGTCGAGATAGCGCTCATCATGGCGGGCACCTACTCGATGGACATGTACGCGGAGTGGGTGCAGGCGCTTTCGCTCTGGGGCGGGCACTGGTACCAGATCGCACCGCTGGACACCCTCATCCTCGGCGGTCTGTGCACCGCCCCGCTAGCCCTCATGCGACAGACGTGGCAGGCGGGCGGCACACCGCTCATCTACCGGGGACTGACGCAGATTCCCGGAGCGAAGGGCTCGGCGGTACGGGTCATGGCCGGTGTCGGCTGGGTCAGCACAACCATCGCCGTCTGGATGTTGGCGGAGAACCTGATGGCGATCGACGGGGTGCCCGTGAGCGATCTCCCCGCGTACCTCGCTCTCGTCTCCCCCTGACAGGGACCGCACGACCAGCCTCGATATTCCGTGACCGTCCGCCGGTTCGTTTCGGTTGTCCGGAGTGAACCCGACTCTCCTCAGCACATACGACAGGAGCGATGACCATGTACGACATTCTGCTCAAGGGTGGACCGGCAGCCTTGGAAGGGGTGCGGTCGGCCGAGACAGAGGGCCCGCCGGAGCGAGTGATTCTGGCCTACTACGGCCGCCACGAGCACTACGAACTCACCGACGAGACCGTCGAGATCGACGGCTGCCGTCTGCCTGTCCTCCGGTGGACCTACAGCACGGCGATCGCCGAATAGGGCCCGACGATGCCGGACGCACCGCGCCGGCGCGAGAGCCGCCGGGACGCAGTCCGGCCCCCTACTCCTCATCCGCACATGACAACTCCCCGCGTCGGCACGGCAGCTGTGCGCCCCAGGCAGCCCCTGCCGCGCCTCACCCGAGAACGCCGGGACACAGGCGGCCGAAGGGGCCGACTGCCCCCGCGAGGACGAAGTGCGGCAACGCCCCGGGGCATGGCGCAGCCGTAGGTGCCGGGTTTGTATCCCCAGGCGGCGCCGTGGAGGACCCCAGAGGTCTGGCCGCACGTCGCGGATAACCCTGACCCGCACCGGAGGTGCGGGTCATCACGTTGCCGATGTCTGCTCCGCGATGAGCCGCCGGGCGGCTTTGGCCGAGGGACATTCGCCCTTGAGCAGGTGCCGCCAACCCCCGGACCAGACGCCCATTCGCGAGGGATTTCCCAGGGACTTTTCAGGGACTTTCAGCTCTGTCCGAGGGACTTTCCAGGGACTTTTCGCGGTGCAAGCAGGGAAGGCCCTGACAGCCCCGAAAGAGACGAAGCCGCAGACCAGCGTGTGTTCCGTCAGCACTCGATGACGTTGACCGCGAGTCCTCCGCGCGAGGTCTCCTTGTACTTGACCTTCATGTCGGCGCCGGTCTCCTTCATGGTCTTGATGACCTTGTCGAGGGAGACGTGGTGGCGTCCGTCGCCGCGCATGGCCATGCGGGCGGCGGTGACGGCCTTGACGGCGGCCATGCCGTTGCGTTCGATGCAGGGGATCTGGACGAGGCCGCCGACGGGGTCGCAGGTGAGGCCGAGGTTGTGTTCCATGCCGATTTCGGCGGCGTTCTCGACTTTTTCGGGGGAGCCGCCGAGGACTTCGGCGAGGCCGCCGGCGGCCATGGAGCAGGCGGAGCCGACTTCGCCCTGGCAGCCGACTTCGGCGCCGGAGATGGAGGCGTTCTCCTTGAAGAGCATGCCGATGGCGCCGGCGGCGAGGAGGAAGCGGACGACGCCGTCGTCATCGGCGCCAGGGACGAAGTTGACGTAGTAGTGGAGGACGGCGGGGATGATGCCGGCGGCGCCGTTGGTGGGGGCGGTGACGACGCGGCCGCCGGCGGCGTTCTCCTCGTTGACGGCCATCGCGTAGAGGGTGATCCACTCCATGGCGTGGGCGAGGGCGTCGCCTTCGGAGCGGAGCTGGCGGGCAGAGTTGGCGGCGCGGCGGCGGACCTTCAGTCCTCCGGGGAGGATGCCTTCGCGGGACATGCCGCGGGCGACGCAGGCCTGCATGACGCCCCAGATCTCGAGGAGGCCTCCGCGGATCTCGGTCTCGGTGCGCCAGGACTTCTCGTTCTCCAGCATGAGGCCGGAGATGGACAGGCCGGTGTCGTGGGAGAGCCGCAGCAGCTCGTCGCCGGTGCGGAAGGGGTACTTCAGGACGGTGTCGTCGAGCTTGATGCGGTCCTCGCCGACCGCGTCCTCGTCGACGACGAAGCCGCCGCCGACGGAGTAGTACGTCTTCTCCAGCAGGGGTGCGCCGTCGGTGTCGTACGCGAAGAGGGTCATGCCGTTGGCGTGGTACGGCAGGGAGCGGCGGCGGTGGAGGATGAGCTGGGACGACTCGTCGAATTCGATCTCATGGGTGCCCAGGAGGTTGAGCCGCCGGGAGGTACGGATTCGCTCGACCTCGGCGTCGGCGTTCTCGACGTCGACCGTGCGGGGGGAGTTGCCCTCCAGGCCGAGGAGGACGGCTTTGGGGGTGCCGTGGCCGTGGCCGGTGGCGCCGAGGGAGCCGAAGAGCTCGGCGCGGACGGAGGTGACGTGCGCCAGCAGGCCCTCGTTCTTGAGGCGGCGGGCGAATATGCGGGCGGCGCGCATGGGGCCCACGGTGTGGGAGCTGGACGGGCCTATGCCGATCGAGAAGAGGTCGAAGACCGAGATGGCCACGGGTGACTCCCTGGGTGGGGTTGGTGGGGGCGCCGGGAACGGGACCGGGCCGCCCCCACCGGGACGTACGTATTACTTCTTGAGGCCGGGGTAGAGCGGGTGCTTCGCCGCGAGGGCGGAGACCCGGGCACCGAGCGCCTTGGACTGGTCGGCGTCGAAGCCGGGCTTGAGGGCCTCGGCGATGATGTCGGCGACCTCGCGGAAGTCCTCGGCGGTGAAGCCGCGGGTGGCAAGGGCGGGGGTGCCGATGCGCAGGCCCGAGGTGACCATCGGGGGACGGGGGTCGTTCGGGATGGCGTTGCGGTTGACGGTGATGCCGACCTCGTGGAGACGGTCCTCCGCCTGCTGGCCGTCGAGCTCGCTGTTGCGGAGGTCGACCAGGACGAGGTGCACGTCCGTGCCGCCCGACAGCACCGAGACGCCCGCCTCGGTCAGGTCCGGCTGGACCAGACGCTCGGCGAGGATCTTGGCGCCTTCGAGGGTACGGACCTGGCGGTCCTTGAAGTCGTCGGACGCCGCGACCTTGAAGGCGACCGCCTTCGCCGCGATGACGTGCTCCAGCGGGCCGCCCTGCTGGCCGGGGAAGACCGCGGAGTTGATCTTCTTGGCCAGCTCGGCCTTGGAGAGGATGACACCGCCGCGCGGGCCGCCGAGCGTCTTGTGGGTCGTGGTGGTCACCACGTCCGCGTACGGGACGGGGGAGGGGTGCAGACCCGCCGCCACCAGGCCCGCGAAGTGCGCCATGTCGACCATCAGGTAGGCGCCGACCTCGTCCGCGATGCGGCGGAAGGCGGCGAAGTCGAGCTGGCGCGGATAGGCGGACCAGCCGGCGACGATCAGCTTGGGCTGGTTCTCCTTGGCGAGGCGCTCGACCTCCTCCATGTCGACCAGACCGGTCTCGGCGTCCACGTGGTAGGGCACCACGTTGTAGAGCTTGCCGGAGAAGTTGATCTTCATGCCGTGGGTGAGGTGCCCGCCGTGGGCGAGGCTCAGGCCCAGGATCGTGTCACCGGGGGAGAGCAGCGCGAACATCGCGGCGGCGTTGGCCTGCGCGCCCGAGTGCGGCTGTACGTTGGCGTGCTCGGCGCCGAAGAGCGCCTTGACGCGGTCGATGGCGAGCTGCTCGACGACGTCGACGTGCTCGCAGCCACCGTAGTAGCGGCGGCCGGGGTAGCCCTCCGCGTACTTGTTGGTGAGCACTGAGCCCTGGGCCTCGAGCACCGCGACCGGGGCGAAGTTCTCGGAGGCGATCATTTCCAGGGTGGACTGCTGGCGGTCGAGCTCGGCGTCGACGGCGGCGGCGACGTCGGGGTCGAGTTCGTGCAAGGAGCTGTTGAGGAGAGACATCAGTATCCCGATCTGGTTCCTACGTCAGGTCAGTTGCCGGTGAAGGAGGCGTACTCGTCGGCGGAGAGCAGGTCGTCCGGCTCCTCGCCGACCTTCACCTTGAAGAGCCAGCCGCCCTCGAAGGGGGCGGAGTTCACCAGTGCCGGGTCGTCCACGACGTCCTGGTTGACCTCGGTGACCTCGCCGGTGACCGGCGCGTACAGGTCGCTGACCGACTTGGTCGACTCCAGCTCACCGCAGGTGTCGCCCGCGGTGACCGTGGAGCCGACCTCCGGGAGCTGGACGTACACGACATCGCCGAGCGCGTCGGCGGCGTGCGAAGTGATGCCCACGGTGGAGACTCCCGCCTCGGCGGCGGAGACCCACTCGTGCTCCTTGCTGTAGCGCAGCTGCTGGGGGTTGCTCATGACCTGATTCTCCTGGATGCGGTGGTGTGCTCGTGAAAGGGGTGTTGAGGGGTTTCAGCGGGCGCGCTTGTAGAAGGGAAGCGCGACGACCTCGTACGGCTCATGCGTACCGCGGATGTCGACTCCCACGCCCTCGGTGCCCGGCGCCGCGTGCTCGGCGTCCACGTACGCGATGGCGATCGGCTTGCCCAGGGTCGGGGACGGCGCGCCGGAGGTGACCTCGCCGATGACCTTGCCGTCGGCGACGACGGGGTAGCCCGCCCGGGGGACCCGGCGGCCCTCGGCGACCAGGCCGACCAGCTTGCGGACGGGCCGGTCGGCGGCGGCCCGGAGCGCCTCGCGGCCCACGAAGTCACCGGGCTTGTCGAACTTCACGACCCGGCCGAGCCCGGCGTCGAAGGGGGTGAGCGCGGCCGTCAGCTCGTGCCCGTACAGCGGCATCCCCGCCTCCAGCCGCAGCGTGTCCCGGCACGACAGCCCGCACGGCACGAGGCCCACCGGCGAACCCGCCTCGGTGATCGCCTGCCACAGCTTCTCGGCGTCGGCCGGGGCCACGAAGAGCTCGAAGCCGTCCTCGCCGGTGTAGCCCGTGCGGGCGATCAGCGCCGGGACGCCGGCCACGGTGCCGGGCAGCCCGGCGTAGTACTTCAGCCCGTCCAGGTCGGCATCGGTCAGCGAGGCCAGGATCCCCGGCGACTCCGGGCCCTGGACCGCGATCAGCGCGTACGCGTCCCGGTCGTCCCGTACGTCCGCCTCGAAGCCGGCCGCCCGGGCGGTGACCGCATCGAGCACCACCTGGGCGTTGGAGGCGTTGGCGACGACCATGAACTCGGACTCGTCCAGCCGGTAGACGATCAGGTCGTCCAGGATGCCGCCGTCCTCCTGGCAGATCATGGTGTAGCGGGCCCGGCCGGCCGCGAGCGCGGAGATGTGGCCGACGAGTGCGTGGTCCAGGGCCTGCCCGGCCTGCGGGCCGGTGACCGTGATCTCGCCCATGTGGGAGAGGTCGAAGAGCCCGGCCCGGGTGCGTACGGCGTTGTGCTCGTCGCGCTCGCTGCCGTAGCGCAGCGGCATGTCCCAGCCGGCGAAGTCGGTCATCGTGGCGCCGAGCGCGCGGTGCAGCGCGTCGAGCGCGGTACGGCGGGGGGCGGCAGGCGTCGGCGTCATCATCGGACGGGGCTCCCAGAAGGCAGGCGTGGCGAGGACTCCTCCCCATCTGTCATCGGAACCTGAGAGGTTCACCTGGACCCCTGACGGGGACCGAGGTTTGCACCTTGGGTGGGGCAGCGCACCGCGAGGGGCTGCCCGCTTTTCAGATGTGCCTCGTCCGCGCGGTAACTGTGCCTGAGAGATTCAAGGGAGGACTTGCTCCTTCGGCGCCCTTCCGGTCACCCGGTCGGGGCTCTCCCGCGCGGCCTCGAACGGCCTGTATGAGATTGAGCGGCCATCATTGCACGCGCTCCGGGTCTTGTCGCGATCGTGTCCCGGCGGGGTCCCGGCCCCGTCCCGATCACGACGCGCTCATAGGAAGCTGTTGGTCTCCCCATTACCCTTTCTTGAAGATATGGGACGGGGAGGGCGATCGCTGTGCCGGTGGGTCTGAGCGGTTCGTACGCGACAGCGAGGGGCGTGGCCGCACCCCGGCGGGCGGTTCGGGTCCCGGCACGGACCAGGCCCGGGCGGCTGACCGACCTGCGCGGACTCGCCGTCCGGACGCTCAGCTACCCCGCCGGCGACGTGCTCGTCGTGTCCGGCCTGCCCGGCGGCGGCAAGAGCACCCTGATGCGGCGCGCGAAGGACGCCCGGCTGATCGACTCGCAGGACGTACGGCTGCGTTGGGCGGCGCGGCTGCCGCGGCGGCTGCCCTACACCGTCTACCGCCCGCTGGTGCGGATCGCGCACTACGCCGGGATGCGGCGGGCACTGCGCTCGGGGGACAGCGTGGTCGTCCACGACTGCGGAACGCTGCCGTGGGTACGGAACTGGCTCGCCCGGCAGGCCGCAGTGCGCGGCCGGGGCATGCATCTGCTGGTGCTCGACGTGACCGAGGAGGCCGCCCGGGACGGGCAGCGCTCACGCGGGCGCGGGGTGTCGGCGTACGCGATGGCCAGGCATCGCAGGGCCACGCGGCGGCTGGTGGCGGCGGCGCGGGCCGGGAAGCTGCCGGCTGCGTGCGTGTCGGCGGTACTGCTGGATCGCGCCGCGGCCCGGGCGCTCGGTGCCATCGCGTTCGACTGCGAAGGCTGAGCGGCCCGGGCCACGGTGCGGGATTTCTTTCAGCCGGTGCTCTCGGCGGTCTCCGCGATCTGCGGCGCGTTGAGCTGCGGGGCAACCGCGGGAGCCGCAGGGGCCTGCGGGTCCGCCGCCGGAGCCTGCGGGGCGGCCGGAGCCTGCTGGTCCTGCGGGGCCTGAGGAGCCTGGGGGGCTTCCGGGGCCTGCGGGGTGACGGCGTTCTCCGGGGCGTTGGGCTGGTCCGGGGCCTGCGGGGCCTGCGGAGCAGCCGGGACCTCGGGGGCCTGCGGGGCGTTGGGGGCGCTCTGCTGGTTCGGGTCGTTGTCCAGCGCGATCGGCAGCTGTACCGGCAGCACGCCGGCCAGCAGCGTCGTCAGGATGGTCGGGACGGAGGTCGTCAGCGAGGTCAGGTCCCCAAGGATCTTGGGAACGAGGGCCGTGACCTTGGCGGTGTCCTTGTTGCCCACCGCCGCCACCAGTTCGGTGACGTCCGTGGTCAGGGTCTTCAGCTGGTCGTTGACCTTCGCCAACGCGTCGTCGATGGGGGTGGCGTCGCGGTGGCCAAGACCCTTGGTCGCCTCGGCCGGCTTGTCCGCGGGCTTGTCCGCCGGCATGGCGGGCAGGTCAGCGGCGGGCTTGTCGGCCGCCGGCTTGTCCGCCGGCATGGCAGGCATGTCAGCCGCGGGCTTGTCAGCCGCCGGCTTGGCGGTCGCCGCCTGGCCGAGGCTTGTCGTCAGCTGGTCGGCGGCCGTCTTGAGGCTGCGCTGCAGCTCCTGGAGCTTGCCGACGTCCGGAGCCTGGGCCATTGCCTCCTGGCTCAGCTTGGCCCCGTAGGTCAGCGTGTCACCCAGTTTGGCGATGACGTCCGCCGCCGGGGTGGCCGCGGACGCCGCGCCCGTGTCCGCGACGACGCTGACGCGGGTCGGAGCGTGGACGGTTGCCCCGGCGATCCCGGCGACTCCGAGGGTGAGCGACCCGGCGAGCGATGCAGCTATGGCCGTGGCAGCGAGATTGCTGATACGCATGTCCGTGTTTCTCCCAAAAGGTCGGGGTTCGGTGCTTTCCTGACCCATCCTTGGAAGATGATGTGACTTAACGCAACCTGACCGTCGCTATCCGTGTCCATCAGGGTTACCCGAGCGGGTCGACAGAGGCGGTTTCCCGATAGGGTTTCCGTACAAGCAGCAGGTACGTCGGCAGGTGGGTAGTCATGGAGATTCCGGCGCAGCGCATACCGGAGGCCCCGCCGGGCTACGGCGGCTGGCCCGCCAACGAGCTCGAAGAGGTGCTGTCCGCCGCCATGGGCGACCCCGGCGCGACCGCGCGGGTGATGGAGGTCCTCGGCCGCTCCCACGTGTGGGTGCCGCTGCCGAACGGCGGCGGCCCGGACAGCGCGGACCTCGACCTCGCCACGATCGAGCTGGACGGCATGGTCTACGTACCGGTCTTCAGCTCCGAGCAGCAGTTCCTGCAGGCCGCCAACGGGATGTCCTTCACCGTGGCACCGGTGCGGGAGTTCGCGCGCGGACTGCCGCCGCAGATCGGCATCGCCGTCAACCCCGGGGGCGCGGTGGGGATCCCGCTGCCGCCGGCCGCCGTGATGGAGCTGTGCCGTACGGATCGTATGGACCGGGCCCCCGGGTCGCCGACCGGCGCGCGGGTGCGGCTGTGGGAGCCGGGGCTGGACGAGGAGCCGGTGGAGTTCCTGGCCGTGGCGGCGGGGGAGTTCGCGGTCACCCCGGTCGTGCTCAGTGCCCGGCGCGCGCTCGCCAGCGTCGAGGGCGACCCGCCCGCCCTCTTCATCGGCGTCGAGCTCGACCGCTGGCAGGAGGAGGACCGCACCGAGGCGATGACCGCGCTCGGGCGTGCCCTCGGCGCGGTGCCGGTGCCGTGGCCGGTCAACCTGGTACTTCTCGACATCGCCCAGGACCCGGTCGGCGACTGGATGCTGGAGCGGGTACAGCCCTTCTTCACGCGAGACTGAGGGCGCATAACCTGGTTTGATGAGCCCCGACAGGGCTTCGGAGCGAGCTTGAGAGAAAAGGCGGGTCCACGTGAGCGCGGGCGCGGGAGGGGTCGGCCTGGAGCATGTGCTCCGGCAGGTGACCCCCGGCAGATACGACGCCTACGAAGACCTGCTCCGGACATTCGCCGACAGCCGGATCTGGATGCTGCTCTGGCAGGGTGCGCCGGGCACGGCCGAGGCGCAGTACGGCAACATGGAGGTCGCCGGCTACGGCTACGCGCCCTGCGTGACCTCCCCGCAGGAGCTGTCCGCCAGCGGCTGGGCCCGGGCCCACGAGGTTGTCTCCGGCCGCGACATCGCCGCCTCCCTCTTCCCCGACCGCTGGGGCCTCTGGCTCAACCCGCACGCCCCCGGCGGCGGCGTCGGCATCCCCTGGCTCGACCTTCGGCGCATCGCGGCCGGCCTCGACCGCCTCCCCGCGGGGCCCCTCACCATCACCGAGCCCGCCCTCCAGATCCCCCAGTACTACGCCCTGCTCGTCCGGCACGCCCACCGCACCCCCGTCGTACGCGCCTTGCGGCGGGCCTGGGTCCAGCCCGCGCTCGGCGAGCCGTACCTCGCGATCGGGCTGGACATGTACGACGCCGGGCCCGCCGCGGTCGAATCGGTCCGCGTGATGATGCAGCAGTCCATCGCCGGCGTCCCCCAGGGCCTGCCGGTCTCCACCGTCGCCATGGCCGACGAGTACGACCCCGTCGCCATGTGGATGCGGGTGCGGGCACAGCCCTTCTACGACCGCGACGCCCAGGGCTCCGCCCCTGCGCCGGGCGGCGCAGCGTGGGGCTGGGGCACCAGCCCTGCGGGGCGCTGACCCAATTCGTCGGCCGCGGCGCCGTTGCGCCTGCGGCGGGCTTTTCCCACCCGTGCGGCTGTGTTCTTCGGCTGATGTGGCCCCGTGGCACTGACTCCCCGTCCGCGTCTGCCGGCAGACGCCGGTGGGGAGTTCCCCCACCCCGCCCCTTCCCGAAACCAGGGGCGCTGCCCCTGGACCCCGGACGCGTGCGTTCTTCAGCGCGGGTCCGTGGCCGGGTTGTGCCAGCTTCCCCCAAAGCTTCCTTTGGGAGGTGCCCCCACCCCCAGCCTTCGGCCGGGGGGACCCTCACCTCGCTTCGCTCGCCTTGCGGAACGTACTCCCACAACCCGGTGGTCAGGAGTCGCGAAGCGCAGCGCCCAGCAGCCCCAACGGCGGGCTGCCGAGGTGGAGGAGGGCGCCGTGGAAGCGCTCGAGGGAGAAGTCGGGGCCCCAGGCGTGGCGGGCGCGGTCGCGGAGGCGGAGGATTTCGAGCTTGCCCCAGGTGTAGCGGCCGTAGCCCGCGTCGAACGTGCCGCGGCGGGCTTCGGACGCGGCGCCGGCGCGGGCGAGGTGGGCGTCGCGCATGAAGAGGGCGGTGGCGTCGTCGAGGGAGAGGGCGCCGGTGTGCAGCCCGATGGCGCAGGACAGCCGGGTCACCCGGACGAGCGCTTCGAGGGCGACGCCGATCGCGAAGCGGGGGTCGCGGCTGCGGAAGCCCTCCTCGAGGCAGACCTCTTCGACGTAGTGGGCCCACCCCTCGCAGAAGGAGAGGGAGTGCAGCACGCGCCGTACCTCGGTCGGCGCGTGGCGCAGGGCGCGGCCGTGGGCGAAGTGGCCCGGGGCGACCTCGTGGACGGTGATCGCGGGGAGGCTGGTGCGGCTGAAGACGGAGAGCCACTCCTCGCGTTCGTCCTCGGGCCAGTCGGGGTCGGGCGGGGTGACGTGGTACCAGGAGGCGGAGTCGGGTTCGCCGGGGGCGGCCCAGGTCATCATGGCCATGGACCAGCGGCGGGAGGGCGGGGCGGGGCCGACGAGGCAGTCGCCGTCGAGCCAGGGGACGAGCCGCTTCTTGCGGGTGAACTCGATGACCTCGTCGGTGAGCCGGGCGGCCTCGGGGATCACGCCCTCCGCGGCGGGGTGGTCGGCGAGGAGTTCGGGGATGAGCTGGTCGACGGTTCGGGTGGGGTCGAGCCGGGCACAGGAGTCGGTCAACAGCTCGGTGAGCCGGGTGCGTTCACGGTCGGCCTCGTCGGCCAGCGCGGACAGGTCGACCCGCATGCCCTCCTGGCTCCCCATCAGGGCCGCCAGGGCCTCGCCGCCGAGCCGGGGGTCGGGGTCACCGGTCTCGGCGGCCCGGGCGATGTGGGCGACCAGCCGGCCGTGCGCCTCCAGGGCGGCGACCGCTTCGGGCTGGTGGTCCGGGTCCAGCTCGGAGGCCAGCCCCTGTACGGCGCCCAGCAGCGCGGCGGCGACGGGCGCGCTGACCCGGTCGAGTGAGGCGATGGCGGCGTCGACGGCGTCCGGCCACTGCAGCAGATGGCGGCGGCGGGCCTCCTCGCGCTCCTCGCGGGGCGCGTACTCGCGGTCGTACGAGGTCAGCTCGAGGTTGGACAGGTGCGGATACGGATCGCGCCGGTGCAGCTCCAGCTCGCCGTACTGGATCTTGAGGGTGTCCTCGAAGACCGACAGATGGGCCTCGTCGTGGGGGTCGGGCAGCGCCTCGCCGGCCCGCCGGGCGTGGGCGAGCGCGGAGAGTCCTCGGCGTACGCCGTCGGGGGAGAGGTCCTGCACCTGGCCGTCGTAGTCGTGCAGCCCTGCCATCTCCCGGACCAGGGGAACCATGAGGTCGCACACCGCGCGGAGCCGATCATCCATGCACTGACGGTAGCGATTCCGGGCCCTGCAAGGCGATCGGATGAGAGTCAGTCAACGCGCGTAACAACAAGGTAATAACGGACCATGATTCACCACATCACGGTTGCGCATCCATTCGATGTGAGGACTGGTGTGTGATCGGTATGTCGATGAAGACTCACGGCGCAAGGGCAACGGCCCGCACCGCACTAAGTGCACCTGTACGAATGATGTGAGCCGCTACCGCGGCGGGCGCGCGCCGGTCACCCACTGGCGAGAGGGGTCAGCTTCACCATGACCGCACCGATCGAGGCCACCGCTTCGCAGACCGAAGCGCCGCCGGAGGCTGTGCTCAGCGGGGTAAAGAAGAGCGAGATCGAGGGTCGTTCTCTCGGCCAGATCGCCTGGATGCGCTTCAAGCGCGACAAGGTAGCGGTCGCCGGTGGCGTCGTCGTCGTGCTGTTGGTGCTCCTGGCGGTGTTGGCGAAGCCGATCGAGTCGATCTTTGGTCTCGACCCGAACGAGTTCCACCAGAATCTGGTCGATCCGGAGCTGCTGGCGCCGAAGGGCGGCTGGGGCGGCATGAGCTGGTCGCACCCGCTGGGCGTCGACCCGCAGTTCGGCCGCGACATGCTCGCCCGCATCATCGAGGGCTCCTGGGTGTCACTGCTGGTGGCGACAGGAGCGACGGTCCTGTCCAATGTCATCGGCACCGTGCTGGGCATCATCGCCGGCTACTACGGCGGCTGGGTGGACAGCGTCATCAGCCGCATGATGGACACCTTCCTGGCCTTCCCGCTGCTGCTGTTCGCGATCTCCATATCGGCCGCGCTCCAGGACGGGGCCTTCGGGCTGACCGGACTGCCGCTGCGTATCTGCGTGCTGATCTTCGTGATCGGTTTCTTCAACTGGCCCTATATGGGCCGGATCGTCCGAGGCCAGACTCTGAGCCTGCGGGAACGCGAATTCGTCGAGGCGTCCCGCAGCCTGGGCGCGCGGGGCCCTTTCATTCTCTTCCGCGAGCTGCTTCCCAACCTGGTGGCGCCGATCCTCGTCTACTCGACGCTGCTGATCCCCACCAACATCCTCTTCGAGGCGGCGCTCAGCTACCTCGGGGTCGGCATCTCGCCGCCGCAGGCCTCGTGGGGAGGAATGCTCACCAGCGCGGTCGACTACTGGCAGATCGACCCCGAGTACATGATCGTGCCCGGCGTGGCGATCTTCATCACAGTCCTGGCCTTCAACCTGCTGGGTGACGGGCTGCGTGACGCCCTCGACCCCCGCAGCAACTGAACTGACCCACCGCAGTAACTGATGTTTCCGCCTAATGAGGGGGCTTTCCTCGGGATGAAGTACAGAAAAGCGACATCCGTGCTTGCGGTTGCCACGGCCTTGGCCCTGGGAGCCACTGCATGCAACGGCTCCAAGAGCAACAACGGCGGTGGCGGATCCTCCGCCAAGTACAACGCCGCGCTCACCTCGGTCGTGAACCAGACGGACAAGAAGGGAGGGACGGTCGCCTACGAGGAGTCGGACGTGCCGGACTCCCTCGACCCCGGCAACACGTACTACGGGTGGGTGCAGAACTTCTCCCGGCTCTACGGGCGGACCCTGACGACCTTCAAGCCCGCCGCGGGCAAGGACGGCCTCACCGTCGTCCCCGACCTGGCCACCGGGCTCGGCAAGTCGAGTGCGGACGCCAAGACCTGGACGTACACGCTCCGCAAGGGCGTGAAGTTCCAGGATGGCAGCACGGTGACGTCCAAGGACGTGAAGTACGCGATCGAGCGCAGCAACTTCGCCCCCGAGGCGCTGTCCGGCGGCCCGACCTACTTCAAGTCGTACCTGGTGGGCGGCGACAAGTACAAGGGTCCCTACACGGACAAGTCGGCCAACGGCATCGCCTCGATCGCGACGCCTGACGACCAGACGATCGTCTTCCACCTGAGCAAGCCGTTCGCCGACTTCGACTACCTGGCGACGTTCTCCCAGACCGCTCCGGTGCAGCAGTCGAAGGACGACGGCGCGAAGTACGTCAACCACATCCAGTCGACCGGTCCCTACAAGTTCTCCTCCTACGAGGACGGCAAGGGCGCCACGCTGGTCCGCAACCCGGAGTGGGACCAGAAGACGGACCCGATCCGCAAGGCGCTGCCGGACAAGATCACGATCAAGTTCAAGGTCAACCCGCTCACGGTTGACAACAACCTGCTGGCCGGCAACACCACGGTCGACGCCGCGGGCGCGGGTGTGCAGACGCAGACCCAGCCGAAGCTGATCACGCAGCCGAAGTACAAGGCCAACTCCGACGACTCCTACGCCGGAGCCACCTCGTACATGGCAGTCGACGCCAAGGTCGCGCCGTTCGACAACATCAACTGCCGCAAGGCCGTCGAATACGCCACCGACAAGACCTCGGTCCAGCAGGCTGCCGGTGGCGCCGTGAAGGGTGACATCGCCACCACGCTGATCCCGCCGTCGGTCAACGGCTACACCAAGTTCGACCAGTACCCGACCGCCGGCAACAAGGGTGATGTGGCCAAGGCGAAGGCCGCGCTGGCGGCCTGCGGTAAGCCCAACGGGTTCACGACCAACATCACCGCCCGCAGCGACCGTCCTGCCGAGATCGCCGAGGCGACAGCGATCCAGAACTCGCTGAAGAAGGTCGGCATCACGGTCAACATCAAGCAGTACCCCTCCGGCAAGTACTTCTCGAACTACGCCGGTGTGCCGAGCTACGTGCACCAGCACAAGCTGGGTCTGATCATGATGGCCTGGGGCGCCGACTGGCCGACCGGCTACGGCTTCCTCGACCAGATCGTCGACGGCAGCGCGATCAAGCCGTCCGGTGGCACCAACATGATGGAACTGAACGACCCGGCCATCAACAAGGCCCTGTCCGACGCCATCGCCAACACCGACGCCACCGCCCGCACCGCGGCTTGGGGCACCATCGACAAGATGGTCCTCGACACGGCGACCGTCGTCCCGCTGATCTACCGCAAGAACCTGCTGTACCGCCCCGCGAACGCCACCAACGTCACAGTGACGCAGGCGTACCTGGGTATGTACGACTACCTGCTGATCGGCTCCTCCAAGTAACAGCGGCGGCAAGCCGACCGAGTTCCTGAAAGGCAGGTGAAGGCTTCGGGTTCCGCCGGGCCGGGTGACCCCCCGGCCCGGCGGCCCCCGGCGCCGCACGGCTGTGACTGCGTACATCATCCGACGCGTGATCGCGGCGATACTGCTGCTGCTGGTGGTCAGCGCAGTCACCTTTGCGATCTTCTTCCTCGTGCCCCGCCTCGGCGGACAGACCACCACCCAGTTGGCGACCCAGTACGTCGGTAAGGACGCCAACCCCGCATCCATCGCGGCGGTCAAGAAGAACCTCGGGTTCGACCTGCCGCTCTACGAGCAGTACTGGCACTTCATCAAGGCCATCGTGATGGGCGCCAACTACAAGTTCGGCCCGGACGCCGCGAGCTGCAGCCGGCCGTGCTTCGGCTACTCCTTCAAGAGCCATGTCGAGGTCTGGCCCGAGCTCAGCTCCCGGATCCCGGTCACGCTGTCACTGGCCGTCGGCGCCGCCGTGATCTGGGTGGTCTCCGGTGTGGCGATCGGCGTGCTCTCGGCGCTCAAGCGGGGCTCGATCTTCGACCGGTTGTCGATGGGATTCGCCCTGGCCGGGGTGTCCCTGCCGATCTTCTTCACCGGCATGCTCGCCCTGTCGCTGTTCAGCTTCCAGTGGGGCATCTGGGACAACCTGCGCTACGTGCCCTTCACCGACAATCCGGCGGAGTGGGCCTGGAACCTGATCCTTCCCTGGTGCAGTCTCGCGTTCCTGTACTCCGCGCTCTACGCCCGGCTGACCCGCGCGGGAATGCTGGAGACGATGAACGAGGACTACATCCGCACCGCACGGGCCAAGGGCCTGCGTGAACGTGCGGTGATCACCAGGCACGGCCTGCGGGCCGCCCTCACTCCGATCGTCACCATCTTCGGCATGGACTTCGGTCTGCTGGTCGGCGGTGCCCTCATCACCGAGCAGGTCTTCTCCCTCCAGGGGCTGGGCGCCTACGCCGTCCAGGCCGTGGTGGACAACGACCTGCCCAAGGTTCTCGGCGTCACCATGGTCGCCGCCTTCTTCATCGTGGTCTGCAACCTGCTCGTGGACCTTGTGTACGCCGCAATCGACCCCCGGGTGAGGTACTCGTGACCAGCGCGGACAAGGAACCGCAGACCGCGACCACGGCGGCCTCCGCGGTGGGTGAGCCGGTGTCCGCCGCGCCACCCGCCGAGGCCGAGGCCTTCCTCGCGGTCCGCGACCTGAAGATCCATTTCGACACCGACGACGGCCTGGTCAAGTCCGTGGACGGACTCTCCTTCGACCTCCAGCCCGGCAAGACCCTCGGCATCGTCGGCGAGTCCGGTTCCGGCAAGTCGGTCACCTCGCTCGGCATCATGGGCCTGCACCGCTCCGCCCGCGCCCGGATATCCGGCGAGGTCTGGCTGGACGGCGAGGAGCTGATCGGCGCCGACCCCGACCGCGTACGACGGCTGCGCGGCCACAAGATGGCGATGATCTTCCAGGACCCGCTGTCGGCGATGCACCCCTACTACACGATCGGCGCCCAGATCGTCGAGGCGTACCGGGTGCACCACCAGGTCTCCAAGGGCGTCGCCCGCAAGCGGGCGGTCGAGATGCTGGACCGGGTGGGGATCCCTGAGCCGGCCAAGCGGTTCTCCGACTATCCGCACCAGTTCTCCGGCGGCATGCGGCAGCGCGCGATGATCGCGATGTCGCTGGTCAACAACCCGGAACTGCTGATCGCGGACGAGCCGACCACGGCGCTCGACGTCACCGTGCAGGCGCAGATCCTCGACCTGATCCGGGATCTCCAGAAGGAGTTCGGCTCGGCGGTCATCATGATCACCCACGACCTCGGCGTCGTGGCCGAACTCGCCGACGACCTGCTGGTGATGTACGCCGGCCGCTGCATCGAGCGCGGTTCCGCCGAGAAGGTCTTCACCGAACCCCAGCACCCCTACACCTGGGGCCTCCTGGGCTCCATGCCACGCATGGACCGTGAGCGCACCGACCGGCTCAACCCGGTCAAGGGCGCCCCGCCCAGCCTGATCAACGTGCCGCCGGGCTGCGCCTTCCACCCGCGCTGCCCGTACGCCGAGCTGACCGAAGGGGCCAGCCAGTCGCTCGTACCGGAGCTGCGCGAGGTTACCGAAGGGCACTTCGCCGCCTGCCACCTCAGCCAGGTGGACCGGGAGCGCATCTGGACCGAAGAGATTGCGCCGAAGCTGTGACCAACGAACAGGCTGCCGCCATGCCGACGGACAAAGCGACCAAGACCGAGACCGAGCCGCTGCTCCGCGTGAGCGGGCTGGTCAAGCACTTCCCCATCACCAAGGGTGTGCTGCGCCGTCAGGTCGGCGCCGTCAAAGCGGTCGACGGCATCGACTTCCAGGTGATGCCCGGCGAGACACTGGGCGTCGTCGGGGAGTCCGGCTGCGGCAAGTCGACGATGGGCCGGCTGATCACCCGACTGCTCGAACCGACCGGCGGAAAGGTCGAGTTCCAGGGCAGGGACATCACGCATCTCAGCACCGGGGCCATGCGCCCCATGCGCCGGGACGTCCAGATGATCTTCCAGGACCCGTACTCGTCCCTGAACCCCCGGCACACCATCGGCACGATCGTCGGCGCCCCCTTCCGCCTGCAGAAGGTGCAGACCGAGCACGGGGCGAAGAAGGAGGTCCAGGACCTCCTGGAACTCGTCGGCCTCAACCCCGAGCACTACAACCGCTATCCGCACGAGTTCTCCGGCGGCCAGCGACAGCGCATCGGCATCGCCCGGGCGCTCGCGCTCAAGCCCAAGCTGGTCGTGGCGGACGAGCCGGTCTCCGCTTTGGATGTCTCCATCCAGGCGCAGGTCGTCAACCTCCTTGACGACCTGCAGAGCGAGCTGGGGCTCACCTATGTGATCATCGCGCACGACCTGTCGGTCATCCGGCACGTCTCCGACCGCATCGCGGTCATGTACCTCGGCAAGATCGTCGAGGTCGCCGACCGCGAGTCCCTGTACGCCAAGCCGATGCACCCGTACACCAACGCGCTGCTGTCGGCGGTGCCGGTACCGGACCCGAAGCGGCGAACGCAGCGCGAGCGGATTCTCCTGACGGGCGATGTGCCGTCGCCGATCGCCCCGCCGCCGGGCTGCCGCTTCCACACGCGCTGCTGGAAGGCGACCGAGGTCTGCAAGACCACGGAGCCGCCGCTGGTGGCCCTGGCCACCGGGCACGAGGTGGCTTGCCACCACCCGGAAAACGCGCCGGCGTAGTCCCCCCCCGGCCAGGAGGCGGCCAGGAGGTTCGCCTCCTGGCCAGGGCGGGCGGAGGTCCCGTAGAACTGTCGGCGTGCACACCGATTTGTTCAGCCATTCCGTTCAGCATGTCCTCGACCTCGCCGGGATCTTCGTCTTCGCGATCTCCGGGGCGCTGCTCGCGGTCCGCAAGAACTTCGACGTCTTCGGCCTCGCCGTACTCGCCGAGGTCACCGCGCTCGGGGGCGGGCTGATCCGGGATCTGATCATCGGGGCCGTGCCGCCGGCGGCCTTCACCGATCAGGGGTACTTCATCACGCCGCTGATCGCGACGGCCGTGGTCTTCTTCCTCCACCCCGAGGTCGAGCGCATCAACACCACGATCAACGTCTTCGACGCGGCCGGACTCGGCCTCTTCGCCGTCATCGGCACCACCAAGGCGTACGACTACGGGCTCAACCTCACCGCCTCCGCCGCCCTCGGCCTCGCCACGGCCGTGGGCGGCGGCGTGCTCCGGGACGTGCTCGGCAACGAGGTGCCGTCGCTGCTGCGCTGGGACCGGGACCTGTACGCCGTGCCGGCGATGGTCGGCGCGACGATGGTCGTACTCCTGATCCGCTTCGACGCGCTGACCCCGGCGACCGGCGTCGTGGCCGTGATCTGCGCCTTCGTGCTGCGGCTGCTGGCCATGCGGTTCCACTGGCGGGCGCCGAGGGCCTGGCACCGGAGGAGTACGGCGCTGGAGGAAGCGTGAGCGGCACGGCTGCGGTGCCGGTGCCGGTGCGGGTAGCGGTGCCGGTGCCGGTGCGGTCCGGGGCCTCCGGGGCTGGGGGTCCTGGACCGACATATTTACGTGCGTGACGGGTCCTCCGTTGCCTTGCCCGGCATGCCGCACACAAATATGCGGAGCGTCCAGAACCCCCACCCCTGCGACCCCGGCCCTCCCCGCCGCTGTTGCCTGCCGGTCGGGTGGGTGGGCTCCGACCCGGGCCTTCTCGTCGTTGTCGTTGGGTGGTGGGGTGTGGGTGGGTGTGATCTCGGGGCTTTCCGTCGTTGTCGGGTGGCGGTCGTCGGGTGGTGGGGACACGCTCCTTACGGCTGCGACCCGCCGGGGGTCGCGCGCTGGATCCGCGCCCGTAGAATCGGGGGCATCATGGCCTACTTCGACCACGCCGCCACCACTCCGATGCTGCCGGAGGCGGTGCGGGCGATGACTGACCTGCTCGCCGTCACGGGCAATGCCTCCTCCCTCCACGCCTCGGGCCGCGGCGCCCGGCGGCAGGTCGAGGAGTCCCGCGAATCCCTGGCCGCGGCGCTCGGCGCCCGGCCCAGCGAGGTCGTCTTCACGGGAGGTGGCACCGAGGCCGACAACCTCGCGGTCAAGGGCCTGTACTGGGCACGCAGGGACGCCGATCCGCGCCGGACTCGGGTGCTCGTCAGCCCCGTCGAGCACCATGCGGTGCTGGACGCGGTGGACTGGCTCGCCGAGCACGAGGGCGCGCGCGTCGAGTGGCTCCCTGTCGACCCGTACGGGCGCGTCCACCCGGAAGCGCTGCGCGAGGCGATCGCCCGTGAACCGGGGGACGTCGCCCTGGCGATCGTCATGTGGGCCAACAACGAGGTCGGCACGATCATGCCGGTGCGCGAACTGAGCGCTGTGGCCCAGGAGTTCGAGGTCCCGCTGCACTCCGACGCGGTGCAGGCCTTCGGTCAGGTCGAGGTCGACTTCGCTGCGTCGGGGCTCGACGCGATGACCGTCACCGGGCACAAGGTCGGCGGGCCGTACGGGGTCGGCGCGCTCGTTCTGCGCCGGGAGATGACGCCGGTGCCGCTGCTGCACGGCGGCGGCCAGGAGCGCAACGTACGCTCCGGAACGCTGGATGTGCCAGCGATCGCCGCCTTCGCCGTCGCCGGCACGCTGGCGGCGAAGCGGTGCGCCGACTTCGCGCGGGAAGTGGGTGCCCTGCGCGACGACCTCATCGCCAAGGTACGCGCCGCCGTCCCGGACGCCGTACTGAACGGCGACCCCTCGGCGGAGGGCCGCCTCCCGGCCAACGCCCACTTCTCGTTCCCCGGCTGCGAAGGCGACTCCCTGCTGTTGCTGCTGGACGCCCAGGGCATCGAATGCTCCACCGGCTCCGCCTGCACGGCCGGGGTGCCCCAGCCCAGCCACGTGCTGCTGGCCATGGGCTCCGACCCCGACCTCGCCCGCGGCTCCCTGCGGTTTTCGCTGGGCCACACGTCCACCCAGGCCGACGTCGACGCCCTCGCCAAAGCCATCGGCCCCGTCGCCGACCGCGCCCGCCGCGCCGGCCTGATGTAGCCCCCGGCTCTCTCGCCGTCGGCGGCCGACGGTGCCATTACTCTGGTAGGGCTATGACTGACTTCCCCGGTGCACCCACGAACCCCGGCGACGGCCGCCGCCTCCGCGTGCTGGCCGCGATGAGCGGCGGCGTGGACTCCGCCGTGGCCGCGGCCCGCGCGGCCGATGCGGGGCATGACGTGACGGGCGTGCACCTCGCGCTCTCCGCGAACCCGAAATCGTTCCGTACCGGCGCACGCGGGTGCTGCACGATCGAGGACAGCCACGACGCACGCCGCGCCGCGGATGTGATCGGCATCCCCTTCTACGTGTGGGACCTGGCGGACCGCTTCCGGGAGGACGTGGTCGAGGACTTCTTCGCCGAGTACGCCGAGGGCCGCACCCCGAATCCTTGCCTGCGCTGCAATGAGAAGATCAAGTTCGCGGCGCTGCTGGACAAGGCGATAGCCCTCGGCTTCGACGCCGTCTGTACGGGCCATTACGCCACCGTCGTCGTCAACCCCGACGGCACCCGCGAGCTGCACCGGGCGAGCGACGCCGCCAAGGACCAGTCGTACGTGCTGGGGGTGCTGGACGAGCGGCAGCTCGCGCACGCGCTCTTCCCGCTGGGTGACACGCTCACCACGAAGGAGGAGATCCGCGCCGAGGCGGCGGCCCGCAGGCTGTCCGTGGCGAAGAAGCCGGACAGTCACGACATCTGCTTCATCGCGGACGGCGATACGCAGGGCTTCCTGGCCAAGCGACTGGGCACCGCCGAGGGGGACATCCTCGACGAGGACGGCATGAAGCTCGGCACCCACACCGGCGCTTACGGGTTCACCGTCGGCCAGCGCAAGGGGTTGCGACTCGGGGTGCCGGCGGCCGACGGGAAGCCGCGGTACGTGCTGGACATCTCGCCGGTGAACAACACGGTCACCGTGGGACCGGCCGACGCGCTGGACGTCACCGCCCTGACGGCCATCCGCCCGCGCTGGTGCGGGACCCCGCCCGTCGCGGGGGTCCCGGCGGCGTACACCGCCCAGCTGCGCGCGCACGGGGCCGATGTCCCCGTCACGGCGGAGGTGGTCGAGGGCGAGCTGAGGGTCCGCTTCACCGGGGAGCCGGTGCGGGGGATCGCGCCCGGCCAGGCGGTCGTCCTGTACGACGGCACGCGCGTCGTCGGTTCGGCCACGATCGCGACGACGGAGCGCCGTACGCAGGCGCACGCCACCGCGTGACGTCACCGGGTCAGCAGGCGGCGGCCCGGCCGCAGTCGCTGATGCTGAGCTTCTTCGGCATCCATGTGCTGGGGCAGGGCACAGCCGTGGCCACGGCCAGCCTGATCGATGTCTTCGGGCGGGTCGGGGTGGGCGAGGAGGCGGTACGGTCCACGCTGACGCGAATGGTCGGGCGCGGGCTGTTGGTGCGTCACCGGGTGGGCCGCAAGACGTACTTCGGGCTGACGGAGCGGGCGGCGTCCGTGCTGCAGGACGGGTACGACCGGATCTGGCACACCGGCGCGGTGAACCGGGACTGGGACGGCACCTGGACGCTGGTGGGGTACTCCCTCCCCGAGGCGTGGCGGCGTGAGCGGCACGACCTGCGCTCGCGGTTGGTGTGGGGCGGCTTCGGGTTGCTGCAGAACGGCCTGTGGGTGGCGCCCGGCGCGGTGGACGTGCCGGCGCTGGTCGAGGGGCTGGGGCTGGACGACCACTTGAAGGTCTTCCGGGGCGCGGCCGCCGCCGGGCCCACCGACGCCCGTACGGTGCTGGAGACGGCCTTCGACGTCGAGGCGGTCGCCGAGGGGTACCGGGATTTCCTCGAGCGCTGGGGCGCGGAGGCCGAGGGCGTCGGTGACCTGGCCCGCCAGTTGCTGCTGCACACGGACTGGCTGGAGCAGGTCCGTACCGACCCGCATCTGCCGGCCGAGCATCTGCCCGAGGACTGGCCCGCCGCGCGTGCCGAGGAGCTGTTCCAGTCGCTGGCGAAGGCCTACGAGGGTCCGGCGCGCGGTGAGGCCGCGCTGCTGCTGGACACGATTCCCGTCACCTGAGTCCCACCCGTAGCGCCGTTATGGGATAGCCGTCGGGAAACATGGGGCAATCCATTGACGGCCGTCGAAAAAGAGCCCTACATTCGAGCGAATCTCGGAGCGCCGCTGCCGTACAACGCCGTACATAGGGAGCATTTCGTGTCCACTCAAACCCGCACCACCCCCGGCCTCGGGGCCGGAAGCGCCTCGCCGGGCGGCGGTCTGCCCCTCGGCACGCTGATCGCAGGCTGTTTCGCCGTCTGCCTGGCCCAGATCGCGCTGGCCATGCCGGCCACCCTGAACGGACTGTTCCAGGAGGATCTGCACCCCATCGGCTCCCAGCTCACCTGGATCTCGGACGCCTTCCTGCTGCCCGTCACCGTCCTCGAGCTGACCTTCGGCGTCCTCGGCGACCTCTTCGGCCGTAAGCGGCTGCTGGTCGGCGGGTCCGCGCTGCTGCTCCTCGGTGAGGTCGTGGCCGCCGCCGCGAGCGGTGTGCACCAGCTGTGGATCGGCCAGGTCATCGCCGGCCTCGGCGCCGCCGCCCTCTTCCCGACCTCCCTGGCCGTCATCGCCGCCGGTACCCACACCGCCCGCGACCGCGCCCGTACGATCGCGATCTGGGCCGCCGCCCTGTCCAGCGGTGGCTTCGTCGCCCCCGTCCTCGGCGGCATCACCGGCAACTACGGGTCGTGGCGCATCGCCTTCGTCGTCGTGGCCGGACTGGCCGCCGTCAGCACCCTGCTCAGCCAGCTCTTCGCGCACAACTCCAGCGCCCCCGAAGGCCGTTCGCTGGACCTGGCCGGCCAGATCACCGTGGGCGTCGGCATGTTCGCCCTGCTGTACGCGGTCATCCAGGGCCCCACGGACGGCTGGACCGCGACCCCGGTCGTCATCGCCTACGTCCTCGCCGCCGTCTTCATCGGCCTGTTCATCGCGGCCGAACGGCGCGCCGCCTCACCGCTGTTGCGCCTGGACCTGTTCAAGAACCGCGCCTTCGCGGTGGCCTCGATCGTCGCCGTCGTCGGCATGTTCAGCTACCTCGGCACCGCCTACGCCACCAGCATCCGGCTCGGCCCGATCCAGCACCAGAGCCCGCTGCGCTCCTCGGTCGCCTTCATCCTCCTCAACAGCTGGACCCTGCTCCTGATGCCGCTGATCTCCCGGCTCCTGGAGAAGGTCAGCCCGCGCTGGGTGCTCGGCGGCGGCCTCGGGCTGATAGCCGTCGGCGACTTCATCGCCGCCACCCTCCCGGTCGGCGACCGTGCGCTCACCTCGCTCATCCTGCCCATCGGCCTGGTCGGCATCGGCTTCGCGTTCACCGTCTCCTCGATCACCGCCACCGCCGTCAACACCGTCCCCGTCCACTACGCCGGCATGGCCAGCGCCTCCACCAGCCTGCTGCGTGACTTCGGCTTCACCCTCGGCCCGGCCGTCATCGGCGCCATCGCCCTGTCCCGCGCCGCCTCCGAGTTCACCACCAAGCTCGCCTCCTCCGACCTCACCGCCCAGGTCAAGGCCGCCGCCACCGAAGTCGCCCACGAAGGCGGCCCCCTCGCCGTCAACTCCGTCCCCGCCACCACCCCGCCCGGCCATGCCTCCTCCCTCGCCCTCGAGGCCCTCGGCCACGGCTACTCCGTCGGCTACATCGTCTGCGGCATCGCCGCCATCGCCTCCTGCCTGCTGGCGTTGGTCGCCCTGCGCTCCGCCGACGGGACGGAGCCGGTCGACGCCGATGGCTGAGGTGACGCTTCGCGGGTGCTCCCTGCCCGTGGGTGGGTAGCCGGGCATCCGCGCACCTCCTTCCCCCCCTCGCGACGCGTCGCTGCTTCGGGGTGCTGCGCCGACCTCCGGCCGTCGGCATCCGGTGACGGGGATGGGATCATGGTCGGCATGGCGACTCATCTGATCACCGGGGCCGGTTCCGGCATCGGCGCCGCCGTCGCGCGGCGCCTCATCGAGCGGGGCGACCAGCTGTGGCTGCTGGCGCGTGACGCGGGGCGGGCGAAGGAACTGGCGGTGGGCTTCCCCGGGGCTCGTACGCTGGTCGGGGACCTGGCGGAGCCGGAGCGGCTGTCGTGGGCGCTGTCGCACCAGGAGCTGCCGGAGCGGCTGGACTCGCTGCACCACATCGCGGGCATCGTCGAGCTGGGCGCGATCGGCGAACTCACCCCGAAGATCTGGCAGCAGACGCTGGCGGCCAATCTGGTCGCCCCTGCCGAGCTGACCCGGCTCGTCCTGCCCCAACTGCGGCTGGCGCGCGGCCATGTCGTCTTCGTCAACTCCGGCGCGGGCCTGAACGCGCACGCCGAGTGGGGCGCGTACGCCGCCAGCAAGCACGCGCTGAAGGGGCTCGCCGACGCGCTGCGCCTGGAGGAGCACGGCAACGGCGTCCGCGTCACCTCGGTCTACCCGGGCCGGACGGCGACCCCGATGCAGGCCAAGGTGCACCGGCATGAGGGCAAGGAGTACGACGCCGCGCGCTGGATCGACCCGGAGTCGGTGGCGACGACCATCCTCACGGCGATCGATCTGCCGCGCGATGCGGAGATCTACGACCTCACGGTGCGACCGGGACGTTAGGCGGGTCTCGTACGCTTCGTGCGTGAGTACGGATGAGTTTGTGCTGCCCGAAGGGGCGGCGACGGGGATCGGGTCCATGCCGGGCGAGGACGCCCGGGAGGCGGCGCGTACGTCGACGGGGGCGCTGGAGGCGCTGCCCTTCCTGCCTGAGCTGCCGGCCCGGGGTCCCGGCGCGGACATGCTCGGGCGGACGCTCGGGATGCTGGTCGAGCTGTACGCCCGGGTGGAGCCCAGCGGCTGGCGGTTCGGGGACCGGCCCGGGCGGGACACCCGGCGGGCCAGGGCGTGGCTGGGCGAGGACCTGGACGCGCTGGAGGAGTTCACGCAAGGGTACGGCGGCGTACTGAAGGTGCAGGCCGTCGGCCCGTGGACGCTGGCGGCCGGCGTCGAGCTCAAGAACGGCGAGGCCGCGCTGTCCGACGCCGGGGCCTGCCGGGACCTCACCGAGTCCCTCACCGAAGGCCTTCGGCTGCACGTCGCCGACGTACGCCGCCGCATCCCCGGCGCGCAGCTCGTCCTGCAGTTGGACGAGCCCTCGCTGACCGCTGTCCTGCTCGGGCGCATCAGGTCGGCCAGCGGCTACCGGACGTACCGGGCGGTGGACCGCCAGGTGGTGGAGGGCGGCCTGCGGGAGGTGATCGGCGGTGTCGGGGCGCCGGTGATCGCCCACTCGTGCGCGCCGGAGGTGCCCTTCGCGCTGCTGCGCCGTGCCGGGGTCGCCGGGGTGTCGTTCGACTTCGACTTGCTGACGGAGAGTGACTGGGACGACTTCGGGGAGGCCGCCGAAGCGGGGACCGCGCTGTTCGCCGGTGTCGTGCCGGGCACGGACTCCCGATTGTCAGACCCTGCCGGTAGCGTCAGTGGTGTTCGGGCGCTGTGGCGCAGGCTGGGACTGGCACCGGGGGCCTTGGGCCGCTCCGTTGCCGTCACCCCGTCCTGCGGTCTGGCGGGGGCCTCACCGGCCTATGCCCGTGCCGTGCTCGAGCACTGCTCGAAGGCTGCACGATCGCTCGTCGACAACCCAGAGTGAGGAAGGACGGGGAAGTGGAGATTCCTGCCGAGGTACGCGAGCAGCACGGCCGGCTGGCCGAAGAGGTCGAGGAGCACCGCTTCCGTTACTACGTCAACGACGCACCGGTCGTCAGCGACGCCGACTTCGACCGCCTGCTGCGGAAGCTCGAGGCGCTGGAGGAGGAGTATCCGGAGCTGCGCACCCCCGACTCCCCGACGCAGAAGGTCGCGGGTGCGTACGCGACCGAGTTCACCTCCGTCCAGCACCGCGAGCGCATGCTCTCCCTCGACAACGCCTTCGAGGACGAGGAGCTGGACGCCTGGGCCGAGCGCATCGTCGCCGAACTGGGCCCCCCCGACAACGAACACAGCCCGTACCACTTCCTGTGCGAGCTCAAGGTGGACGGCCTCGCCGTCAACCTCACGTACGAGCACGGCCGGCTCACCCGCGCCGCGACCCGGGGCGACGGCCGCACCGGTGAGGACATCACGCCCAACGTCCGCACCATCGCCGAGATCCCGGACCGGCTGGCCGGGGACCGGATCCCGGCGCTGGTCGAGATCCGCGGCGAGGTCTACTTCCCCATGGAGAAGTTCGAGGAGCTTAACGCCCGCCTGGTCGAGGCGGGTGACAAGCCCTTCGCCAACCCGCGCAACGCGGCGGCCGGTTCGCTGCGCCAGAAGGACCCCCGGGTCACCGCGAGCCGCCCGCTGCACATGGTGGTGCACGGCATCGGCGCCCGTGAGGGCTTCGACATCGACCGGCTGTCGCAGGCGTACGACCTGCTGCGCGACTGGGGCCTGCCGACCACCACCCACGCCCGCGTCGTGGACACCCTCGCCGAGGTCAAGGAGGTCATCGCCTACTACGGCGAGCACCGCCATGACGTCGAGCACGAGATCGACGGCATCGTCATCAAGATCGACGAGATCCCGCTCCAGGGCCGCCTCGGGTCCACCGCCCGCGCCCCGCGCTGGGCCATCGCCTGGAAGTACGCCCCCGAAGAGGTCAACACCAAGCTGGTCGACATCCGGGTCGGCGTAGGACGCACCGGCCGAGTCACGCCCTATGCCGTGGTCGAGCCGGTCAAGGTCGCCGGTTCCGAGGTCGAGTTCGCCACCCTGCACAACCAGGACGTGGTCAAGGCCAAGGGCGTGCTCATCGGCGACACCGTGGTGCTGCGCAAGGCCGGCGACGTCATCCCGGAGATCCTCGGCCCGGTCGCCGATCTGCGGGACGGCACCGAGCGGGAGTTCGTGATGCCCGCCGAGTGCCCGGAGTGCGGTTCGGAGCTACGCCCGATGAAGGAGGGGGACATCGACCTTCGGTGCCCCAACGCCCGCTCCTGCCCCGCCCAGTTGCGCGAGCGGCTGTTCTACCTCGGCGGCCGCAGGTGCCTCGACATCGAGAGCTTCGGCTATGTCGCGGCCGCCGCCCTCACCAAGCCGCTGGAGCCTGCCGATCCTCCGCTGCGCGACGAGGGCGACCTGTTCGACCTCAAGGTCGAGGACCTGCTCCCCATCAGGGCGTACGTACTCGACCAGGACACCGGACTGCCCAAGCGCGACCCGGAGAGCGGCGAGCCGAAGATCGCCACGGTCTTCGCCAACCAGAAGGGCGAGCCGAAGAAGAACACCCTGGCCATGCTGGACAACATCCAGGCCGCCAAGCAGCGCCCGCTGGCCCGGATCATCACCGGGCTGTCGATCCGTCACGTCGGCCCGGTCGCCGCCGAGGCCCTGGCCCGTGAGTTCCGCGACCTGGACCGGATCAAGGACGCGGGCGAGGAGGAGCTGGCGGCGGTCGAGGGCGTCGGCCCGACCATCGCGGCCTCGCTCAAGCAGTGGTTCGCCGAGGACTGGCACCTGGAGATCATCGAGAAGTGGCGGCGGGCCGGGGTCAAGTTCACCGAGGAGGGCTCCGACGAAGGGCCGCGCCCCCTCGAAGGGCTCACCGTCGTCGTCACCGGCACCCTCGCCACATACACCCGGGACGGCGCGAAGGAGGCGCTCGGCAGCCGTGGGGCGAAGGTCACCGGGTCGGTGTCGAAGAAGACCGACTTCGTGGTGGTCGGCGACAACCCCGGCTCGAAGTACGACAAGGCCATCCAGCTGAAGGTGCCGGTCCTGGACGAGGACGGCTTCGGCGTACTCCTCGAACAAGGTGCCGAAGCGGCCCGGGCGGCGGCGGTCAACCCTGCCGAGTGACGGCACGTCATCACCCGTTCGGCCGATACCAGAAGGATCCGGGCGGCCAGGTCGCAATCGGGCAACAGCAGCCGATCGGTGCCCGTGGCAGCCTTATCCGGCCTACTGTTGAGAAGCGCGCCTCCATCCCGTGGGCCAAAGGCGTGATCGATCCACCGGCACGGGCTGCGAGAGGGACGGGCATGGAACCGACGGACAGCGCCGGACCGGCGCGGCGGCTGAGTCAGTCGGCCGCGCCGGCGCTGCCATCGGCAGCACTGAGGTACGCGGTCGTCGGCGCCGCCGGGCTGGCACTCGGCACCGGTGTCACCCGGGTCCGACTGGACGGCGACGCGCTCTTCCCCGGCGGCACCGTGGGCTGGGCCTTCGCCGTCCTGACCGGCATCATCGTCGGCCATCTCGTCGCCATGGGCCGCGACCGCTGGTGGGGCGGCACGGGATCCGGCGCCTCGCTGACCCTGGCCATGCTCCTGCTCTACGGCTGGGTGCCCGCCGTCCTGGTCAGCCTGGCCGTCGTCGTACTCGTCGGCTGCGCCCGCCGGCACCGCTGGCGGCAGGCCATGCTGCACGGCGCCGTCGACATCCTCGGCATCGGCGCGGCCTCGCTGGGACTGGCCGCCTTCGGCACCCATCCCTCGGCCGAGCAGCCCTGGTACCCCTCCACTTGGGGGATGGCCGCCGTACCGGCTGTCGTCGTCTCCGCGCTCGCCTACCTCGCTGCGACCCGCACCCTTCTGTGGTATGCCATCGTCCCGCGCGACGGCGGACTGCCGACGGTGGCCCGTACGGCACTGATCCGGCAGGGGCTCGTCGGCGTCGCGCTGCTCGGCATCTCGCCGCTCATCATCGTCGTCGCCGTACAACTCCCCGTACTGCTCCCGCTCTTCGCGGTGCCGCTCATCGCGCTGGACTCCACGCTCTGGATCGCGCACGCCCGGGCCGAGGAGCAGCTGCGGGATCCCCTCACCGGGCTGCCGAACCGGCAGTGGCTGCTGGAGCGCGCCTGGACGGCAATTGACGACGCGCAGCGCAACGGGGACCGGACGGCCCTGGTGCTGATCGACCTGGACAAGTTCCGCTCCGTCAACGACACCCTCGGGCACATGGCCGGCGACCGGCTGCTGCTGCAGATCGCCGACCGCCTGCGGCTCGCCCTCCCCAGGGGCGCCGAGGCCGCCCGGCTCGGCGGTGACGAGTTCGCGGTGCTGCTGCCGACCTGCGACTCGCCGACCCGGGCCCAGCGGATCGCCCGGACGCTGGTGGCCGCGCTGAGCTCGCCCTTAAGCCTCGACGGTCTGACCCTGGTTCTCGAAGCGAGCGCCGGGGTCGCCGTCTATCCGGACCACGCCGGCGATGCGGAGGGCCTGCTGCGGCGCGCCGACGTCGCGATGTACCAGGCGAAACGTGACCGCAGCGGCGTCGAGGTCTACGAGGCCAAGCGCGACGGCAACACCCCCGACCGGCTCGGCCTCCTCGGCGACCTGCGCCGCGCGCTGGACGCCGGCGACGTCGAACTGCACTACCAGCCCAAGGTCCGCTTCGACGGGCAGGTGGTCGGGCTCGAGGCGCTGGTGCGCTGGGTCCACCCGGAGCGCGGCCGGGTCAGCCCCGAGGACTTCATCGCCATCGCCGAGACCTCCGGGCTCATGCCGCACCTCACGGAGTACGTCCTGGAGAAGGCGCTCGGCCAGATCGCCCGCTGGCGGGCCATGGGGCTCGAAGTGCCGGTCGCCGTCAATGTCTCGCCGCGCGACGTGCACTCGCCCGGCTTCGCCGGTGCGGTGGCCGCGCGGCTGGCTCGGCACGGGGTCCCGCCGGGGGCGCTCCAGCTGGAGATAACGGAACACGTACTCCTCGAGGACCCGCAGCGGGCCGCGGACACCCTCGCTGGGCTGACCGGGCACGGCGTGAAGATGTCGCTGGACGACTTCGGCACCGGGTACTCGTCGCTGGTCCATCTGCGGCGGCTGCCGGTGAGCGAGCTCAAGATCGACCGGTCGTTCGTGGCCCGGCTCGTCGTCGATGCGGAGGACGCGGAGATCGTGCGCTGCACGATCGACCTCGCGCACTCACTCGGTCTTCTCGTCGTCGCGGAGGGCGTCGAGGACGACGAGACCTGGGAGCGGCTCCGGGACCTGGGGTGCGACGCCATCCAGGGCTGGCTGGTCGCCGCCGCGATGCCGCCGGACGAGACCACGGCGTGGTTGCGGCTTCGCGGCCGTACGGGCTGGCACCGCCCGAGGGAGCTCGAGGCTGCGCCCACGCCGGCGCCCACGCCTGTGGCGCCCACGCCTGCGGCGCAGGCTGTGCCGGACGTCGGCTGAGCCGCGCTCCCGGCTGCGCCCGGCCTGCGGCCGGGCGGTGTTTCCCACCCTCCCCCAGCCTTCGGCCGGGGGACCCCCATCTCGCTTCGCTCGCCCGTGCGGCTCTGTTCTTCGGCTGACGGTGGCTCCTCTGGGTGGTTACGCCCCGCCGGTGGCTTCGGGCCACTGCACGGAGAGCCGCCGACGGCGTGCAACCACCCACAAGGGCCACCGAAAGCCGACAACGACTGCCGCACGGGTGGTGCGGGTGGGAAACACCGCCCGGCCGCCAGGCCGGGCGCACTGCCCACGCAGTGGGCGCCGACGAAGGCGGGTACGCAAAGCGTTTCGCCCCGTGGGGGCCCGCCCCCATAGGATTGGCCCGAAAACACCAAACTCACCCCCAGAGGATCGCTGCATGCCTGGCATCACGCGCGAGGAGGTCGCCCACCTCGGCCGGCTGTCGCGTCTTGAGCTGAAGGACGAAGAGCTCGACCACTTCGCCTCGCAGCTGGACGAGATCATCGGCGCGGTAGCCCGCGTCTCCGAGGTGGCCGGCGAGGACGTACCCCCGACCTCCCACCCGCTGCCGTTGACCAATGTCATGCGCCCTGACGAGGTAGGGCCCTGCCTGACCCCGGCGGAGGCGCTGTCCGGCGCCCCGGCCCAGGAGCAGCAGCGCTTCAAGGTGCCGCAGATCCTGGGGGAGGACTGATCACGATGACCGATCTCACCAGGCTCAACGCAGCCGAGACCGCCGCGACCATCGCGTCCGGCGAGGCGTCCGCCGTCGAGGTGGCCCAGGCGCACCTGGACCGCATCGGCGCGGTGGACGAGAAGGTGCACGCCTTCCTGCACGTCGACACCGAGGGCGCCCTCAAGGCGGCCAGGGCGGTCGACGACAAGCGCGCCGCCGGCGAGAAGCTCGGCCCGCTCGCGGGAGTGCCGCTCGCCCTGAAGGACATCTTCACCACGAAGGGCGTCCCGACGACCGTCGGCAGCAAGATCCTCGACGGTTGGATCCCGCCGTACGACGCGACGGTCACCACCCGCCTGCGGAACGCCGGAATCGTGATCCTCGGCAAGACCAACATGGACGAGTTCGCCATGGGGTCCTCCACCGAGAACAGCGCCTACGGCCCGACCGGCAACCCGTGGGACCTCACCCGGATCCCGGGCGGCTCCGGCGGTGGCAGTGCCGCCGCCCTGGCGTCGTTCCAGGCGCCGCTGGCGATCGGCACGGACACCGGCGGTTCCATCCGCCAGCCCGCCGCCGTCACCGGCACGGTCGGCGTCAAGCCGACGTACGGCGCGGTGTCCCGGTACGGCATGGTGGCGTTCAGCTCGTCCCTCGACCAGGGCGGGCCCTGCGCCCGTACGGTCCTGGACGCGGCGCTGCTGCACGAGGCCATCGCGGGCCACGACCCGATGGACTCGACGTCGATCGACGCGCCCGTGCCGCCGGTCGTCGAGGCCGCGCGCAACGGCAACGTCAAGGGACTTCGGGTAGGCGTCGTCAAGGAGTTCAGCGGCGAGGGCTACCAGGCCGGCGTCGTCGAGCGCTTCAACGACGCGGTGGAGCTGTTGCGTGAGCTGGGCGCGGAGATCGTCGAGCTCTCCTGCCCCTCCTTCACGTACGCGCTGGCCGCGTACTACCTGATCGCCCCCTCCGAGGCGTCCTCGAACCTCGCCCGCTTCGACGGCCTGCGCTACGGCCTGCGGGTCGGCGACGACGGCACCCGCTCGGCCGAGGAGGTCACCGCCCTCACCCGCGAGGCCGGGTTCGGCCCCGAGGTGAAGCGCCGGATCATGCTCGGTACGTACGCGCTCAGCTCCGGCTACTACGACGCGTACTACGGCAGCGCCCAGAAGGTTCGCACCCTCATCACGCGGGACTTCGAGCGCTCCTTCGGCTCGGTCGACGTGATCATCTCGCCGACCACGCCGACGACCGCCTTCCCGATCGGGGAGCGGGCGGACGACCCGATGGCGATGTACCTCGCCGACCTGTGCACCATCCCGGCCAACCTGGCGGGCAACTCGGCCATGTCCGTACCGTGCGGGCTCGCCCCCGAGGACGGGCTGCCGGTGGGTCTGCAGATCATCGCGCCCGCCCTGGCCGACGACCGGCTCTACCGTGTCGGTGCCGCCGTGGAGGCGGGCTTCACCGCACGCTGGGGGCACCCGCTGCTGGAGGAGGCACCGACACTGTGAGCAAGCTGGAGAAGGCCAAGGGCTTCAAGAAGAGCAAGCCCGGCACCTACCTGTCCATCGGTACGACCCTCTTCGGCACCCTCGGTGTCATCAAGCAGGTGAAGAGGGGCAAGGCCGAGAACGACAAGCTGCTGCTGCTGGACGCGGTGATCAGTGCCGCGGCCATCGCGACCGGCATCGCGCTGCTGGTGCGCGAGCTGCGCCGGCTGGGCGACGACGACGTGCTGGCGGGTTGATAGGAATGACTGTGACTCACGACCTGGTGTCATACGAGGACGCCCTCGCGGCGTACGACCCGGTGATGGGCCTCGAGGTCCACGTCGAACTCGGCACCAAGACCAAGATGTTCTGCGGCTGTTCCACCACGCTCGGAGCCGAGCCCAACAGCCAGGTCTGCCCTGTCTGCCTGGGCCTGCCCGGCGCGCTGCCGGTGGTCAACGCGATCGGCGTCGAGTCGGCCGTCAAGATCGGTCTCGCGCTCAACTGCGAGATCGCCGAGTGGTGCCGCTTCGCCCGGAAGAACTACTTCTACCCGGACATGCCGAAGAACTTCCAGACCTCCCAGTACGACGAGCCGATCGCCTTCAACGGCTATCTGGACGTCTCGCTGGAGGACGGCGAGGTCTTCCGGGTGCAGATCGAACGCGCCCACATGGAGGAGGACACCGGCAAGTCGCTCCACGTCGGCGGCTCCACCGGCCGTATCCACGGCGCGTCCCACTCGCTGCTCGACTACAACCGGGCCGGCATCCCGCTGATCGAGATCGTCACCAAGCCCATCGAGGGCGCGGGCGCGCGGGCGCCGGAGGTGGCGAAGGCGTACGTCGCCGAGCTGCGCGAGCTGATCAAGGCGCTGGGCGTCTCCGAGGCCCGTATGGAGCAGGGCCAGATGCGCTGCGACGTCAACCTGTCGCTGCGGCCGCACGGGCGCGAGAAGTTCGGCACCCGCAGCGAGACCAAGAACGTCAACTCGCTGCGCAGTGTCGAGCGCGCCGCCCGCTACGAGATCCAGCGGCACGCGGCGGTGCTCAACTCCGGCGGCACGATCATCCAGGAGACCCGGCACTTCCACGAGGAGGACGGCTCCACCACCCCCGGCCGGATCAAGGAGGAGGCCGAGGACTACCGGTACTTCCCCGAGCCCGACCTCGTCCCGATCGCGCCGGCGCGTGACTGGGTCGAGGAACTGCGTGCCGGACTGCCCGAGCTGCCGAGCGTACGGCGCAAGCGGCTGCAGGAGGACTGGGGCATCTCCGAACACGAGATGCAGTCCGTCCTCAACGCTGGTGCCATCGACCTGATCGTCGCCACGATCGAGGCCGGGGCGGACGCGGCGTCGGCCCGCAAGTGGTGGATGGGCGAGCTGGCCCGCCGTTCCAACGAGGACGGCGTGGAGCTTGCCGAGCTGCCGATCACCGCGGCGCAGGTCGCCCGGGTCTCGGCGCTGGTCGCGTCCGGTGACCTCAACGACAAGCTGGCCCGGCAGGTCATCGAGGGCGTGCTCGCCGGCGAGGGCGACCCGGACACCGTCGTCGACAAGCGCGGCCTCAAGGTCGTCTCGGACGAGGGCGCCCTCGGCGCCGCCGTCGACGAGGCCATCGCGGCCAACGGCGCCATCGCCGACAAGATCCGCGGCGGCAACCTCGCGGCGGCCGGCGCGCTCATCGGTGCGGTCATGAAGATCACCCGAGGCCAGGCCGATGCCAAGCGGGTCCGCGAGCTGGTGCTGGAGAAGCTCGGCGTCCAGGGCTGAGCTGCACGTACGCAGGGCGAGGGGCGGGGGGGGCCGGGCGGGGGTCCCCCCCCCCCCCCCCAAAAACCC